>VAWY01000239.1 GCA_005888335.1 Actinomycetota bacterium
TCACCGCCGAGGTCCGCGCCCGCAAGGCGGCCGAGGCGGCCGCGAGCTCGCTGGGCTCCGACACCGCCGGCCCCGCCAACGGCGGCGCCGTGATCGAGCCCACCCCGCGGCCGGCGCACGGCACGTCGCCGTCCGGCACGCCGGGCCGCGGCACCGTCGCGGGCACCCAGCCCGGTCAGACGGTGGCTGCCGCCGAGGCGATGACCGACACGCCGCCCGTCGTCCCGGCCCGCCTCCGTGGCCTCGACCTCGGCCCGGCGTGCAACCAGTGCGGCGGCATGATGCAGCGCACGGGCTCGTGCTACACGTGCTCGAGCTGCGGCAACAACACCGGCTGCGGGTGAGTGAGTGATCGGGACGTCCGCGAGAACGTCCCTCCAAGCTCACCGACTGTCTCTTGGGGCCGCTGTGATGCGGCCCCAAGCGGTCTCTACGGCCTGAATCGGCCGGACAACTGGACCCTCTGGCCAGCGCAAGGTTCGCCGGGCTATGTGGTCAGCGTCGCGGTGGCCGAGCCCCCAAGGTTGCTGCGCACGGTGATCACCTGCGGGTTGAAGACCCAGCCGCGCTGATCGGAGTAGCGCCCGCCGCCGTTGCTGGTCAGCGTGAACATGAAGGCCCCCGACCGCGAGTAGACCGAGAGGATCGCCTTGGGGTTGGTGCTCGTGGCCTCGATGGTGAGCAGGCGGGCCTTCCATCTGGCCCTGGTGATCGCCACGCGGTCGGCGGCCGCCGGCGCGCCGGGCGTGAGCGTGACCGTCGCCGTGCGGGTCACGCCGAACCACGTGGCGGTGATGGTCGCCGTCGTGGTGGCGCTCACGGAGGACGTGCTCACGGCGAAGGCGGCGCTGGACTTCCCGGCCTCGACGACGGTCTCCGCCGGGACCTGGACGACGCCCGGGTTGCTGCTGGAGAGCTGGACGACCGCCCCGTTGGTCGCGCCGGTGAAGGTGACCGTCCCGGTCGTCGGGCTGCCGCCGGTGACGCTCGACGGGCTCACGGAGACGGACGACAGCGACGGGCCGGCGGGCGTCGCGGCGTTGACCGAGAGGTTGGCGGTGCGTGGGACGTTCTGGACGGCGGCCATGATCTGGACGATGGTCGGCGGCGCCGCGGCGTTGGTGGTGATCGTGAACGTCACGCTGGTCGCACCGGGCGGTACGACCGTGGAGGGCGGCACGGTCGCGGCCGAGGGATCGCTGCTGAAGAGCAGCACCGTCGTGGGGGACGGGTCGGGGAACGCGAGGGTCACCGTTCCCTGCGACGACGCGCCGCCCCGGACCGAATCGGGGGAGAGCGACAGCGACGAGATGATGCCCGCGGCCGAGGCGCCCGCCGGGACGACAAGCAGCGCCGCGGTGGCCGACACCGCGGCGAGAACGGCGAGACGTCGCATGGGCCTCCTTGCCCGTGGTGTTCCTGCCAGCCTGCAGCGCGTTCGCGGAGCCGTCAATGAGCCATTGGTCGTACGACCTGGCGCATCTCGTCGCCGGCCATCGAAGGTCGCATCGCTGCTCCGCGAGCTGCCGTTACGGTTGCACGCGTGCGGGTCGAGGAATCCGTCGAGATCGCGCGCTCTCCGCAGGAGGTCTGGGCGCTGGTCGCCGACCCGCTGAACGATCCGCGGTGGTGTCGCAAGGTCACGTCGGTCGAGCAGTCCGGTCCGCGAGCCTGGAGAGTCGTCCACAAGCCCGTGCCGCTTCGCCCGCCGGCGGAGCTGCGGCTTGAGCACCTCGAGCTTGATGCGCCCTCGCGTCTGAGGATGCGGGAGGAAGACGAGGCATCGGTCTTCGACGTCGAGTACCGCCTCGAGCCGACGCCGACCGGGACGCGATTCACCCAGGTCAGCGAGTTCGAGTTCAAGAAGCTGCCGCGCGTCCTGCGCAAGACCTTCGAGCATGGCGTTCGTCGTGACGTTCGCGCTCAGCTGCGCGCACTGAAGGGCGTCCTGGAGCGCGGCACGTCTACGTGACGCGAGTGGCGACCGGGGCGTGCGCGAGACTCGCGCGATGCTCGCGCCAGGCGTCCTGGTCGTCTCCGAGCCGCGCCGCGTCGCGCTCACCGCGGCCGAGATCGTCGCCAACCGACTTCGCGCTCGCCCGGGCGTGCGGCTCTTGCTTCCCACGGGGCCGACGCCGTGCGAGATGTACGACGCGCTGCGGACGCACGCCGCCGACGGCTCGCTGCCGCTCGAGGGCGTGACGGGGTTCCAGCTGGACGAGTACCTCGGGGTGGGCGGCGGCGATCCGCACAGTGTCCGCGCGACGCTGGACCGCGAGCTCACCGGGCTGCGCCTCGGCACGCGCCACGGCCTCGACGGCACGGCGCCCGACCCCGAGGCCGAGGCCGAGCGCTATCAGGCGCTCCTCGACGAGCGCCAGATCGATCTCGCCATCCTGGGCCTCGGAGACGAGGCGCCGGTCGTGTTCAGCGAGCCCGGGGCGACGGCCGGCCAGGGCGTCCACCGCGTCACACTCGAGCGCCCGGCGATCGAGGCCGGCTCCGGCGCCGCCAACGCGCCGCGCGAGGCGCTGACCGTCGGCCTGCGCACGCTGCGCGCCGCGCGCGAGGTCCTCGTGCTGGCGGCCGGCGAGGCCAAGGCCGAAGCGCTCCACGCGATGCTCGAGGGAGCGGCCGGGCCGGCCGTTCCCGCTTCGCTGCTGCGTGACCATCCGGCGGTCACCGTCATTTGCGATGCCGCCGCGGCCGCGCGGCTGTCGCCCGTCGCCGGCCGCGCGAGCGACCGCCTGGTCGTCGTCCTCGGCCACCGCGAGCCACTGGTGAGCCCGGAGCACCGGATCTCCGCCCACTCGCGGGCGCGCATGTTCCGCGCCGAAGAGGCGTGCCTCACCGATCCGATGCGCGCCGCCGTGCTGACCGGCTACACGCAGACCGGCGGGCTGTCGGAGGCCGAGCAGATGCAGCGCGAGTGGACGGTGCCGGGCGTCCCGACGGTGACCGAGGTCGCCGGGCACAACACCGCCGAGAACGCCTCGCGCTCGCTACCGCTCATCGTGGCGATCGGCGGGATCCGCGAGGTGCTCGTCGTCACGTCGCTGTGGCACCTGCGCGCGCCGTTCTTCTTCGCCCCCTACGCGGGCTACGGGCTGCGCACCGCGTGGCGCCCCGCGCGCCCGCTGCGGCATTGGGGCCACCTGCTCGTCGAGGAGCTCGCCAAGCTGCCCGCGGCCCCGCTCGAGCGCGCGGCGGCGATGCGAGACGTGCGCGTTGCGTAAGGGCGCGACGGCCGCGCGCCCTCACCGCACCGGCAGGAGCAACGGAGGGCGCGGCGGCTGGTTGAAGTCGAAGTCCGCGACGATGTTGCCCAGCTGCTTGGCGTTCTCGCGGACGTCGGGGCGCGGGTCCGGCCGCCCGTCGGTCCGCGGGTCCAGGCGCCGGCCGGCGAGGAAGTCGTCTTCGATGAACTTCGCGTAGGCGTCGAAGCTGAGGACCTGGTGGTCGATGTAGCCGCGGCGCGCGTACGGGCTGATGACGAGGGCCGGCACGCGCAGCCCGTAGCCGTTCTGGTCGACGACGGGCGGCGGCACGTGGTCGTAGAAGCCGCCCCAGTCGTCCCAGGCCAGGAAGATCGCCGTGCTCTTCCAGTCGGGGCCGCGCATCAGCGCGTTGATCAGGCTCGTCGTATAGCGCTCGCCGCGTGAGAGGAGCGCCGGCGGGTGCTCGGAGACCCGGCCGTTGGGCACGATCCAGGAGACCTCGGGCAGGCTGCCGTCGCGCGCGGCGGCGGCGAAGCGGTTCAGCGACTGGATGTTGCCGAGCTGGCCGTCCTGCTTGACGGTGTCGAAGTACGGCAGCGGGTTCCAGATCCCGGGCGTGGCCGCGTTCTGGCGCTTTGGCGGGCAGACCGCCGCGTCGTCCTCGCAGTCGGGCTCGGTCCCCTGGAAGACGTAGTAGCCCCACGAGACGCCGGCCTTGTGCAGCAGGTAGGTCAGATCGGTCCAGGCGTAGTCGGGCGGCGGCTTGTTCGGGTTCTTGGGTGAGGGCGGCGAGCCGGGACCGTTGACGGAGTTGTGGCAGCTCGACGGGTCACCCAGGCGGCTGCAGTGCGCCGACCACTCCGACATCATGAACAGGTGGGCGGGCAGGCTCCACGACGCGTTCGGTTCGAACATGTGGTCCTGCAGCACGTAGTGCTCGGCGTAGGACCAGTAGTTGGGGATCTCGCGCGAGTCGTGGTAGCCCATGACGTCGAGCGTCCCCGCGGGCCGGCAGTCCGGGTTGAGCGTCGGGTTCGGGCAGGCCTGTGGCTTGGCCTCCGCCTGGCGGACGAACCCGTCCATCTTGCCGCCGTCGATGTCGGCGATCGCGTCGGGCTGAGAGTGCGGCCCGCCGTTGTTGGCGTCGTTGGGATCGTGGAAGGGCGGGTCGCACTGCCCGGTCGCGGGATCGGGGCTGCAGACCGTGAAGTTGCCCTGCGCGTCGCGCGGCAGGCCGTCGGCGCGGGGATAGGTCCCGAAGTAGCTGTCGAACGAGCGGTTCTCCTGCATGATGACGACGACGTGGCGGATCTTGTGGATCCCCGCGAGCACGATGCCGACGTTGACGTCCGTCGGCGCGGAGACCGCCCCTCGGGTGCGCCGCGTCGCTCGGACGACCGCCCGGATCGTCCTCAGGCCGCGCGCGCCGAAGCGATGAACGATCGTGAAGCTCGAGTGGCGGCCGACCCGGCCGCGGCCGCGGGGCAGGTTGCGCCAGCGCCCGCGGACGCGCTGCTGGAGGATCACGCGCTCGCCTCGCACGCTCGGCGTGACCTTGCCGGTGAAGCGGACCGGCGCGCCCAGGCGCGGCGCGGCCGGGGTCGCCGTCAGCGTGACGTGCGCCGCTGAGCGGCGGGCCGGGTGCCGGACCGCGCCGGCGTTGATCGACAACGCGCCCGCGACAACCGCGGCGACCGCCAGGAGGGCCAGGGCAACCGGTCCGAAACGCATCGTCGCCGCGATCTTGCACTCCGGCGCGGGGCGCGTGCTCGTCCGGCGGCGCGGCTTAACCGCAACCCAAGATGTTTCTCATGGAGGACTACGGCTTGACCACGGGCGCCAACGTCGACGATGACGCGCCGCGCCGGTTGACCCCGCGTGATCGCCGTTCTTAGGATCGAACCGACCGGCACGGCGCGCCCGCGGGAGCGCCCAACCACAGGAGGGGCCCATGACCGTCGCCGAGGTCAACGTGGTCGCACAG
>VAWY01000240.1 GCA_005888335.1 Actinomycetota bacterium
GCCATCCCGTGCGCGTCGAGGGCAAGCGGCCCGAGGGGCCCGACGCCGACTGGGTGCATCTGCCCGACCCGATCGCCGACGCGATCGCCGCCCTGGCAAGCCGGATCGGCGCGCTCGAGCGGGCGGTCGCCGAGCTCACCGGCGGCGAGGCGGAGCGGGCCGCCGAGGTGCGGCCGCTGCGGCCGGTCAGCCGCGGGCCGAACCCCGCCGGCGGCTAGATCTCGCGGGCTGCAACCTTCGCCCCGATCTGCCGATAAGCGGGGCATGGAGCGCGTCGATCCGCAGGATCCGCCGCCGAGCATCGCCGAGATCGTCGCCGGGCTGCTGCTCGCCGCGCTCGTGCCGCTCGTCGGCTTCGTCGTCGGCGGCGTCTGGCTGGCCCGCGGCGGCCGCGCCGGCGTGCCCGGCGGAGCGGCCCTCGCGCTCGCGGCGCTCGGCCTCGCCTTCTGGCTGCGCTTCACCTTCCACTAGGTGGGCGCGTCCGCAAGTCGGACGGGTCCACTAGTAGAAGATCGTCCGGCAGCGGTGCCGGGGCAGCGCCTTGTAGGCGGCTGCCTGGCCGCGCGTCCACAGGCGGTGGTCGAGGTCGTTCTCGCTCACGCCGGCCCGCCGCGCGGCGAGCGCGCAGGCGTGCACGGCACACGCGCGGATCTCGCGCTCCTGCGGTCCCGGCCGCAGCAGGCGGCCGGCGTCGATGTGGCCGGCGAGCCGCTCGTCGTAGCGCAGCACGCCGTCGACGCGCAGGACATGGGGGACGAGGTTGTCGGCGAAGATCGTCAACCGCTCGAGGTCGCGGAAGGAGGCGACCCCGGCGAGCGCGAGGTCGTGCGGAACGATCTGCGCGCGCTTGTAGAAGCCGCGGTCGGCGTACATCGTCATGCCCGCGGCGAGCAGCTCGGCCAGGCGCTCCGCCGAGCCGCCGGCAGCGCGCACCAGGTCGAGCGCGCCGCGCTCGCCGAGGAACGCCCCGAGCTGGCGCAACGCCTGGGCGAAGAGCGCTGTGAGCTCGTGGTCGCGCGGCTGGCCGAGGACGTCGGCGAGCTCCTCGGTGCGCATGGCGCGCAGCTCGGCGTTCGTCCACGGGCCGTGCGCGCGGTAGCGATCGGCCAGGCTCCACGCGATCGTGAAGTAGCCCGACGCGCCGGGGCGCTTGCGCAGCGTCGGGAACCAGCCCGAGCCGAAGTTGATCGTGTCGAGCACGAGCAGGTAGCTCGCCACGTCGGCCTCCGAGCCCTCGAGGTAGTGGCGCTCGGCGTCCATCACGGGCGGCGGGCCGGGCTCGAGCGTGCCGAGCGCCTCGAGGTCGACGCTCACCGAGCGCGCCGACGCCGCCACGCGCTCGGCGTGGGCCCGCACCTCGTCGGTCAGCCGCATCGCGCCGCAGAGTACGGTCCCGCTGGTGCTCCGCCTGGCCACGCCCGACGACGCTCCGGCGCTCGCCGAGATGCTCGCCCGGTCGTTCCACGACGACCCGGTCTCGGTGTGGGCGCACCCGCACGCCGGCAAGCGCCCGCGGCGCATCGCACGGTTCTTCGCCGGCCGCCTCACCACGCTCGTCCCCCACGAGCTGACGTGGACGACCGCCGAGCGCGACGCGGCCGCGCTGTGGGCGCCCCCCGACGCCTGGGCGGTGCCGCCGGGCGAGCTGCTGCGCGGCTTCGGCGCGCTCACGCCGCGCCGCGCGCCGCTCACCCTCTGGGGCCTGGGCGGCGTGGAGCGCGTCCACCCGCGCGAGCGGCACCTCTACCTCGCGGTGCTCGGCGTCGACCCGCCGCGCCAGGGGCAGGGCCTGGGCTCGCGGCTGCTCGCGCCGGGCCTCGAGGTGTGCGACCGCGAGGGCGTCGGCGCCTACCTCGAGACGGCCAAGGCGCGCAACGTCGTCTTCTACGAGCGTCACGGCTTTCGCGTGCGCGACGAGCTGCGGCTGCCGCGCGGGCCGAAGGTCTGGCTCATGTGGCGCGCGCCCCGCTAGCAGCCGCCGGGCGCCCGCTTACGATGGGTCTGAGTGCCTCCCGAGACCACCGACCGCGTCGCCGAGCTCCTTGCCGGCCTGAACCCGCCGCAGCGGGAGGCGGTCGAGCACGGCGAGGGGCCGCTGCTCATTCTCGCCGGCGCCGGCTCGGGCAAGACGCGGGTGCTCACCCACCGCCTCGCGCACCTCGTCCTCACCGGCCGCGCCCAGCGCAACGAGGTCCTCGCGATCACCTTCACCAACAAGGCCGCGCAGGAGATGCGCGAGCGCGTCGAGCTCCTGCTCGGCCGGCGCACGCGCGGGATGTGGGTGATGACCTTCCACGCCGCCTGCGCGCGGATGCTGCGCGCCGAGGCGCAGCGCCTCGGCTATACGCGCCAGTTCACGATCTACGACCAGGCCGACTCGCGGCGGCTGGTCAAGCGCTGCCTGGAGGAGCTCGACGCCGACCCCAAGCGCTTCAGCCCGGCCGCCGTCCAGAGCCAGATCTCCGACGCGAAGAACCGCCTGCGCGACGCGGAGGCCTACCGCCAGCTCGTCGGCTCGTACTTCGAGCAGACCGTCGCCGACGCCTTCGAGCTCTACGAGCGCGAGCTGCTGCGCATGAACGCGATGGACTTCGACGACCTCCTCGTCCGCGCCGTCAACGTCCTCGAGCTCTTCCCGGAGGTCCGCCAGCGCTACCAGACCGCCTTCCGCCACGTCCTCGTCGACGAGTACCAGGACACCAACCACGCCCAGTACCGCCTGCTTCAGCTCCTCGCGGACGAGCACCGCAACCTGGCGGTAGTGGGTGACGAGGATCAGTGCCTGGTCGAGGGCACGCTGGTGACGATGGCCGACGGGTCCCAGCGCCCGATCGAGGACATCGAGCCTGGCGACCTCGTGCTGTCGGGCTACGGCAGCGGGCGCTTCGACGCTGCGCGTGTGACGAGCGTCTATCGCTCCGAGCGCTCCGAGGGGGTCGCCATTCGCACGGCCGGCGGACGCCGGATCGTCTCGACTCCCGAGCACGTCCACTTCGCCGGCTTCACACCGGGGCTCTCCCCACAGCTCCACACGACGTACGTCATGTGGCGTCGAGAAAAGGGCTTCCGAGTCGGCACCTCGAGCACGTACGTCCGCGGCCAGACACTCCCGTTCTACGCGCGCCCGAACGGAAGCGGCAACACCTTGGTCGGCGATCAAGCGCTGATCGATCGCGTCTTCGCCGGCGTGGATACCGAGAAGGCCGGGCTTGCGCTGCTTCAGCGCGAGGGGCTGCTGCCCCACATGCCGCACCACCAGCCGCAGACGGCGCACGGCCGCCGGCGGATTCTGACGGTGACCCTGTGCGGCGACGCCCGCGGACGCACGCCCATGCACCGCATCGCGCTGTTCGGCTACGACGACGAGGGCCGCCAGCAGCTGGAAGCGCTCGGCCTGAGCGTTCGGCCCGCGCGCCGCGATTCCCGCGGATGGCGCTTCGAGAGCTGCTTCAAGGACGCGGGCAGCCTCTTCGACGTCGTCGATCGAATCAGCGATGCGATGGACGTGACCGTGCGCTCCGTCGCCCGGCTCGGCGCCGATCCCAGGCGTGTCAACAAGGGCTTCTCATTGCCCTTCACCTGCGCATCCGCGGTCCGTCCCGGCATGGTCATGTTCACCGAAGACGGCTGGGACGTCGTTGCATCAGTCGAGCGCGTGAAGCTCGATCGACCCGTCTACGACATCAACGTCGAAGGGACGCACAACTTCATCGCCAACGGGCTCGCGACGCACAACTCGGTCTACGGCTTCAGAGGCGCCGACATCAGAAACATCCTCGAGTTCCAGGACGACTTCGAAGACGCGAAGGTCATCCGGCTCGAGCAGAACTACCGCTCGACGCAGACGATTCTCGATGCCGCCAACGCCGTCATCCGCAACAACCGCGGCCGGCTCGGCAAACACCTGTGGACCGACCTCGGCCAGGGCGATCCGGTCAAGGTCCGCGAGCTCGACGACGAGCGTGCCGAGGCGCGGTTCGTCGTGGGGGAGATCGAGCGGCTGGCCGACGAGGGGATGTCGCTCGGCGAGGTCGCCGTCTTCTACCGCACCAACGCGCAGTCGCGGACGATCGAGGACGTGCTGCGCGAGCGCGAGCTGCGCTACCAGGTCGTCGGCGGCGTGCGCTTCTACGACCGCGCCGAGGTCAAGGACGCGCTCGCGTACCTGACGTTCCTGCAGAACCCGCACGACGTCGTCGCCTTCCAGCGGATCGTCAACTCGCCCAGGCGCGGGCTGGGGACGACGAGCGTCTCGCGCGTGCTCTCGCATGCGGCGACGATGGAGAGCTCGATCTGGGAGGCGGCGATGGACGCGACCGTCGACGGCATCCCCGGACTCGGCGCCGCCGCGCGCAAGGCGCTCACGCGGTTCATGGAGACGATGGAGTCGCTGCGCGAGCGCGCGCAGGACAACGTGCCGATCGGCGACCTGCTCGAGGCGGTCCTGCACGAGACCGGCTACCTGGACGCGCTGGAGGCGGAGCGGACCTTCGAGGCGCAGGGGCGCATCGAGAACCTGCACGAGCTCGTCACGGCCGCGCGCGAGTTCGACGCGACCGCCGACGACGACGCCAACACGCTCGGCGACTACCTGCAGCGGACGTCGCTCACCTCGGACGCCGACACGCGCCGCGACGACGAGGGCGTCGTGACGCTGATGACGCTGCACAACGCCAAGGGCCTCGAGTACCCGATCGTCTTCATCATGGGGATGGAGGACGGGGTCTTCCCGCACTCGCGCGCGCTCGACGAGGGCGGCCTCGAGGAGGAGCGGCGGCTGTGCTACGTCGGCATCACCCGCGCGATGCGCGACCTCTACTTGACGTACGCGCGCCGGCGCTCGATCTTCGGCGCCCAGAGCTACGGGCTGCGCAGCCGCTTCCTGGACGAGATCCCGCCCGAGCTGACCGACCGCGAGACGGCCGGCGACCTGCGTCCGGCGCCCGGCGCCATCCGCGCCACGACCTGGGCCTCGACGCGAACGGACGCCCCGGCGGCCGGCTTCCGCCTCGGCGAGGACGTCGCGCACCCGGCGTTCGGCGAGGGCGTGGTCACCTCCGTCGAGCCGGGTGGCATCGTCGTCGTGCGCTTCGCCAAGGACGGCTCGGAGCGCAAGCTCATGGCCGAGTACGCGCCCCTGACGAGGCGCTGACGGCGGGAACGGCCCTGGCCGCCCCCGCCGGCGCAGAGCGGCCTAGCCCCACTTGCGGCCGGCGCGATTGTGACGAGCCTTCATCGCCACTTCGCCACCGCGCCGAGCGACTCGACGAGCGCCGCGAGCATCGCGACCGCG
>VAWY01000241.1 GCA_005888335.1 Actinomycetota bacterium
CACCGTCTTGGTGAACGCGATGATCCCGCCCTTGGCGCCCGAGTACACCGACTCCAGCGACGAGCCGACGCGGCCGGCGTCGGAGCCGATGTTGATGATGCGCCCCCAGCGGCGCTCGATCATGTCCGGCAGGACCGCGTGCGTCGTGCGCAGCACGCCCTTGTAGTTGATGTCGATGACGCGGTCCCAGAGCGCCTCGTCGGTGTCGACGAAGGGCTTGAGGTCGTCCCAGCCTGCGTTGTTGACGAGGACGTCGATCGGCCCGAGGCGCTCGCGCGTGGCGGCCACGGCGGCGGCGACGCTCT
>VAWY01000242.1 GCA_005888335.1 Actinomycetota bacterium
GGCCTGACCGCGCGAGGGTCCAGCGAGGCGGCGCCCTGCCGAATTGCAACGGGTAGCAGTTGGGCCCGGGCGTGGCAGCGCGAGTGCTGCTCCCACGCGATAGGGGAACTGTCGGTGTGCGCTTCCGCGGGAGACCATCGCGATAGCGCTCCTATCCACGCGAAAGCGAGAGCCGGCGGTGCGTTGGTCGTCGGTGGCGTTGCCGACGGAGCTGGGACCGGTCGGCGCCCAGGGGCGCATTCGGCGCAAGCTCGCTGCCGGCACGCCGCGGTTCGCACACTGGCGCGATTCGTACGCTTCACCAATCCATCGCGCGGCTGACTTGAAGCCTCAGATCCGGTTGATGCGTCCTGCGACGGCAACGGCGCCTTACCGCAGCGTGCTGGCGCTGGCGAAGCAGGCCCGCGCGACGGTTGGCTTTCTCACAAACGCTGCGTTCGCCCAGCGCGCCCTGCCAGTCCCACTCCGCCCAGACTGTCTCACCGTCCAGTGCGGAGCGGATCAGGTCGGCTTCGAAGTCGCCGACGTCGCGGAAGATGCTGCCCGTCGTCACGGACGCCGAGCGGGCCGTCGCGGACCTTTTGCCGATCGAGGCCGATCGTGCGGCGGCATCACGCGCGCTCGAGCGCGTCCCGTTGTGGTTTCACACGTTTGCGCTCAACCGCGAGCACGGCCTCTACACGCCGGGCGTCGCGCGCGACCATCGCTACCGCGTCCCGTTCCTGCCGCTGTCCTTCGCCGGCGAGCAGGTGCTCGACGTCGGCACGTTCGACGGCTTCTACGCGTTTCTCGCCGAGCACCGCGGCGCGGCGGGCGTGGTCGCCGTCGACAACGAGCAGTACGTGGCGTGGGTGCGGGGGCGCTGGGGGATCGAGCTGCAGGGAGGCGAGGGCTTCGCGACGATCGCCGAGCTGCTCGGCTCGCGCGTGGAGTACCGCCGCGGCGACGCGCTCGCGCTCGACGGCCGTGGGGAGCGCTTCGACGTCGTGCTGTGCTTCGGAATCCTGCACCGGGTCGAGAGCCCGCTCGGGCTGCTGCGGCGCCTGGCCGCGCTGCTGGCCCCAGGCGGGCGCCTGCTGGTCGAGACCTACGGGATCGCGAGCGACGGCCGCCTCGACGCTCACACGATCGAGGTCCAGCAGCCGGGCGGTCTGTACGCCGGCGACGAGTACGTCTACTGGGGGTTCGGCGCGGGCGGCCTGAGCGCGATCGCCGCGCTGGCCGGCCTGACCGACGCGCGCATCGACGGCACCGTCGTGGTGGACGGGCACCCGCGGATCATGGCGACGCTGACGCGGACGGCCTAGTAGGCGGCGACGGCGAGCTTCGCGCGCAGCGTCGCAGGATCGTCGGTCGTCACGGCGTCGATGCCGAGCGCCGCCACGCGGCGCAGCAGCGCCACGTCGTTGACGGTTCCGGTGGTGACGCTCAGCCCGCCGCGGCGCAGCGCGGCCACCAGCGGGCCCGAGAGCACGAAGTGCTCCACGCACACGCCCAGGACGCGGTGCCGCCGCGCCCAGCGCGCGAGGACGTGCGGCGCGTAGTCGGCCCAGATGACGAGCCGCGCGGGCAGCCCGAGCGACGCGGCGCGGGCGCAGGCGGCCGAGGCGAACGAGAGGACCTCGACGCGACGTCCAGCAGCACGGGCGAGTGCCGCGGCGAGCGACTCGACGGTGCGCGTGGCGAGCTCGGGGTCGGCGTGGGACTTGACCTCGAACCGAAGCACCAGCGCCCCGAAGCACCATGCCCCTCCCGTGCTCTTCGCCCGGATGCGCCCTCGCCTACGGCGCCTCGGCTGCGACCCGGGCAATCTGGCGCAACCGCTCGTCTCTGCTCGGGCATGCGTCGGGCATGCTCACGGGCAAGCCACCCCCGCGCAGCCTGACCGCCATCGGCGCGAACCCGTACACAGACCAGCGCTAAGGTGACAAGACGCGGGGTGTCACCTCACCGCGCGCTGTCTGTCCGGCGCGTCACGCGGGGCAGACGGCCAGAGGGAGCCACACGGGAAAGGAGCCCCACCCATGCTTATCCGCTTCGACCCCTTTCGCGAGCTCGACCGGCTCAGCGAGCAGCTCGCGTCCACCGCGGCGCGCGTCCCGCGGGGGTTCCCGATGGACGCCTACCGCCGCGGCGACCGGTTCATCGTCGAGTTCGACCTCCCGGGCGTCGAACCCGAATCGATCGATTTGACCGTCGAGAAGAACGTCCTGAGCGTGCGGTCCGAGCGGCGATTTGAGCCTCGAGAGGGCGACGAGGTGGTCGTGGCCGAGCGCCCGCACGGGACCTACACTCGCCAGCTCTTCCTCGCCGATACGCTCGACTCCGAGAACGTGCAGGCCAACTATGAGCACGGCGTGCTGACGCTCACGATCCCGGTCGCCGAGGCGGCCAAGCCGCGCCGCGTGCAGATCGGCGGGGGCCAGGACGCCCAGACGATCGAGCCGCTCACGGCCGGCGGCGCCGAGGCCATCCCCGCCGGGCAGCCGGTCTCGACAGCCGAGGAGCCGGCGCCGACCGGCTAGGGGCCGCGCGACGGCGCGCGCCGGCGCAGCATCTCGATCACGACGGCGGGCCGCAGGAGTCGCGCGCCGGTACGGGGCGGGATGCCCTTGCGCGCGGCCGCCGCGACGCTCCGTGCCGCGCTCGCACCCGCCTCGTCGAGCATCGCAGCGCCGCCGAAATCCTTTTGCGACGGCGCGGTCGAGTTGCCAGCGCGCCCGTTTGGGCTTGGAGTTGCCCTGACGTCAGTAGACTGGCCAATCGGAACGAGGGTGCCCACGCCGAAGCTGTAGCTCGGGGGTCCCCTTCACCTCTCGACCAGCGCCCGACCACCCACCAGGTCGCGACCGCGCTTAAGAAACCGGTTTCAGAACCTCGGTGCGTCGAGCACGCGATGACCTAGCATCTCCAGCCGGAGCTGCGCGTGCGCCGCTCCTGCTGTTCGTCCGAGGCGGAAGTCAGCGGCGTGCTTTCGATGTGGGCGCGAGTCCGCCGCGCTACCTCACGAGCCTGGTCAGCTACGAGCCGTTCCTTGGCCGCCGCATCGTGTCGCCCGGCCTGCTCCTCTCGCTCGGCGTGGTGTTCAGCGAGGGCGGCGCTGTGTTCAAGGGCCTAGGCCGTCCGCTCGTAGGTCGCTGACCGGCGCTGGGCGACCTCCCTTAGCTGCCTTTGCGTCGCGTCTGACGCGCGCTCCACGGCCTTCGCCTACCCAGGGATGGCGCCGGTAGAAGTACGACACCGACCCCGCAGTCTGAACCAGTACCCCAGACCTCCCGCCTTGTGGCGCAGGTTGCGCCGTTGGTGGCAATCGGGTCTGGGCTGAGCATTCCGGCCGCAGGGCCAGCGCGCTACCGACACTACTCCGATCCCGGGCACTTCATTGCGCTTTGGTCCACCCGGCCGTGGAGCGCGACGTGCCCCGCGCGCCGCTGGCTGCTGCATTCCATGCAATGGAGCGCTTGACGAGCGCCGGCCCGTGAGCCGTTCAGTGCCGCTTCTCGTCGGAAGCAGCAGCCCGCGCGCCCGTGCGCACGACGCGCACGGCCGCGGTGCGCATCGCGTAGATCACGAACGGCGTTCCGGCACCTCGAGGGGCGCGGCTGAACGCCTTCTCAGGCTCAGCGGTCGCTCGAGGGATCGACGAGGTACTTCGCGCCTGTGCTGCGACGCGCGAAGACGCCGAGCTTGTCGAGGTCGAGCACCCCGGACAGTCCTATCGTCTCTGCGAACGACGACGCGAACGTCGTCTTCGCCTCGGCCACGACGCGTGCCCGCATCCGCGCGAAGGTCTCGTCGCCGAGTCGGGCCAGCGCGACCATCAGCAGAAATCCGCCGAGGCCCCAGGTCAGCCCGAAGTCACGGTCGATGACGGTGGGCGAGAAGTCCAGCGAGCCGTAGATGTAGACCTGCTTGTAGGTCGTCGAGCCGTAGGGCGTGTAGGACGCAAGCGGCGGCTGGGCGCGCTCCATCGCACTGAGGATCTGGCCCGCAAGCGTCCCACCGCCGACCGCGTCGAAGGCCAGCGTGGCGCCGGTCGCGCGAATCGCCTCGGTCAGCTGCTCGGCGAAGTCTGGCTGGGAGGAGTCGACGACGTGCTCGGCGCCGATGCCCTTGAGCAGCTCGACCTGTTCGGGCTTGCGCACGATGTTCACCAGCGGCACGCCGTCGTCCGCGCAGATCTTCACGAGCATCTGGCCGAGGTTGGACGCCGCGGCGGTGTGCACGAGCGCGGTGTGGTTCTCAGCCCGCATCGTCTCGACCATCGCCAGCGCGGTCAGCGGGTTGACGAAGAGCGCAGCGCCATCGGCGGTGCTGACGTCGTCGGGCAGCTCGACCACCGCCCCGGCGTCGGCGACGCGGTAGTCGGCCCACATCGACCCGCCGAACAGCGCCACGCGCTTGCCCACCAGCTCCGGCACGCCGGCGACCACGGTCCCGGCGCCCTCGTTGCCGACTGGCAGCGACTTGTCGAGCCGGTCGCGGACCCGCGGCAGCAGCTCGGCGGGCACGCTGCCGACCAGGTCGTCGCCGTCGCGTGTCAGCCCGTCCGGTCTCACCGGCCCCAGCAGCACACCGAGGTCCGACGGGTTGATCG
>VAWY01000143.1 GCA_005888335.1 Actinomycetota bacterium
GCCGGCGATCGCGCGCCCGTCGAGCGCGTGCAGCGGCGGGTCGAACGTCTTCAGCGCGTTGATCCCGGGCGCGAGCGTGGACTCGATCTCGGCGCCGCGCAGGGCGGCGTCGAGGCGGCGCGCGGTGATCTCGACCTCGGGCAGCTCGGGCACTCCCCAAGGGTAGGCTGCGCGCGGTGGGCGACCGGCTGGCGATCGTCGGCGGCGACGCCGCCGGCATGAGCGCGGCGACCAACGCGCTGCGGCGCGATCCCGGCCTCGACGTGATCGCCTTCGAACGCAGCGTGTTCACCTCGTACTCGGCGTGTGGCATCCCGTACTTCGTCGGCGGGCTGGTCGACGCCGTCGACGACCTGGTCGCCCGGTCGCCCGAGTCGCACCGAGCCAACGGGATCGACGTGCGCACGAACACCGAGGTCGTCGGGATCGACCTCGACCGGCGCGAGCTCGCGCTGGCAGGCGGCGGCGTCGAGCCCTTCGACCGGCTCGTCGTCGCGACGGGGGCGCGCGCCGTCCCGCCGCGGGTGCCGGGCGCGGACGCCACCGAGCCGGCCCGCACGCTCGACGCCGCCGTGCGCCTGCGCCGCCAGGTCGGGGACGGCGGCCACCACGACGCCGTCGTGGTCGGCGCCGGCTACATCGGCCTGGAGATGGCCGAGGCGTTCGCCATGCGCGGCCTGCACGTCGCGCTCGTCGAGCGCGCAGACGAGGTCTTCCCCGTCCTCGACGCGGACATGGGCGCACGCGTGCGCGAGGCGGCCGAACGCATCGGCATCGAGGTCCACACGTCGACGCTGCTCGAGGAGGTGCTGCTCGACGACGCCGGCGAGCCGCGCGGCGTGCGCACGACCGCCGGCGAGCTGGCGGCGCGCCACGTCGTGGTCGCGGTCGGCGTGCGACCCGACGTGGAGCTGGCCGCCGCCGCGGGCCTGCGGATCGGACCGACCGGCGCCCTGGCCGTCGACGACCACCAGCGCTGCGCCGGCGCCGACGGCGTCTGGGCGGCGGGCGACTGCGTGGAGAGCCGCCACCTCCTGCTCGACCGGCCGGTCAACATCCAGCTCGGCACACACGCCAACAAGCAGGGTCGCGTCGCCGGTCACAACGCGGCCGGCGGCGACCTCGCGTTCCCGGGCGTCGTCGGGACGGCGATCTCACGCCTGTGCCGGCGGGAGGTTGCGCTGACCGGGCTGACCGAGACGCTGGCGGCGGAGGCGGGCTACGACGCGTACGCGGCGACGATCGAGACCAGCGCGCGGGCGGGCTACTACCCGGGCAACGGGCCCGTGTGGGTCAAGCTCGTCGCCGAACGCGGCACCGGCCGCGTCCTCGGCGCGCAGATCGTCGGCGCCGAGACCGCGGCCAAGCGCATCGACACCGTGGCCATGGCGGTGTGGACCGGCATGGCGGTCGACGAGCTGCAGTGGGTCGACCTCGGCTACGCGCCGCCGGTCTCGGGCGTGCTCGATCCCGTGCTCGTCGCCGCCCGCGTCGCCGCAAAGAACCTCTGACCGCACGAACGAAGTTCGTGCTTGAAGGCCGGCGAAGCCGTCCTCCGTGGCCGCGAAGGCGCTTCAGGCGACCGCGAGCCGATCGAGCTCGCGCGGGCGCAGCAACGCGAGCAGCTCGCCCCCGCCGCCGCGGACGCGCACGCCGGCCACCCCGCCCTTCTTGAGCTCGACGCGGGCGCCGGTGAGGTCGTAGACGATCTGCTCGAAGTCCGGGTTGTGCCCCACGATCAGCACCCGCTGGTCGGGCCCCGCCATCGCCGCCAGCTCGCGCGCACCGTCCGCGTCGAAGCCCTCGGAGAGCGGCTCGTGCACGACCGGCTCGCAGCCGAGCTGCTCGCACGCCAGCCGCGCGGTGTCGAGCGCCCGCACCTTCGGGCTCGTGAAGACGAGGTGGAACGTGACCTCGAGCCGTGCGAGCGCGGCGCCCGCCGCGCGCGACTGGTCCTCGCCCCGCGGCGTGAGGCGGCGCTCGTCGTCGGGCGCCGAGTCGTGGGGCTCGGCCTCGCCGTGCCGGAGAAGCCAGAGCTGCTGGGCCACCCCGGGCAGACTACCCGTCAGCCCGCCTTGCCCGAGGAGGTGTAGGCGCGGATCGGCGGGCCGGTGAACGTCGTGCCGTCGGGCCCCTTCCAGCGCAGCCGCCAGCGGCGCCCCTTGCGGTACGTCGTGCGCGTGCTCCACACACCGCGCGCGTCGGTGCGCGCGTCGCGCAGGCGGTGGAAGCCGCTGCCGCGGTCGGCGACGAGGATCTCCGCCGTCGTCGGCGACGTGACGGGCCGCACGCGGCCCCACAGCGTCACCCGCGAGCCGCCGCGCACCGCGACGAGCGGCAACCGGAAGCCGTCGTAGGCCGGGCGCTTGATGCGCCCGTCGGCGAACTCGAGGCCGGACTCGAACCCGCCGTAGCGCTCCCCTCCCGCGTTGGGGTCGTCGTCGCGCAAGAGGTACTGCGAGAACGACCGCACCCGCGGGTTGCGGTACGCGATGCGCTCCGAGATCGCGTAGTACTCGGCCTGCTGGGCGAGCGAGACGCCGTAGAACGGGTCGGGCACCGACTGGATGCCGAACTCGGTCAGGTAGATGGGCAGGCCGCGCCGGATCGCGCCCGCGGCAGCTGCGCGGTCGAGCGCGCGCACGAGCCGGTTGAGCACGCCGATCGTCACGTCGTTGGGGCCCGGCGGCTTGAAGAACGGCCCCAGCCGCGTCGAGTACGCGTGGTGGGCGTAGCCGTCGGCGGGGAGGTTCGAGCAGGACCGCTTCTTGACGTAGGTGCTGTTCAGGCACAGCGCGCCGCGCAGGAACGTCAGGGGTGCGACCACGCGCGTGTTGCCGCGCGGCGCGGTCTCGCCCATGAGCAGCCGCTCGCGTCCGTTCCCCGACGCGCGCAGCCCGCGCCAGGCCGCGAGGAACAGGTTGCGGTAGATCCCGGGCGAGAGCGGCCGGTGCCCCTTGGCGCTGTACTGCGGGGCGAGGAAGTCCGGGTGGTTGGGCTCGTTCCAGATCGCCCACGTGTGGACCTGCGAGCCGTAGTGCTTGCCCACCGCGGTCATGAAGGCCTGGAACTCGCGGGCGCTGGGCCGGGTGACGTGGTCGCGCCCGCCGGCGGTCGCCCACTTCGGCACCGGCCCGGTCACCGTGAGGATGACGCTCCAGCCGCGCCGCGCGGCCTCGGTCAGCACCGGGTCGTAGCGGCTCCAGTCGTACGCGGTCGGGTCGGTCGCGTCGAAGGTGGGCTTGCGCGCGGCGTTCGGCGACGGCGCGACGTCCTGCCAGTAGAGGATGACCCGCAGCGAGCGCGCGCCCAGCGAGGCGATCCTCTCGAAGGCCTGCTCGCGCTGCGCGGGGTCGAGCAGCTCGCGCGGGGCCTCGAAGGTCATCACCTGCGTGTGGCTCGCGTGCGCGGCCGGAGCGACGATCCCCAGCAGGACGCAGACGAGCATCAGTCGTGTCAGGACGCGGGACATGCTCGGAGGAACGGGCGGGCGCGGCGGGTGCGCCCGCGCCTCGATCGCTGGAACACGGTAGTGCCCGCCCTGGTTGCGGTGGCCGGTAGGTTTCGCCGCCCCGTGAGCTCGATGCACGCGATTGCGCCGGACGACGTCGTTGCGACCTTCGCCGAGGCGGCGCGCAACGCGCGCGCGCCGCTGCTGGTCACCGAGCCGCTGACGGCGTTCCTCGACGCGCACCGCCTCGGCGAGGGCGAGCTGGACATCGCGCCGGTCGGCGAGGGCCACTCCAACGTGACGTACGTCATCGCCCGCGGCGACGAGCGCTTCGTCCTGCGCCGCCCGCCGCGCCCGCCGCTGCCGCCCAGCGCCCATGACGTCCTGCGCGAGGCGCGCGTGCTGCGCGCCACCGCCGGGCGGGCGCGCGTCCCCGCGGTGCTGGCGACGTGCGCCGACGAGTCGGTGATCGGCGCGCCGTTCTACGTGATGGAACTCGTCGAAGGGCGCGTGATCACGAGCGAGGTCCCGCCCGAGCTCGACACGCCCGCCGAGCGGCGGCGCATCGGCGAGGAGCTCATCGACGCGCTGGTCGAGGTCCACGCCGTCGACTGGCAGGCGTGCGGCCTGGAGGGCTTTGGCAAGCCGACCGGCTACCTCGAGCGCCAGCTGCGCCGCTTCGGCGGGCTGTGGGAGCACAACAAGACGCGCGAGATCCCGCAGGTCGAGACCGTCGGCGCCTGGCTGCGCGAGCACCTGCCCGAGCAGCAGACGGCGACGATCGTCCACGGCGACTTCCGGCTGGGCAACACGATGTTCGCGCCTGCCGCGCCGGCGCGGCTGGTCGCGATCTTCGACTGGGAGATGGCGACGATCGGCGACCCGCTCGCCGACGTCGGCTACCTGACGACGCTGTGGACCGAGCCAAGCGACCCGCCGCTGGGCATGTTCGAGCTGTCGGCCGTGACGCGCGCCGAGGGCTTCCCGCTGCGCGACGAGCTGATCGCGCGCTACGAGGAGCGCTCGGGCCGGTCGACGGGCGACATCCGCTGGTACCGCACGCTCGCGGTGTGGAAGTCGATCGTGTTCATGGAGGGCAACTACAAGCGCGCGATCACCGGCGCGACCGACGACCCGTACCTGCGCGGGTTCGGCGAGGGCGTCATCGAGCTCGCGCGCCGCGCCGAGGAGATGGCCCTTGGCGCGTAGAGGCCTGCTCGTCGACTTCGGCGGCGTGCTGACCACGGACATCTTCGAGTCCTTCCAGGCGTTCTGCGAGGCCGAGGGCCTGGTCCCCGACCGCGTGCGCACCACGTTTCGCTCGGACGACGAGGGCCGGCAGCTGCTCTTCGACCTCGAGCTCGGCAAGCTGAGCGAGGCCGAGTTCGAGAAGCGCTTCGCGCGGCATCTCGGGCTGGCGGTCGAGCGCGCCCCCGGCCTCATCGACCGCCTCTTCGGCGGCATGCGGCCCGACCGCGACATGGAGATGGCGGTGGTGATGGCCAAGCGCCAGGGGATCCGCACCGGCCTGATCTCGAACTCGTGGGGCTCGGGGCGCTACGAGCTCGATCGCTTCCCCGAGCTGTTCGACGGCTGGGTCATCTCGGGCGAGGAGGGCATCCGCAAGCCCGACCCGGCGATCTACGCGCTCGGGGCCGAGCGCATCGGACTGCCGCCCGAGGAGATCGTGTTCGTCGACGACCTGCGCGGGAACCTCAAGCCCGCGCGCGAGATGGGCATGGCGACCGTGCACCATGTCCGCGCGGAGGAGACGATCCGGCAGCTCGAGGAGCTTCTGGACGTAAAGCTCGGCCGCTGACAGGCGTCCACTTTCCGGCGCTGCGGCTTCAAACAGGCCGCTCGCCGCCGAGACACGTTATGTGCCGCTGCCCCGGTCCGCGCGGCGCGCCCTCGCAACGGTCCTCCTCGTCACGATGGCGCTGCCGTCCCTGCCCGTCTCCGTCGCCTCCGCCCGTCCCCGGTCGGCCAAGGCGCGCTCGGCCGTGGCCGCGCGCATCGTCGGGCTCGCGCGTCGCGAGCTGTCGCTCGGCGTGCGCGAGATCCCCGACGGCTCCAACCGCGCGCCGGCCATCAAGCGCTACGAGACCGCCACGCGCGGCGCCATGTTCGGGGCCCCGTGGTGCGCGTACTTCGTCTCGTACATCGCCCGCCAGGCCGGCGCGCCGATCGGCCCGGGCGGCTCGGGCCTGGGCTACGTCCCCTACATCCGCGCGTGGGCCAAGCAGACCAGGCGCTGGACGCGCACGCCCCACGCCGGCGACCTGATCACCTTCCCGCAGCACGTCGGCATCGTCGAGACGGTCTACGCGAACCACACGCTGACCACCATCGAGGGCAACGCGGGCAACGCCGTGCGCCGCCGCTGGCGGCGCTGGGGCGAGGCCACGGGCTACGTCCGCGTGGCCACCGGCCCCGCGGCCGCCCCGGTCGCCGCGCCGGCCCCCGCGCCGAAGCCCTCGGCGCCGCAGCCGGCCAAGAAGGCGCCCGCCCGCCCGCTGGTGGCGCGCATCACCGCCTACCCGGGGCTCACGATCGCGCCCGGCCAGACGATCTCCTTCACGAGCAACGACTCGTCGGGCGACATCGTCCGCAGCGCCTGGGACCTGGACGGCAACGGCAAGTTCGACGCGAGCGGCGACTCGGTCGACCGCCGCTACGACCGGCCCGGCACGTACCACGTCCGCCTGCGGGTCACCGACAGCGCCAAGCGCACCGCGACGACCGCCGTCACGGTGACCGTCCGGACCAACCGCGCGCCGGTCGCGCTGCTCGACCTCTCGAGCGACCACCTGACCGTCGGCGACCGGCTCAACGGCGACGCGTCGCGCTCCTCCGACCCCGACGGCAAGATCGTGCGCTACGAGTGGGACCTCAACGGCGACGGCCAGTGGTCCGAGGACGGCAAGCGCCACAGCATCACCTTCGACACGCCGGGCGACTACAACGTCGGGCTGCGCGTGACCGACGACGCCGGCAACGTCACCGAGACGCACGCCGCCGTCCACGTCGACGACACGCCGGCGCCCGTCGCGACGATCGCCTGCGACAGCACGACCGTGCTCGCCGGCCGCTCGCTGCACTGCCGCGCCGACGACTCGGCCTCGCCGGTCCGCCTGCCCAAGCACACCTGGGACACCGACGGCGACGGCGTCGACGACAAGCGCGGCGGCGACCTGCGGATCACCTACGCCAAGGCCGGCTCGTACCCGCTGCGCCTGCGCGTGGCCGACGACCGCGGCCGGACCGCCGACGCGACGGTGACGATCACCGTCACCGACAACCCGCCGGTGGCGCGCGTGAGCGCGCCCGCCTCGGTCGGGCTCGGCCAGCGCGCGGCGTTCGACGGGACCGACTCCAGCGACCCCGACGGCGACGTCGTCGCGTGGGAGTGGGACCTCGACGGCGACGGTCGCTACGAGACCACCGGGGCGACGCCGTCGTTCACGTACACGGCGCCCGGCACGTACACCGTGCGCCTGCGCGTCACCGACGACAACGGCGCCCAGGCGACGGCGACCACCACCGTCAGGGTCACCAACCAGCCGCCCAGGGCGGTGATCGCGGTGCCGGCCCGCAAGGTGGTCAACACCGACCTGACCTTCGACGGCTCCGGCTCGAGCGACCCCGACGGCGAGGTCGTGCTGTGGGAATGGGACCTCGACGGCGACGGCCGCTACGAGACGACCGGCGCGCGGCCCGTGTACCGCTACGCGACGGCCGGCAAGCGGACGATCGCGCTGCGCGTGACCGACGCCTTCGGCGCCACGGCGACGGCCACGGCGCAGATCACGGTGACGACGAGCTGAAGCGGAAGCGCACGAGCGCGGCGACGGCCAGCACCCCGTCGCGCCAGGTGATCTTCTTGCCCTCGGCGTACGTGCGCCCGTAGTACGAGATCGGCACCTCGTAGAGCCGCGCCCCGCGCCGCAGGATCTTCGCGGTGATCTCGGGCTCGAAGCGGAAGTCGTCGCAGACGAGCGGGATCCCGCGCACCAGATCGCCGCGGAACGCCTTGTAGCCGACCTCCATGTCGCTGATCGTCGTGTTGAACATCACGTTGGTCAGCAGCGACAGCGCGCGGTTGCCGACGTAGTGCCAGAACAGGTGCGCGCGTTGCGGGCGCCCGCCGCGCAGGCGGGTCCCGTAGACGGCGTCGGCGCGGCCGTCGAGCAGCGGGCCGAGCAGAACGGGGATGTCGGAAGGGTCGTACTCGAGGTCGGCGTCCTGGACGACGACGTAGTCGCCGGTCGACACCGCGATCGCCCGGCGCACCGCGGCGCCCTTGCCCGCGTTGGGCTGGCGTTCGACGCGCAGCGCGGGCAGCTCGGAGCGCAGGCCCTCGACGATGTCGCCCGTGCCATCCACCGACCCGTCGTCGACGACGACGATCTCCAGGCGCAGCGGCAGCGCGGCGACGCGGCGCAGCACGCCCTCGATGGTCCGCGCCTCGTTGTAGGCGGGGACGAGGACGCTGACGAGCGGGTCGCTGGCCACAGGGCGCGGGAGGCTAGCGCCCGCCGGTCAGCGACTCCGGCGACTCCTCCTCGAGGCGCCGGCGCAGCTCGGCGCCCCGCCCGGCGGCCACCGCGCGCGCGGCGCGGCGGTCCGAGAGCTCGACACCCCGCTGCGCGGCGAGGTCGAGCAGCGCCTGGCGCTCCTCCCCCTCGCGCGCGGCGCGCAGGAAGAGCCAGCAGAACAGCCCGATCGTCAGCAGCGAGCCCTCGACCATCATGATCGCGCCGGCGACGTTCTGGTCCTGCAGCGGCGTGATGCCGAACGAGCGGTCGCCCGCGTAGCCGGGGTAGAGCACGGTGTTCGACCAGATCAGGACGTTGCCCAGGATGGCGCCGGTGAGGCGCACGGCGATGATGTAGACGAGCCGCGCGAGGTTGCCGAACCAGACGGGCTTGGGCAGCGGCCCGAAGAGCGGCATCCACATCGCGACGCCGAAGCCCACGAAGCACGCGTGCTGGAGCGCGTGCAGCGCCGGATGGTGGACCGAGCCGACGTACAGCGCGTCGAGGTGCCAGAGGTAGAGGCTCAGCGCCCACAGCGGCAGCGCGACGAGCGGATGGGTGAGCACGCGCAGCCGGTCGAGCGCGCGGATGCGCAGCAGCGGCTGCAGCACGGGCCCGGTGAGGCCGAGCACGAGCAGGAGCGCGCCGAGGTCGGCGATCAGCAGGTGCTCGACCATGTGCGCGAGGAAGAGCTCGTCGGCGATGTGGCTCAGCGGGGAGGCGAGCGCGAGCAGGATCACCGTCAGCCCGGCGTACCAGCACGCCTGCCGCTCCCCCGGGACGGGCCGGCCGCGGCGCGCGAGCGTGCGCACGCGCATCGCGTAGAGCACGGCGGCGAGCGCAAGCGGGGCGAGCTGGAACGGGGCGAGGACGGGGCCGCCGACGTGGGCGAGCACGGTGCCTCACACGCTAGACGGCCGGTTCCACGACCCCCGCACCAGGCTGACCGCGCCTCGCGGCGCCGGACGCCACCCGCCGGGACCGGCCCGTGCCGCTGGCACTGTGCCGGTCCGGCGTGCGGCGCCCGGCATCCACGATGCACGGCCATCCTGGCACGGTGGCCGCGGAACCGGCCGTCACCCGGCCGCGATGAGCGCGACGCCGGCCATGACGACGAGCACGCCCACGTCCTGCGTGCGCGTGAGGCGCTCGCCGAGGACCACGCGGGCGAGCAGGACGGTCGTCACCGGGTACAGCGCGCCGAGCACGGCGACCACTGCGAGCAGCCCCTTCGTGGTGGCCAGCGCGTAGAGCCCGGTCGCCCCGAGGTCGAACGCGCCGATGCCGGCCAGGCGGGCGGCATCGCGGGGCGCCGGGACGAGCGGCGCGCGGACCGCGACCGCGACGGCCGCCAGCACCGGCAGCGCCGCGGCGCGCCCGAGCAGCAGCGTCCACAGCACGCCCCCCGCGGCGGCCTCGGCCGCGCCGAGGAAGTAGGTGCCGAAGCCGGCGGCCGCGGCGAGCGCGAGCAGGAGGGCGTGCCGGCTCGCGCCCGCCTGCGGATGCTCCGCCTGCTCGCGCCCGGCGAGCAGCACGCCCGCGATCGCGCAGGCCAGGCCCACCGCCTGAACGGCGCTGAGGCGGTCGCCGCGGGCCAGCCCGACCAGCACGGGCAGGGCGACGCCGGTCGACGACACCGGCGCGACGACGCTCATCGTGCCGACGGCGAGCGCGCGGTAGAACGCGCCGAGCCCGACCACGCCGGCCAGGCCGGCGCCGACCGCCCATGCGGCCTCACGCGCGCCCGGCGGCGCCGTCCCGGTCGCCACGACCAGCGCGGCGACGATGACCAGGCCGGCGGTCTCGACGCCGAGCACCACGGTGAGCGTGCTCAGCCGGCGGCTCTGCAGCCCGCCGAGGAAGTCGGCCAGGCCCCAGCACGCGGACGCGCCGAGGGCGCAGACGACCGCCAGCACCGTCGCGGGCTAGTGGACCGGAAGCGCCGGGATCGCGGGCGCCGGGGGGACGGGCACCGTGGGCACGGGCACCGAGGGGAGGGGCGCCAGCGGAAGAGGCACCACCGGACGCGCGGGCGCGGGCGGTCCACCGGCGGGTGGCCCGCCGCCGGGCGGCGCAGTCGCGGCCGGCGGCGGCGGGATGATCTCGACCACCGTCGTGACGGCGTCCTGGCCGGCGGGCCCGGCCGGCGCCGGCGCCGTGCCGATCGTATGCGCGACCCCCTCGCCCACGTCGCGGACGGGGTTGGGGCGAGCCTGCGGCTGGCTCGGCGAGTCGCCCGCCGGCGGGGAGGACGCCGGCGCGGGAGCGGAGACGACCTTCTCCGAGTGCCGCGGCGGGGCGACGGCGAGCGGGGAGCCGGCGGCGGGGCGTCGTGGCGGGCCAGGCGCTGTGGCTGCGCCGCGCGGGCTCGTCACGGCCACGGCCCGGCTCGCTGACGGAACGGTGGGCAGGCGGGCAGGCGAGCGCGAGCGCACGCGCGCGCCGGTCAGGGCGGAGCCCGGGATCGACGGGCCGGTGACGACCTGGCCCGCGGCGCCCAGCCCGCTCAGGCCGCCGCTGAGCAGCGTCACGGCCACCGCGACGGCGAGCGTGCCAGGCACGACAAGCGTCGCCGCCGTCGCCCACATCCCCCGCCGGCGCCATGCTTTCGCGAGGCGCATGGGGAGGATTCTACCGGGACCCCTCGCACTCGACGCCGGATTGCCGCGACAATAGGGGAGCATTGCGACGCCTCAGCATCGCCCGGTCCTTCCGCCTCGCGCTCCTGGGGCTGACCCTCACGCTGGCCGTCCTGGCCGGCGCCGGCGTCGCGCGCCTGTACGACGCGCGCCAGCGCTACGAGGACCGCCTGGGCGCCGCCTACGCGCTCGAGGCGTCGGCGGGCGGACTGCTCGCCGCGGGCGTCGTCGAGGAGGCGACGCTGCGCACGACGCGCGGCCGCCCCGACGCGGCGCCGGCGCGCCGCCGCGCCCGCCTCGCCTTCGACCGGGCCGCCCGGCAGGCGCGCCGCCTCGCGGCGTCCGACCCGCCCAGCGCCCGCCTCGTCGACCGCGCGATCGTCGCGCAGCGCGCACTGCGCCGCGGCGCCCGGCCGGCGACCGGCGCGCTCGCGTCGCGCCAGGCGATCGCCGCGCTCGTCGACCGCCAGCGGGTGCGCCGCGACGAGGCGCAGGCGACCGCCGGCGACGAGACGCGCGAGGCGATCGCGCTCGTCGCGATCGGCGGCGTGCTCGCGCTGGTGCTCGCGCTCGGCCTGGTCTCCGCGATCCTCGCCGCGGTCCGCCGGCCGCTCGAGGACCTCGTCGACGCGGCCGGCGAGCTCGCCGCCGGCAAGCCGGACGTGCACGTCGACGAGCGCGGGCCCGGCGAGCTCGCCGAGCTGGGCAGCGCGTTCAACCGCATGGCCGGCGACCTGACGACGACCCGGGGCCAGCTCGAGCACGAGCGCGAGCGCCTGCGGCTGACCGTCGAGAGCCTCGGCGACGGCCTGCTCGTCACCGACGGCGACGTCATCGAGGCAGCCAACCCGCGGGCCGCCGACCTGGTCCCCGAGGCGATGCCGGGCACGCGCGTCGGCGAGGTCGAGGGCCTGCCCGATCCGATCGACGCGCTTGCCGGCGAGGTCACGGTCGACCACGGCCATCGCACGCTCGCGGTGACCGCCGCGCGGTTGGGCTTCGGCGGGCGCGGCCTGGTCTGGACGATTCGGGACGTGAGCGAGCGCGCCCGCCTCGAACGGCTCAAGAGCGAGTTCGTCGCGACCGCCTCGCACGAGCTGCGCAGCCCGCTGACGTCGATCAAGGGCTTCGTCGAGCTGCTGGGCGCCGACCCCGCGCTGACCGCCCGCCAGCGCGACTTCGTCGACACCGTGCTGACCTCGACCAACCGCCTGGTCGACCTCGTCAACGACCTGCTCGACGTCACGCGCATCGAAGCCGGCCGGCTCGAGATCCACCCGCGCCCGACCGACGTGGCCGAGATCGTCCACGAGGTCACCGACCTGCTCGGCGCCCGGCTCGTCGAGCGCGACCAGGACCTGCGGATCGACATGGCCGGCGACGTGCCGCGCGCGCTCGCCGACCCCGGGCGGCTGCGGCAGGTCCTGACCAACCTGCTGACCAACGCCCACCTCTACACGCCGGAGGGCGGGCGGCTGACCGTGCGCGCGTCGGCGACGGCCGGCCAGGTCGTCCTCGAGGTCTCCGACACCGGCCCCGGGATGACCGCCGAGCAGGTCGATCACGCCTTCGACCGCTTCTACCGCGGCGGCCACACCGGCGCCCAGCCGGGCACCGGCCTGGGGCTGTCGATCGTGCGCTCGCTGGTGGACCTCATGGGCGGCACGATCGAGCTCGTCTCGGCGCCGGGCGAGGGCACGACGTTCACCGTGCGCCTCCCGCGCGCCGGCGGCGACGCCGACCGCGAGGCGCGCCGCCTGGCGCTCGACGGGCGCCGCGTCCTCGTCCTCGACGACGAGCGCGACGTCGGCGAGCTGATCGCCGAGCGCCTGTCGCCGTACGGCGTCGAGGCGATCATCGAGTCCGACGGCGCCGCGGCGCTCGCCCGCCTGCGCGAGGAGCCGTTCGACGCGATGACGCTCGACATCCTCATGCCCGCGATGAGCGGCTTCGAGGTGCTGCGCGCGCTGCGCGCCGATGAACGCCTGCGCGCGCTGCCGGTCGTCGTCGTGTCGGTCTTCTCGGGCCGGGAGGCGCTCTCGGGCGAGTGGGTGGTCGCCAAGCCGATCGACGCCGAGGAGCTCGCCGACGCGCTCGGGGCCGCCGTCCTCGCCGGCCGCGTGCGCGTGCTCGCCGTCGGGCGCGACGCGGTGCGCACGCGCGCGGGGCGCGCGCTGAAGTCGCTGGGCATGGAGTCGATGTGGGCCTCTGACGCGGGCGAGGCGGCCCGCCTGTGCGCCCGCGCGCGCTTCGAGGTGGCGCTCGTCGACGCCGGCCTGCCCGCGGCCGACCAGGTCCTCGCCGCGCTCGATCTGCGGGGGCGCCGGCTGGAGCGCTCGGTGGTCGTCTTCTCCGACGGGCATGGCGCGTCGGGACTCGTCAAGCTCGCCGCCGACCCCGTACCGGTGGACGCCGCCGGCGTCGCCGTGCTCGCGCTGCTTCAGCAGGAGGAACCGGCGCCCGGCTAACCTGCCCGCAGTGGAGGTCACCCAGCGGGAACGGGTACTCGAAGAAGAGCTGGCCGCCCTCAGGGCTCGGATCACCGAGGTCGAGGCGCAGGCAGCGGCCAAGGAGCAGCAGCTCGAGCGCTACGCCGCCGACCTGCGCGAGACGTTCAAGCAGGAGCGCGAGCGCTCCGCGCAGCTGCGCGACTCGTACATCACCACGGTGCGCGCGCTGGCCAACGCCGTCGAGGCGCGCGACGCCTACACCGGCAAGCACGCCGAGCGCGTCGCGGCGTACGGGCTGTCGCTCGCCCGCGCGCTGGGCTCGCGACTGGCCGACGATCCGGAGATCGAGTTCGGCTTCCTCCTGCACGACATCGGCAAGGTCGCCGTCCCCGACGCGATCCTCTACAAGCCGGAGCCGCTCACCGAGCCCGAGCGCCACCTCATGGAGCGGCACACGGTCATCGGCGTGCAGATCCTGCGCGGCGTGGACTTCCTGGGCGAGGCCAAGGCCGTGGTCCGCTCGCACCACGAGCGCTGGGACGGCAAGGGCTACCCGGACGGCCTCGCGCGCGAAGAGATCCCGTTGGCCGCGCGAGTGTTCGCCGTGGCCGACACGCTCGACGCGCTGACCACCGATCGCCCGTATCGCCCGGCGTCGCCGCTGTGCGCCTCGCGCGAGATCATCAACTCCCTGACCGGCACGCAGTTCGATCCCACGGTCGTCGAGGCCTTCGGGGAGGTGCCCGACGACGAGCTGGAGGGCATCCGGACGGAGATCCAGTGACGGCGGTCCGGCCGAGCGCGGTCCTGATCGTCGACGACGACCCGTTCATCCGCCGCCTGATCGCGACGACGCTGGAGGACGTCGCCGGCTTCGAGCTCATCCAGGCCGCCGACGGCGAGGAGGCGCTCGAGCTGGCCGACCAGAACAAGCCGCGCATCGTCTTCCTGGACGTCGACATGCCCAAGCTCAACGGCCTGGACGCGTGCCGTGCCCTGCGCGAGCGCGACGACCTCGCCGGGACGCGGATCGTCATGCTCACGGCGGGGGTGCAGCACGAGCGGGCGGCCCACGACGCCGGCGCCGACCTCTTCCTCACCAAGCCCTTCTCGCCGCTCGACCTGCTGCGGCTGGTCGACGAGCTGGCGAGCTGAACTCAACACATGTTCTAGTGCGTCGCGCCCACGCGCGGACGTAGGGTCGGACTCCCATGAAGCGCGCTACCGCCATCCTCCTTCCCGTGCTCGCCACCGGGGTCGCCGCCTGCGGCTCCGGCAACAAGTCGCAGGCCGACGTGCCGGCGATGACCAACGCCCAGTCCAAGCCGCAACCGACGGCCCCCGCCGCGCCGAAGCCCGTCGCCAAGGCCAACGCCGCCCCGAAGACGGCCGGGCACCGCGCGGACAAGGCGTCGCGCAGCCGATCCCGGGCGCACTCGAAGGCGAAGTCGAAGGCCAAGCCCCTCCCGACGACCATCGCGCCCCTGCCCGAGCGCGCCAACTACACGTTCGCCGTCAACGCGAAGGAGATCCTCCCGGCCGGGGGGTTCGTCCCCGCCGGCGCGCCGTTCAACCTCGTGCTGAACTCGGTCGACGGCAAGGCGCACACCGTGAAGCTCCAGTCGCCGACCCAGCGCACCATCCAGGTCGAGGCCAAGCACCCTGGGAAGATCTCGTTCGGCGGTCTGGCGCCGGGCAAGTACGTCCTCCAACTCGACGGGACGAAGGCCGTCGCGACGCTGGTCGCGATCAACGTCCCCATCAAGAAGCCCAAGAGCTAGAGCCGACGGCCTGAATCGGCGCCCGAAGCGCTGGGTAGGGCAGTCCTGAACGGACCCCTACGCGTCAGGAGGAACGCCATGGGCGACGGCGGCGGAATCGACAAGGCCAAAGGACGCGTCAAGGAGGCGGCCGGCGACCTGACCGGCGACCGCTCCCTCGAGAACGAGGGCAAGGTCGACCGGGCGAGCGGCACCGTCAAGGAGAAGGTGGGCGACGCCGCCGACAAGGTGAAGGACGTCGTCAACCCCGACAAGTGATCTGCATCGGGGGCGCTGCAGGCGCGGCGCCCCCGATCGCCTAGATCAGTCCGCGCGCGAACGAAGTTCGCGCTTGAAGGATCGACGAAGTCGATACTCAGTCCCGGTTGCCGCGCCCCCAGAGCACCTTGAACAGGCGCAGCAGCATGCGGGTCCGGCCCCCCTTGTAGGGGAACATGTGGACGTCGCGCTTCGGGTGGAAGCGCGACACGAGGATCGCCTGCTGGCGCGTGTACTTGCGGATGCCGCCGGCGCCGTGGCGCGAGCCCAGGCCGCTGGCCTTCCAGCCGCCCATGGGCAGCTCGAGCGCGGCGTAGTTGATGAGCGCGTCGTTGACGCACACCGCGCCGGACTCGATCCGCCGCGCGACCGCCTCGCCGCGCCTGACGTCGCGGGAGAACACGCTGGCCGAGAGCCCGTAGGGCGAGTCGTTGGCCAGCCGGATGGCCTCCTCGGCGTCGCGGACCTTCATGATCGGCAGCGTCGGCCCGAAGGTCTCCTCGGTCATCGCGGCCATCGAGTGGTCGACGTCGACGAGCACCGTCGGCTCGTAGAACATGCCGTTCTCGCGCCGCCCGTGGCCGCCGGTAAGCGCGCGGGCGCCCTTCTTCAGCGCGTCCCGCACGTGGCCGTCGACGATGTCGTACTGCGGCGGGAACGTCACCGCGCCGACGTCGACGGTGCCCGGGCCGCCGCTCGGGTCGCCCTGGCGCAGGTTGCGCACCTTGTCGGTGACCTTGGCGACGAACTCGTCGTAGACCGGCTCCTCGACGTAGACGCGCTCGATCGAGATGCACGTCTGGCCGCCGTTCATCATGCCCGCCCAGACGGCCTCGTTGGCGGCGCGCTCGAGGTCGGCGTCCGAGAGCACGATCATCGGGTCCTTGCCGCCGAGCTCGAGCGAGACCGGCGTCAGGGTCTTGGCCGCGCGCTCCATGATCTTGCGGCCGGTGCGCGTCGAGCCGGTGAACATCACCATGTCGACCTCGTCGATCAGCGCCGCCCCCGTCTCGCCGCGGCCGGTGGCGGGCTGGAAGACGTGCTCGGGCATGCCGCACTCGCGCAGCGCCTCGGCCATGAGCAGCGACGTCAGCGGCGTGATCTCGCTCGGCTTGAGGATGACCGCGTTGCCCGCCATGAGAGCCGGGATGCAGTCGCCGAACGAGTTGGTCAGCGGGTAGTTCCACGGGCCGATGACGCCGATGACCCCGAGCGGGGCGAAGCGCAGCTTCAGCTGCTTGCCGGCGACGAACACCGACGAGCTCTTGACCTTCTCGTCGGCGAGGTAGCGCTCGGCGTTCTTGGCCCAGAAGCCGAACGCGTTGGCGCCGTAGGACAGCTCGGCGGTCTGCGCGTCCTCGAACGTCTTGCCCGTCTCGAACATGATCGTCTCGATCACGCGCTCGGCGTTGTCGAGCAGCCACTTCTGCGCGCGCAGCATCACGCGCGCGCGGCCGGCGAAGCCGAGCGCCTCCCACCCCGGCTGCGCCGCACGGGCCTTGGCGACGACCTCCTTGACCTGGTCGGGACCGAGGTCGGGAACGGTCGCGATGACGCGCCCGTTCGCCGGGTTCACGACCTCGATGTCGGCGCGGGCGGACGCGCCGTTGGTCGACTGGGCGGCGGTCGTCTCGGTGCTCGCCATGGCCTCTTCCTCCAGTGAGCTTGGCCGGATGGCCAAAGACTACGGGACCACCTCGAACTGCCCTCGCATCCAGGGATGGATCCGGCAGAAGTAGGCGTAGCGGCCGACCGGGAGGCTCGTGGGCGTCTGCGCGACGGGGTTGGGATGGCCGCCGTCGATCGCGTCGTAGCCGAGCGTGCCGGAGTCCCAGACCCCGTTGGCCCACGGGTAGTTGCCGACGTACGGGCCGTTGCACGGCAGGTTGCACGTCGTCACCGAGTGGCGGATGTCCGCCGCCTGGTCGGCGTTGACGAAGCGCAGTGACTGCCCATGGTGCACCCGCGGCGGGTTGCCGATGTCGCCGGTGAGGCCCATGTCGCCGGGCGTGTAGACGAAGTTGGAGATCGTCACCTGGTCGGCGAAGTCACCGGCCGGGCGATACGTCACCGGCCGCTCGCACGGCTGGGCGCCGAGGTCGACGCCGCAGAGCGTGTCGTGGGCCGTGCGCCGCCATCGCGCGCTGGCGGTCATCGTCACCGGCCGCGCGACGGACGCGGCCGGCAACGCGACGACCGAGCGCAGCGGGCGGACGCTGCGCGCGTGATCAGCTCACGACCCTGAACGTCAGCTCGCCGGTCTGGCCGACGTAGCGCCCCGTGCCCCCGATGATCGCGGCGCGGAAGGCGCGGTCGCCGTCGTGCGCCTCCCACTGCAGGACGATCCGTCCGCCCGGCAGGCTCGAGTTGGCCGTGCACGTGCTCGCGCGGCCGACGTCGGTGCGCACGCAGTAGCCGTGCCCGGCGCCGATTCGCCGGCCGCTGCGCGCCTGGAAGACGCTGAAGCGCAGGATCGTCATGTCGCCGGGCGTGTAGACGAAGTTGGAGATCGTCACCTGGTCGGCGAAGTCACCGGCCGGGCGATACGTCACCGGCCGCTCGCACGGCTGGGCGCCGAGGTCGACGCCGCAGAGCGTGTCGTGGTCGTGCATCCCCCACGCGCGGTTGGGCACGCCGGCGGTCACGGAGACGCCGGCCTTCATCCGCTTCTTGACCCACCGGACCTTGCGGATCAGGCGGCCGGAGCGTGAGATCCGGTAGTGACGCGGCGCTTGACGCGCTTGGTCACCCAGCGCTCCTCCTGCAGACCGCCGACCAGGTACGGCTTGCAAACGGCCCTTGGGCGGCGGCCACGGCGGTCGACCAGCGCGCGCCGGCGCTCGGCGTTCAGCTCGT
>VAWY01000231.1 GCA_005888335.1 Actinomycetota bacterium
GGTCGAGCCCGAGCGCGGCATGGACGGCCGTCGCGTTCGTCTTGTCGGCGTAGGCCGGCGCCGTGGTCGCGAAGTGCAGCGAGGCCGGAGCGAACGAGCCGTTCCAGCACGCCTTGCGCGCGGCCTCGACGCCCATCGACGTCGTGTCCTCGTCGTAGCCCGCGACGGATCGGGTCCCCTTGCCGCCGCCCTGTCCGAGGGTCTCGCGGATCGCCGCGCGAGCGAGGCGATGCCGCGGCAGGTAGGCACCGTAGCTGACGATGCCGTAGTTCATCGGACACTCTGTCCAGTCATAATGCCCAGACTAGCACAAGCCGGACGCCTCGCGAAGGCTATGCTCGTACAGTATGTTTGGACTATGAGTATGGACGACGCCTCGGGAAACGTCGGACGCCGGAGCGCCCGGGCGCGCCCGCGCGACGAGATGCGGCGTCGTCTGCTCG
>VAWY01000232.1 GCA_005888335.1 Actinomycetota bacterium
TCGTCCGCGCCCGCGCCGATGCGGTAGAGCCGCAGGTCCCGAGCCGCCCGCTCGACGCCGTACTCGGTCATGTAGCCGGCGCCGCCGTGGATCTGGACGCACTCGTCGGCGACCTCATGGGCGACCTGCGCGGCCATGAGCTTGGCCATGCTGATCTCGCGCACTGGGTAGCTGCCGTTGGCGTACGCGTAGGCGGTCGCGTAGATGAGCTGCTGGGTCGCCTCGAGCTGGAGGGCCATCCGCGCGAACTTGTGCCGGATTGCCTGGAAGGACCCGATGGGCTTGCCGAACGCCTGGCGCTCCTTCGCGTACTGGAGCGTCCTGTCGAACGCCCAGCGCGCGTAGGCCAGCGACCCGGACGCACCGATCAGCCGCTCGGCCTGCAGCTCCCACATGATCTGGTGAAAGCCCCGGCCGGGCTCGCCGAGGACCGCGCTGTCGCGCACGCGGACGTCCTCGAACGCAAGCAGCGCGGTGTCCGACGCGTGCATGCCCATCTTCGACAGCTTCTTCTCGCGCACCACGCCGGGCGTGTCCATCGGGACCAGGAAGACGGTGAAGCCCTCGTAGCCGGCATCCGGGTCGGTCTTGACGACGAGCATGATCATGCTCGCCCGGTGCCCGTTGGTGATGTAGGTCTTCGAGCCGTTGATGACCCACTCGTCGCCGTCGCGCACCGCACGTGTCCGGATGCCGGCGACGTCGGATCCCGCGTCCGGCTCGGTGATCCCGAGGCAGAAGATCTCCTCGCCCGAGACACCGGCGGGGATCCAGCGCCGCTTCTGCTCCTCGGAGCCGAACTCGAGGATCGGCGGAATGACCATGTCCGTGTGCACCGACAGCCCCATCAGCAGGCCGCCGCTGCCCGACCGGCCCATCTCCTCGGCGAGCACGAGGTTCGTGTAGTAGTCGCCGCCCTGACCGCCGTACTCCTCGGGCACGGACAGGCCGAGGAACCCCAGCTCGCCCATGCGCCGGACGATCGCGTCCGGGAAGGTCGTCTGCTCCCACTCCTCGACGTGGGGGACGATCTCGCGCTGCACGAAGGCGCGGATCGACTCGCGGAGCGCCTCGTGCTCGTCGGAGAAGATGGACGGGCGCAGCCTGGCCGAGAAGTCGGGCCGGATGACGTCTTGCGCGGCCATGTCAGCCTCCCACCGCGGTCGTGGCCAGCAGCTCGTCGACGACCGCCTTGGCGGTCTCGGCGCATGACTGCGTGCCGCCGCTTCCGTAGTCGCGCACGCCGTCGCCGACGTTCCACAGGTTGTCGAGCGGCGTCTCGCGCGGCAGCTCGAACCCCGACAGCGCGCGCTGCGCCGGCCACTCCCCGCGCATGACGCGCACGTCGATCACCCGTGCGTCGGCCATCCCGGGGAGCTGGTCGCGCAGCTCCTGCAGCGAGAGCTCGACCTCGCGCTCGGAGTCGAAGTCGCCGACGGCGGGCCGCGGGACGGCGTAGACGACCGCGAGGTGCCAGCCCTCGGGCGCGAGCTCGGGGCACATCGTCGTGAGGTTGCCCATGTTGCAGATGCGCTCGGTGTCGGCGAAGAGCAGCAGCCCCGGCGCATCGATCAGCGGCTCGCGGCTCGCGACGTGGATGATGATGTTCGCCGTCGGCCGCGCCTTCGCCCGGACCGACTCGACGTAGTCGGCGTCGAGCGCGTCCTCGGCGCAGAGGTCGATCGTGGCGACGGGGCCGATGTTCGAGATGGCCGCCCCGCACGCGACGTCGACGTCCTCCCCGCCGCGCCGGATCGTCGCCCCGGTCACGCGGCCGTCGCCGACGTGCAAGGTGGTGACCTCGCTGTCGAACCACACCTCGCCGCCGTGGCGCTCGACGACGTCGGCGAGCGCGCGGCAGACGCCGATCGTGCCCTCAGGGTGGAAGCCGAAGCGCTTGAACGCGCCCTTCTGCATGAAGTAGGTGAGGAACGCCCGCGCCGGGATCTCGTCGGCGTTGACGGCGAAGATCGCTGCCGCCATGTTGCGGAACAGACGGTGCGCGGTCTTGTTCGACGTCGCCCGTGACAGCCATTGCTCGAGCGTGAGCTGCTCCTCGGGCAGCTCGCCCTTGCGGGCGCTGCCGAGCTGGGTCATGAGCTTCGCCCCGCGCTTGGTGATCTGGTTGAGCAGCATCGCCCAGCCGCCCTTGGTCGGGTTGACCGTCTTGCCCTTGATCCGGAAGACGTTCGCGGGGTCCGGGACACGCAGCTCGAACGGCGCACCCACGTCGCGGAAGGTCTCCTCCATGGCGCCGCCGAACTCGATGGCGACCGCGCCGGTGTTGACCTTGAAGCCGTCGACCTCGAAGGTCGAGGCGCGGCCCCCGACCCGAGGGCCTCGCTCGACGACGAGCGGCCGGTGGCCGGCCACGGCGAGGCGCGCCGCGGCACACAGGCCGCCGACGCCCGCACCGACGATCAGGACGTCGCGCTGGTCGGTCATGTCCCCATCCCCATCTGGAGCCCTCCGCTCACGTTGAGCACCTGGCCGTGGACGTAGTCGGACAGCGGCGAGCAGAGGAAGTACACACCGCGCGCGGCCTCCTCGGGCGTGGCCGAGCGCCCGAACGGGATGAACATCTCCGCCGTCGAGCGCGCCTGCTCCGGGATGCCGAGCGTGATGCGCCGCTCGCCCGCCTGGACGTCGCCGACCGTGCCGACGGGCGCCGTCAGCCGCGTGTCGATGAAGCCGAAGGCGATCGCGTTGACGTTGATCTTGAAGCCGCCCCACTCCTTGGCGAGCGCGCGCGTCAGGCCGACCGCCCCGGCCTTCGCGGCGGCGTAGGCGCCCTGTCCCGCGTTGCCCATCATCCCGGCGAGGGAGCTGACGTTGACGACCTTGCGGAAGACCTCGCGGCCCTCGGCACGCTCGGCCTTGGCCGGCTCGCGCAGGTGCGGGGCCGCGGCGCGCAGCACCTTGAACGGCACGACGGTGTGGATGTCGAGCATGGCCTGGAACTGCTCGTCGGTCACCTTGTGGATCGGGCCGTCCCAGGCGTAGCCGGCGTTGTTGACGACGATGTCGAGGCGTCCCCAGCGGTCGGCGGCCGACTCGACCGCGGCCTCGGGCACGCCGGGCTTGGTGAGGTCGCCGGCATGCGCCGCAGCCTCGCCGGCGAGATCCGCGGCGACGGACTGGGCACGGTCGGCGTCGATGTCGCTCACGAGGACCTTCGCGCCGGCCGCGCTGAGCTTGCGCGCGACCTGCTCGCCGATGCCCTGCCCTGCGCCCGTGACCACCGCCACGCGCCCGTCCAACTCCGCCATGACACGTCTCCTGTCATTGATCGAGACGCACATCGTACAGCATGGTGCGACGCTCTGTACGGACAGAATGTCCGATCAACAGGCGGGCGACCTCGCCGCCGAGGAGAGCGAGCGGGAGGTTGAGGGCGCCCGCGGCGAATCGCTCGGCCTGGTCGTCGTCGAACGTGAGCTCGATCTCGGCGGGCTCGCCGTCGTTCGCGAGCGCGGGCGGCCGGCGGTCGAGGTGCAGGGTCACCCTCTCGCGAGGTGTGGTGAAGCTGACGCTCGTCCGCGCCGACGCGAGGCGCACGTTCGTCGGTCAGGTCGACAGCTGCTGCGGTCACGCGACGCGCCTCCCAGAGGCATCCGGGCAGCGGACCAGCGACGCGGCCACCAGCTCGCGCTGGCTCCAACGCGTAGCCGTAGCCGCCCATCATCTGCATGCCCTCGAGCGCCACGCGGCGCGCCGTCTCGGTGACCTTGAGCTTGACCATCGACGCTTTTCGCGCGAGGACCTTGTCGGGCTCGGCCTCCGTGCGGCGCGCGATGTCCGCCACCAGCAGCCGGCAACACTCGAGCTCCGTCGCCAGGTCGGCGAGCCGGTGGCGGATCGCCTGGAACGAGCCGATCGGGCGACCGAACTGCTTGCGCTCCTTGACGTAGCCCAGCGCGTCGTCGAAGGCGCGCCGACCGTGACCGAGAAACACCGCGCCGATCAGCAGCCGCTCCGCGTTGAGGCCGGCCATGAGCTGGCGCCAGCCGCGGTTCTCCTCGCCGACGAGGCGCTCCTGCGGAACGAAGACCTCGTTGAAGAAGGTGTCGTTGACCTCGCGGCCGTTGAGCGTGTCGATCGGGCGCACCTCGATGCCCTCGCTGTCCATCGGCACGCTGAGCATCGTGATCCCGTCGTGGCGCGAGTCCGGCGCGCCCGTGCGCACCATCAGCAGGACGTGCTTCGCGAAGTGGGCGTTCGACGTCCACGTCTTCTGGCCGTCGACGACGTAGCCGCCGTCGACGCGCCGCGCGCGGCAGCGCAGTGAGGCCAGGTCCGAGCCCGCCTCCGGTTCGGAGAACCCGAGCGCGTGGACCTCGCCCCGCGCGATGCTCTCCAGCAGCTCATGACGCAGCTCGCCGTCGGCGTGGCGACGGACCGCCTCCGCCACCGTGAGCGAGGTGTAGATCCCGGTGACCGGCAGCTTCGCGTAGCAGACCTCCTCGATCAGCAGGCAGGTGTCGACGATCGTGCCGCCGCCACCGCCGTCCTCCTCGGGGATGCCGATGGCCAGGTACCCGAGGTCGGCGAGCTGGCTGTAGAGGTCCTCGTTGTGCGACTCGCGGTGGTCGTTCGTGAGCTCGCGCAGCCGCTCTTCGGTGCCCGCCTCGCGCGCGGCGAACGTGCGCAGGGCGTCCACGAAGGCACGCCGTTCGTCGGTCAGGTCGACAGCCGCTGCGGTCACGCGACGCGCCTCCCAGAGGCATCCGGGCAGCGGACCAGCGACGCGGCCACCAGCTCGCGCTGGCTCCAGGCGGCTCGTGCGGGCGGGCGCGGCGCGGTCGGGGTGCTCCGCGGCTCGGTCTTCGAGGATCGATCGGGCTCCATGTCATCAAGGGTACATGGTTTGTCGGACGGCTTGTCCAGACTCTATGTGCTGGTCTGGTCAGCTGTCTGGACGGTCTGTCCGTCGTGGTCGTACACTGAGTGAGCGATGCCCTCCGTCACCCGAAAGTCCCAGACCACCCGCGCCGCCCGCCGGGCCGAGCTCCGTGAGCGCCTGCTCGAGGTCGTCGAGCGCCTCCTCGCCCAAGGCGAGAGCTTCACCGAGATGAGCGTCGAGCAGCTCGTCTCCGAGGCCGGGCTCTCCCGCTCGACGTTCTACGTCTACTTCGAGGACAAGGGAGACCTGCTCCGGGCCTGGCTCGGAGACATCATCAACCAGGTCGCCGAGTCCTCCCAGCAGTGGTACAGCCTCTCGACCGACGCGACACGCGCGGATCTACGGCGCGCGCTCAGGCACGTCGTCGAGACCTACGCGCCGCACACCACCCTGATGGCGGCCGTGCTCGACGCGTCGACGTACGACGCCTCCGTGCGCGAGGGCGTGACCGAGATCATGAACCGGAACGTCGCCGGGCTCCGTCACCACATCAGGGAGGGGCAGAAGGCCGGCTTCGTCGATCCCAAGCTCCTGCCCCAGGAGACCGCCGAGTGGCTGGCCTGGATGGCCGAGCGCGGCTTCCACCAGCTCATCCGGACGGCCAAGGGCAAGCAGCTCGAGCGCCTCGTCGACGCGTACACGGACATCGTCTGGAACACGCTCTACGCGCCGGTCCTCGGGGCCGGCGGGGCCGGCCGGGAAGCGAAGGGCAGCGGCGGGCGCTCGCGCTCCGTCTCGCCTCGCCGCTGAGAGCCGGGACGACGGTGGCTGCGCTGCGCGAGCTCGGAGACGATGTCGGCGGCGCTGTTGCCGATGCCGACCACGTCAGCGCTTCCGGGCGAACGCGCTCGGCCGCGTGCTGCTGCGCCGGTGCGCGCGAGGCGGCCTGATCTCCGACCTCACGCGGCCAGGCTGTCGAGCACCGGCCTGGTTGTACACGACGCGCACGGCTCGCCGCGAGCTCGTGCCGTCCGACCCGCCGAAAACTTCGACGTCCACGACGGCCGCGCCGGGGACCTCGCGACAGAGCGCCGCGGTGAGCCACTCGGCCGTCAGCGCCTCGGCCGAAGGCGGCACTCGGTCGAGTGACATGGGCCGGTCCTTGGTGATCCGCTCTCTCGCCAGCTGAGTGGCGACGCGGCCAGCCAGGAGTGGAAGTCGAAGCTTCGTTGCAGTGGGTCATGGGAGCTATCGTACAGTATGTCCGGACATTACGGCCCGATCGCGTGAGTCGCCCTGTGCCGCGGCGCTCGCCTGGCGCTCCGGACCGCCACGATGAGCACGACCGGCAGGTCCTCGCGGCGTTGCGGCAGGCGCTTCAGCTCGGCGTCACGCTCGAGCGTGGCACCCGTCGCCGCCGAAGCAGGACCTCCTGTCCCCGTCACGCTCATCCTCCTGGCGCGCGAGATGTCACCTCGGCGGACGTATTGTCCAGACATGATGATCCATGATGCTCGCGGCAGACCTTCACGAGGCGTTGGAGCGCGTGGCCGAAGGACGCGGGTGACCCGCGTCAGCGCCGCGACGAAGCAGTCGCGCCGCGGCGGGCGGCTTGGCGCAGCTCGTCCCAGTCGACGAGCTTGACGCGGGGGCGGCCCTGGGGCTCGCCGGCCTCGCGCTCCAGTTGATCGATGGCCGCCCAGCCCTGCCAGTCGACCGCGTGGGGCGCCTGGGCGATCAGCGCGTCGATGTCTTCCTTGGCCGGTTCGGGGAGCTTGCCGGCATTCGAGTCCTCGATGACCTTGGCCACGGTGTCCTGGGAGTCCTTCTTGTTGGTCCCGATCACCCCCGACGGGCCGCGCTTGATCCAGCCGGTGACGTACTCGCCCGCGCAGATCTCGCCGTCGTCGTCGACGACGCGCCCGCCCTCGTTGCGGATCAGCCCGCGCCGCTCGTCGAACGGGATGCCCGCCAGCGGCACGCCGAGATACCCGATCGAGCGAAACACCAGCTCGCACTCCAGCTCGAAGAACTCGCCGATACCCTTCGCGCGCCCGTCGACGATCTCGTTGCGCTCGAGCCGCAGGCCGCGCATGTGCCCCTCCGGGCCCTCCAGCACCTCGACCGGGGAGACGAGGAACTCGAAGCGCACGCGCATCGGCTTGCCCTGCGGCTCGCGCGCCGCGTAGTCGCGCAGGATCTCGACGTTGAGCCGGTTGGTGCGGTGCGCCTGCTCGGACTCGAGCCACGCCTGGCTCTCCGCGTCGAGCTCGAGGTCGGCGGGGTCGACGATGACGTCGGCGCGCTCGAGCTCGCCCATCTCGCGCAGCTCCGGGTTGGTGAACGCCGCCTGCGCCGGCCCGCGGCGCCCGAGGATCACGACCTCCTCGACGCGCGCCGCCGTCAGCACCTCGATCGCATGGTCGGCCGTGTCGGTCGTGGCGAGCTCGCCCTCGGCCAAGGCGATCATCCTCGCCACGTCGATCGCCACGTTGCCGTTGCCGATGACGGCCGCGCGCCGGGCGTTGAGCAGGTCGAACTCCAGCCCGCTGTAATCCGGATGGCCGTTGTACCAGGCGACGAACTCCGTCGCCGCGTGCGAACCGCGGAGGTCCTCGCCCGGGATGCCCATCCGGCGGTCGGTCGCCGTGCCCACCGCGTAGACCACCGCGTGGTAGTGCGAGCGCAGATCGTCGCGCGAGACATCCGTCCCCAGCTCGACGCCGCCCGCGAAGCGGAACCGCTCGTGCTCGGCCGTCTTGTCGAAGGCCTTGGTCACCGCCTTGATCTTCGGGTGATCGGGCGCCACCCCGGCGCGCACCAACCCGAACGGCGTCGGCAGCCGGTCGTAGAGATCGACCTCGAACTCGGGGTCGGTCGAGGCCAAAAGCTGCGTAGCCGCGTAGAACCCCGACGGCCCCGACCCGACGACCGCCACGCGAAACGGACGACTCGTTGGCATCCGCGCCATGATATACGATGCCGAACAGTCTGTCCGGTCAGAACGTCCGATTTCTGCTCGGTCGCGCTGATCCTCCAGCGCGAGTATGCCAGCCGCGCGCGTGACGTTCGCGCGCGGGGCCAAAACCCCATAGTGCCCGTCCCCAAATCCCATCCCCCCGGCGGGGCGAGATCGACGCGGGTTGGCCGTACCGTCCAGCTCGGGGTCCCGCATCGATGATCCAGCTCACCTACGTGGAATCCGACATCCCCGACGGGATGACGATCGGCGTATGGCGCCGGCAGCGCTGCGCCGCACCCGCGCCCAAGCGCGCCTGGTGGCCGCTGGTCCGCCGGAGGCGCACGGCGGGCGGCCCATGACTCGCTCCCACGGCTCGTTCGCTGCGGCGCTTTCGCGCGGCAGAAACCAGGCATCCGCCACCGTGGCGGATGTGGTGGCAAGGAGGCGCACATGCACCCGGCACGCAGGCTGTCCGCGGACGAGGAGGGCAGGCGCTTCGCGTTCCGCTCTGCCCTCCCTCCGTTCTCGGTCCGGACGGTCCAGAGGGACCGGGTGCGCGTCGTCGAGGTCGAGGGCGAGATCGACATCCTGACCGCGCCCAAGGTCGCCGCGGCCCAGCAGACGTTCACGGGGCCTTGGAGCGGGTGGCCCCGCGGCGCGGGTGAGCTCGCGCTCTTCGGACATATTGTACAGACATATTGTGCGGATGCTGATATAGTTCCGCGCAGTCGAGGCAGGGGAACGGCCTCACGATGCGGCTCGGGAGGCCGGCACGATGAGAGATGGTGGTGGGAGGCCGGCCCGGCCGGTCGGCAAACGACGCGCGCTGCTGGTGGTGGCGCTCGGTGGGCTGTTGGGCGCGGGCCTGGCGGCGCGCGGGGCGTCCGCGGACCAGCACACCCAGGTCGTCACGCTGCCGACCGGGCAGACGGTCACCGTGACCGTCGACGTGCCG
>VAWY01000243.1 GCA_005888335.1 Actinomycetota bacterium
TGTGGTGGACGAACAGGTCCTTGCCGCTGTCGTCCGGCGTGATGAAGCCGAAGCCCTTGTCGTCGTTGAACCACTTCACGGTTCCGGTCGCCATGGCGATCCTCCTACGTCGGTGAACTGCGGACGCGGGAGACGCTTTGCGGCGACGACTGCGGGCGCTGAACACTGCTTGCTGCCGGACACATGTCCGGCCTTGATACCAGCACTCTAGCGACCCGGGGCTACGGTGGCGGCTCGCCACGCGCCACGGCCCGTTCGTGGCGCATCGCAGCGCTGGCGCCGGCCGACCACAAGCGGTCGGCGCCGGCCCACGCGGCGAAGCACAGTCCGCCGAGCGTGCCGGTCACCGTCATGAGCACCCCGGCCGCGGCGGCGGGCGCGACGCCGCTGCGGCCGAGGATGAGCACCGCGGCGGCGGCGCCGACGCTCGGACCCACCGGGAGCTGGCCGATGCTCACCACCGCGATCAGCACCGCGATCGCATCCAGAAACGACGCCTCCAGCCCGACGGCGTGCAGCAGCATCCAGTTGCGGAAGATCTGCGCGAACACCGCGAGCAGGACGAAGGCGATGACCCGGCTCCCGCCGCGCACGCTGCGGAGCACTGCCAGGCCGCGCCAGAGGTCGCGGCCCTTGCGCAGACCGAGGTGGCGCAGTCCGGCGCTCGCGGTCCCGATCACCGCGAGCGCGATGAGCGGCAGCCACCAGGGCACGCCGAGCGGGGCGATCAGCGTGAACGAGCTCAGCGCCGCGAGCATCGCCTCGACGGCCAGGATCGGGAACTCGGCGGCGATCAGCGTCGGGACCTGCGGGCTGACCGCCGGCGAGGAGCGGCGCAGCGCGGCGATCCGCGCGGCGACACCGAGCTGGCCGTTGAAGACGCCGCCCAGCACCTGCATGCTCGATGCGCGGTAGAGCACACGGCGCGCGACCGTCCCGCCGGCCGCCTCGATGGTGAGATGCCACGCCTCGCTGCGGGCGACGAGCGCGACGATCTGCAGCAGGGCGGTCACCGCGAGCACCCATGCCGAAGCCTCGGAGATCGCCGCGGCGAACTCGTGCCGGCGCCTCGCGAGCACGACGGCGAGGACTGCCGCCGCAGCCAGCGATCCGATGACCGTGACCAGCACGGGATGGCGGCGCGCGAAGCGGCGCACGGCGAGGATCGATGCACGCGCGACGCCCACGAGGCGAGTCTGGCGCATCGGGGCGCTCCGCCACCGCGCGCCGTCGAGGCGCGCCGGCGGTTGCTTTTACAGACCGGCGACGCGCAGCGATACTTGCCTGAGCATGGGTCTTCCCGGTGAGTCGATTCCCATCATCGTCGAGCCCCTCAAGCTGCCGGAGCCGGCGCGCGAACCCGAGCGGGCGGAACCGCCGCCCGAGGCGGTTCCCACGGAGCCGGTCAGTCCGGCCGAAGAGCCGCTGCCCGCGTGAGCACGCCGGAGGACGCGCGTGACCGACCGGACGTGCTGACGTTCGTCGAGTGCGTGAGCGGCTATCGCGCCTGGCTGGCCGATGCGCGCGATCAGCTCTGGCCGATCTCTGATTGTCGCCGCCCATGGGTGCCCGGCATCAATACGGCGCGTTGCAATTGCGGGGAGTGGAGCAGCCTGCGTTTCGAGTGGTCGCTCTACGAGGGGCACCGGGTCCTCGAACCGGCCCCGGAGCACCCGGCGCCGGCGGCCGACTGTGAGTGTGGCCTGTACTCGTGGCGCCGTCCGAGGAGGAGGTGGCGAGACGATCCCGTGCGGGCGTCCCTGCCGCGCGTCATCGGCGCCGTCGCGTCCTGGGGCGCCTTGCACGTCCACGACGACGGCTTTCGCGCCGAGCACGCCTGCGTCGTCTCGCTCGCCTATCACGCCGCGGCACGGCCCGAGGCGCTGGCCGTGCTGGAACGAATTGCCCGCCGCTACCGGGTCGACCTCGTGCCGCTGGACGAGCTCGAGGAGGCGGCAAGCCGGCATGGGACACCGCTCCCCGACGATCTCCGCCCGCCACCGGTCACGACGAACTGCGGAGCGTCTGATCAGAGCACCAGCCCGTGACGGACGGTGTTCTCGGTCATGGCCCTCGCCTCGACGAACTGCAGGAGGTAGTCGGGACCGCCCGCCTTCGGGCCGGTGCCTGAGAGGCGCCCGCCGCCGAACGGCTGCCGGCCGACCATCGCGCCGGTGGTGTCGCGGTTGACGTAGAAGTTGCCGACCGGCGTGCGCGACGCGACCTCGTCGACGGTCCGGGGACTGCGGGTGAAGAGCGCGCCCGTCAGTGCGAACGGGCCCGCCTCGACGATCTCGCACGCGTGACGGACGCTGGGGACGGCCTCCACCGACAGCACGGGGCCGAACAGCTCGTCGGTGACGGCCGCCGACGTCGCCGGGAGGCCGGCGAGCACGGTCGGCGGCACGTAGTAGCCGTCGGCGTGCGGGCATGCGGCCCGCGCCACGCGCGCCGCGGCCGGAAGCTCGCGCTCGATCAGCGCGAGGAGGCGATCGCGGCTCGCCGCATCGATGACCGGCGGGACATCGGTCGCAAAGTCGTCCGCGGGCCCGACCCGCAGGCTCGCCACCGCGCCGGTGAGCCGGTCGAGGAACGCCTCCGCGACCGCGTCGTGCACGAGCACCCGGGACGCCGCGGAGCACTTCTGCCCGGCGAAGCCGAACGCCGAGCGCAGGACCGCGGGCACGGCGTCGTCGAGGTCGGCGTCGGCGTCGACGATGACGCAGTTCTTGCCGCCCATCTCGGCGATGACCTTCTTGATGTGGCGCTGCCCTGGGACGACGGTGGCGGCCCGCTGCAGGATGGCGAGCCCGGCTGCGCAGGAGCCCGTGAACGCGATGGTGTGCACCCGCGGGTCCGCGACGAGGGCCTTGCCGGGCTCGTCGCCGCCCGGGAGCAGGGCGAGCGCGTCGTGCGGCACGCCGGCGGCGTGCAGCGCGTCGACGACGGCCTTGGCGCAGGCGGGCGCCTGCTCGGCAGGCTTGAGGATCGCGGCGTTGCCGGTCGCGAGCGCCGCGGCGACCATGCCCGCGCCGATCGCCAGCGGGAAGTTCCAGGGCGCGATCACCGCGGTGACGCCGCGCGCGACGTAGCGCATCGTGTTGCGCTCGCCCGGCAGCTGCAGCAGTCCACGCCCCTCGTCGAGGAGCAGCGCTCCGCGTGAGTAGTACTCGAGGAAGTCGATCGCCTCGCAGACGTCGGCGTCGGCCTCCGGCCACGGCTTGCCCGCCTCGCGCACGGCGAGCGCCGTCAGCTCGAGGCGCTGGTCGCGCAGCAACCCTGCCGCGCGCTGCAGGACGCGTGCCCGCTGCTGCGCCGGCACGGCGGACCACTCGCGGTGCCCGCGTTCGGCGCAGGCGACGGCCTCGACAGCCTGCTCAGCCGTCGTCGCCTGTGCCACCGCCACGACGCGGGACGGCGCGGACGGATCGACGGAGTCGAAGCTCACACCGTCCTGCAGGCCGTCGCCGATCAGCACGGGCACGCGCAGCGGCAGTCGCGCGTCGAGCGCCTGGAGCGCGTCCAGCGCGGCACAGCGCAGCTCCGGGCGCCGGAGCTCCAGGAGCGGCTCGTTGGCGAACTCGTTCACGGGGCCTCCAAGAGGGTCGCGATGTCGGCGCCGCAGGCGCGGGCGGCGAGGAAGGAGTCGTTGGCCGTGTTCTCGAGCAGTCGCCGCACGAGGTACGCCATGCCGGCGACCAGGTCGCCGATCGGGCAGTAGGTGCGCACGCGCCGGCCGGTCGCGGCGATCGCGGCCTGCAGGTCGTCGCCCAGGCCCCGCAGCACCTGCAGCTCCAGGTCGTGGCGCGGCAGCCCGACGGCGTCCGCGTAGGCGCACGCCTGCGCGATCGAGCGCACGTTGTGCGACGCGATCGCGGGCCGCACGAGGCTCGCGGCGTCGATCAGCCGGCGCGTGAGCGCCTCGTAGTTGCGATCGCAGTCGCGGCGGTCGGTGAACACCGGCGCCGGCCAGCCGTGCTGCGTCGCCTCGACGAGCTCGTGGTCCCAGTAGGCGCCCTTGACGAGACGCACGGTGAACGGCACCGCGCGGCGCGTCCTCGCCGCCCATTCGAGGATGGCGTCGACGTGCGCGGGCGACTCGACGAGGTAGGCCTGAACCACCAGGCCGGCGGACGGGCCCGCGGCGAACTCGGGCTCCTCCAACAGCTGCAGGAGCAGGCGCGTGGTCGCGTCGCGGGTGTCGAGCGACTCCATGTCGACGTGCAGGTGCGCGCCGCAGTCGCGGGCGATCCGCAGCAGGCGCCGCAGGCGCGGCCTGGCGCCGTCGATCCCGCGCTCGGGCGCGAGCGCGCGCAGCTCGGGCGTGAGGGCCGAGACCTTGACGGAGAGGTTGACTCTCGGCAGCTCGCCGTGGGAGTCGCGCTCGAGCGCCGGGCGCGCCGGCCAGTGAGCGGCTGCCGCGGCGAGGGTCCGCAGCGTGTCCTCGCAGCGAGCGGCGTAGCGGTCGGCCTCGTCCTCGGTGACTGTCGCCTCGCCGAGCAGGTCGATCGTCGTCGCCGCGCCGGCGCGCCAGAGCCGCTCGATCTCCCGGAGGGCGCCGGCGGCGTCCTCGCCGGCGATGAAGCGCCGGGCCATGTGGCCGATGCCCCAGCCGGCGGCCGCTGCGACGGGACGCCGGACGGACGCACCGCCGACCGCTCGGGCCAACCGCCGAGCCGCCGGTGAGCCCTCCGCCGCCTCGAGCAGCTCGTGCAGGTGGCGAACGAGCTCGTCGGGCGTCCGGCATGCGGGACGGACGTCGACGAAGCGAAAGAGCGCGGCGCGCAGTTGCGCGTCGGACATGATCGCGCCGGTCAGCCGGCGCTCGACGCCTGCGGCGGAGAGGGGTCGAGACGACAGCAGCCGCTGCGACAGCTCGAGCCCGATCGCGCGTATGCCGTCCTGCAGGTCCGGCGTTTCGGTGGTCACGGTGGCCATGGGCACAGTGGACCGCGCTTGGCCGTCGCGGTCTACGCCTTTGTGTTGCGACCTTCCGCGGCGGCGTGCGACAGCCGTCGCACCTTGAGCGCGAGGTGCAGCAGCAGCCGGTCGTCCCCGCGCGAGA
>VAWY01000144.1 GCA_005888335.1 Actinomycetota bacterium
CGCGGGCGGCCCGCCGCGGCGGCCCGCGGCGCCGCCGGGATCGTCCGCACGCCGTTGCAGCCGGCCTCCCAGCACAAGAAGCGGCTGAGATTCGCCGTCCACCACGGCAGCGGCGCGCCGTGCGGCGGATCCCAGTAGTCGTCGTTGCCGAAGTCGAAGAACCGCCCGCGCGCCCCGTCGCGCGTCTGCCGCGGCGAGCTCGGCAGGCACATCGTGTCCTCCAGCGCGTCGGTGCAATGGCCGGTGGGATCGCCGTGCGGGGCGGCGTCGGGCTGCACGGCGCCGAGCGTGTGGCCGATCTCGTGGCGCACGGCGTCGGGGCCGCAGAAGCCCGCGGGCGTACGGAACAGGACGGCGACGCTGCCGCCCATGTTGTTGCGGTTGGCCTCGGTGCGGCGCGTGTCGCGGTAGAGCGTCGCCTGGCCGCACGCCCCCGGCGGCGCCGGCCCGTCGAGCCAGACGACGTAGTCGAACGGGCGCAGCGGCGCCTCGGCGGCGTCCGGCCGCGTCACCGCGAAGCCGGCCGCCTCGAGCTCGTCGTACACGGCCTCGAGCGTGCCGTCGTCGACCCTCGCGTCGCTGGTCAGCTGCGCGCTGTCGCGGTGCATGTGCACGACCGAGATGTCGAGGAAGTCGGGGCCGCACGTGGTGCCGAGGTCGAAGCGGATCGCGCGCGCGTAGCGCTGCTCGAGCAGGGAGGAGGCGGCGAGCGCGTCGGCCTGGATCGTCGCGGCGAGCTCGTCGAGCCGGTCCGGCGCGCCGGCGGGCTCGGCGAGGATCGCGTGGTAGCGGTAGGGGCCGTTGTCGACCTGGTCGGCGGTGTCGTCGGCGGTGAGCTCCTTGCCGCACCAAGGCACGGTCGGCGTGGCCCGGGGGCCGGGGGACGTCGCGGCCGAGAACGCCGAGATCGCGTCGACTCCGTGGCTGTAGACGACGCGGGCACGGGCTGCCGGGGCCGCCGTCAGGGCGGCCAGCGCGACGGCGGCGGCGGGGAACAGGCGCACGAGCATGAGCCGGAGCGGGCGGGCATCCCCGCCGCCGCACAGTCGCCAAACGCCGCTCGACGCTCGTTCGAGAGGCGCTCTCTGCTACCACGAGGGACGATGGCCTCGCCTGCCGAACGCCAGGTCCTGCTCGCCCCGGACGTCGTCGCCCGCGCTGCTGCGCGCGTGGCGCCGCAGCGCGAGCAGCGCTGGATGCTCAGCCAGCCGCGCGAGCTGCGGCGCCACTTCGTGCGCCACGTCTTCGACCATCCGGACATGGAGCGCCGCCAGGAGATCTGGATGCTCACCCAGACCGACGAGGTGCGCGAGACCTACATCGCCGAGGTCCTCGAGCGTCAGCACCCGCGCCCGCACCAGGAGATCTGGATGCTGCGCCAGCCCATCGACGTCCGCGAGAGCTACGTCCACGACGTCATCCTCGCCGAGGGCCCGCTGTCGTCGCCGTAGGGCCGATCGTGAGCGCGGTGCACGACCTGGTGGAGGAGATCGTGGTGCTGGCGCCGGGCCGCGAGCTCGCCGTGCTGCGCCCGCGCGACAGCGAGGCCCTGCTCGACGAGCACGCCTTCGAGGCCGAGGAGTTCCTGCCCTACTGGGCCGAGCTGTGGCCGAGCGGCGTGGCGCTCGCGCGCGCCGTCGCGAACCGCGCGCTGCGCGGCGCGCGGGTGCTCGAGCTGGGCTGCGGGCTCGGCCTGCCGAGCATCGCGGCGGCGCTGGCGGGCGGGCGCGTGCTCGCGACCGACTGGGCGCCGGCGGCGATCGACCTGCTGCGCGAGAACGCGCGGCGCAACGGCGCGACGCTCGAGACGGCGCTCGTGCGCTGGGAGGCGCCCGAGGCGCTCCTCGAGCGGGCGCCGTTCGACCTCGTGCTCGCCGCCGACGTCCTCTACGAGCGCCGCAACGTCCCGCTGCTCGCCGGCCTCCTCCCGCGCCTGGGCGGCGAGGTGCTGCTCGCCGATCCCGGTCGTCCGCCGCTCGAGGACTTCCTGGCGCGGACCGGCTCGGTGTGGGCGCGCCCGCCGCTCTACCGCCTGCTTTAGTGCTGCGTCAGGTGACGTTCGCCCCGTCGCCGGCGGAGCGATCGTCGTGGCTGGCGTCGACCGTCATCCGAAGGTGTGGCCCAGCCACATCGAGGATCGACGGGTGGCGCCAGGCGCGGCGAGCGCCCGCCGAACGGGGCGAACGTTGCCTGACGCGGCACTAGTTCAGCGACGGGTCCGGCGGCATCGTCGCCAGCAGCGCGTACTCGCCGCCCTTGCGGGCCAGGACGCGCGCCCACAGGCGCTCGGGATCGTCGGCGAACGCGTCCGCGGCCTCGGCGTCGACGACGATCCAGTCGTCGCGCTCGAGCTCTGACTCGAGCTGGCCGGAGCCCCAGCCGGCGTAGCCGAGGTAGGCGCGCGCGCCGCGCTCGCCGAGCGGCAGGTCGGCGAGGTCGGCGCCCTGCAGGACGAGCCCGACGCTGCCCAGCACCATCAGCGCCTCGTCGGGCGGCGCGTCGAGGTCGGCCAGCAGCACGATGCTCGCAGGCTGCACCGGCCCGCCCGACCACAGCCGCGCGCCGGGGCCGAGGACGTCGGCGAGCTCGGGGACTGCATCGCCGACCGCGAGCGGCGTCCGGCGGTTGACGATCAGGCCGAGCGCGCCCTCCTCGCTGTGCTCGCAGACGAGCACGACGGTGCGCCGGAAGTTGGGGTCCAGGAGCGTCGGTCCGGCCACGAGCAGCCGGCCGCGGAGGGAGTCCATGGTGCAAGCGTCTACCCGGACGCGGCCGGATGCGCAACCGGGTTCGCGGCCTCAGTGCCGCTGCGCGAGCGGATCGAGCTCCTGCTCGGGGTCGGCCTCGGCGGCGCCCACGGAGAGCGCCGCGCGGGCGGGCAGGCGCTCGCGCGCCGCGTCCAGGCGCGCGCGCACCGGCCCGGCAGCCGCGCCGAGCACCCGGCGCTCGCGCGCGGCGAGCGCCGGCCAGCGGGCGCGCAGCGCGCTCAGGCCGGCGTCGGCCGCCTCGAGGCGGTCGCGCGCAGCGCCGGATGCGCCCTCGTCGAGGGCGGCCTCGGCGGCCGACACATCCAGCGCGACCGCGGCCAGCGCCTTGAGCAGCGAGTCCACGGGGCGGCCATGGTGCCGCACCCCCCGGACGTCACTGCTTGCGCGCGATCGCCCTCGCGAGCTCCTTCTTGCTCATCTTCGAGCGCCCCTCGACGCCGAGCCGCTTGGCGCGCTCGTAGAGCTCCTCCTTGGTGTTGCCCTCTGCGTCGACGCCGCCGTAGGTCTCCTTCGGGTGCTCGCGGGCGGCCCGGCCGCTCTGCTTGGCCTGCGGGTCCGAGGGGCCCTTCTCGTCCTTGAGCTCCCAGTGGTCGCCGCGCTTCTCGGCGATGTGCTTGACAGAGGCGTACGCCGTCCGGTGGGCGCGCTCCTCGGAGTCGTACTGCTCGTGCGCGCTGTCGAGCGTCTTCTCGTAGGTCCGCTGGACCTTCTTCGGCGACCGCTCGATCGTGTCCGGCAGGTCCTCCTTCTTCGCGGGCATGGCTGCCTCCTCGAAGTCGCTTCTGCCCGCGGACTGCCCCGGGCGCGGCGCCCGGAAACACGGGGTGTCAGCGCGGGAGCCGCTGGGTGAGCTCGACCGTCTGCTGGAAGGTCGGCCGGTTCTGGAAGGGGAAGTTGGGGACGCCGACCGCGCTGGCCGTCGTGAAGCGATCCTGGTCGAAGCAGCGCGCCTGCGGGTCGGACTGGCAGTCGCCGTAGCCGTAGAGCTTGGCGTGGGAGTCGGTCAGCGCGTCGAGCAGCGTGCGGCGCAGGAGCAGCCGGCAGGCCTGGCGCGAGCCGTTGCCGCAGTAGCCGCGCGAGAGGCGCCCGAGCGGCTTGCGGTGGTTGAACATGTCGCGCAGGTCCTTGTTGACGTAGCTCCACCAGCCGTCGGAGAAGCCGGGGTAGTCGGTCGCCGCCTCGCCGACCGGCGGGCCGCCGAAGCCGAGCATGTCCTTGAGGTCCTTGAACGCCTCGTCGCCGAGCACCGGTTGGTAGATCGCGTCGAGCATCCGCGGCCACCACGCGTCCATCAACGTGACCGCCTGGTCGTCGTCGTAGCGGCCGTCCTTGTCGAGGTCGCGCCTGTGCCCGCCGCTCGCCGCCCACGCGCGCAGGTGGTCGATCTCGGCGCGCAGCGTGGGGGAGCTTGGGTGCCCGAGCGCGCGCAGCAGCGGGCGCGTGAGCGCGAACGCGCGGATGTCCTGCGTCGCTGGCTCCTCCATCGCCTGAACGAGTTGCTCGAGGGCCATCTTGCGCGGACCTTTGATCGCCTGGCGCACGCGCTGCTCGATCATCCGCGAGCGGAAGACCGGGCCGTAGGAGAACTTGTCGTCGGCCGCCGCCCAGCCGGGCGCCTGCTTGTTGTTCCACGACACCAGGTAGGGCGGGTCGACCGCGTGGGGCCGCTTGTCGAGCGGGACCGTCGACATCAGGTAGCGGTCGGGGTCGAAGCCCTGCCAGTCGTACTCGCCGGTGCCGAGGATCGGGAAGTCCGAAGACGTGTGCGGCGAGCGGTAGGGGTAGGCGCCCGAGAGCTGGTAGGCGATGTGGTCGGCGTCGATGTAGGACCAGTTGAAGGCGAAGTTGATGCCGTCGATCGCGCGGCGGAACGACTGCGGGTCCTTGACGAAGTTGGGGTCGTTGAGGCGCAGGAAGCCGAGCGCGGAGTCCGCCTCGTGGAAGTACGTCGTGCGCGCGGTCACGAACGCGACGTCCTTGCCGCCGACCTTGCCGCGCGCGAAGACGATGCCGTGCACCGTGCGGTAGACGGACAGCGTCTCGCTGCCGGGCGGCGTCTGGTCGGAGACGTTGGGCTTCCACGAGTTGGTGACGTCGAGCTCGTCCATCGCCCGGCACTCGCCCCTGTAGAGGTAGTGGGTGTCGTCCTGGCAGAGGACCTCGGCGAACGTGTCGACGTTGTCCGACGTCGCGGTCGTCGCGCTCCACGCGTAGTCGCGGCCGTGGCCGAGCTGGACGTAGAGGTTGACGCCCGGGAACGTCGCGCCGCGGGCGTCGATGCCCGGGCCGTGCAGGTCCTCCTCCATGAGGATCTGCGGGACGAAGTAGCCGACCTGGGGGCCGAGCACGCCGATCGCGTGCCCCGTCGTCGACTCGCGCGCGCTGACGAGCTCCCAGTTCGACGCGTGCGGCGGCTCGCCGACGAACTGGCGCAGCAGCTGCGAGCCGATCGAGCCGTCGTCGGGGATCGGCAGGCGCAGCGGCGTCGCGGTGCGGGCGCTGCCGCTGGGCTCGCCGGCCAGCGCGCCGCCCGGGGTCAGGAACGTCACGCTGCCGGGGTCGGGGAGCGCGAGGCCGCGCGGCGCGAACGACGGCGTCGTCTCGTACGGGAAGCGCTTGCGGCGGATGGTCGACGGCGCCTCGGGATCGTTCTTGAGGCGGAAGTCCGACCACACGCGGCGACCGCGCTTGTCGCCGAAGCGCTTCTGCAGCGCTTCGAGCAGCAGCGCCGAGCGCAGCTCGTTGCCGCCGCCCTTGCCGAAGATGCCGCCGATCAGCGACGCCTCGGCGATCACGTCGGTGACCTTCCAGTCCTCCGGCTGCTTGCCGAACGCCGCGTATTCGCCGGGCATCTTCGTCGGGTCGAGCCGGGCCTTGGCGATGTACGCGTTGATGCCGGCGACGTAGTTGGTGACGTCCTGGACGAGCTGCGCGCCCTCGGCGCCGCCGAGCACGGGGGCCTGGTCGATCTGGCGCTGCAGGTCGGCCTCGGTGTAGGGGGCGAGCGCCCACTGCACGCGGTCCATCTCGCGGTTGCCCTTCGCGCCGCCGGCGAACGACGAGAGCTCCGCGCGGCCGGTGTGGCGCAGGACGTCCATGAGGAACAGGCGGTCCTCGGCGCCGGCGTAGCCCGCGCCGAACATGACGTCCGCGCGCGAGTCGCCGTAGACGTGCGGGACGCCGTACTGCTTGTCCCTGATGATCGTCAGCCCGGGCCGCGGGGTCTCCGTGGTCTCCACGTCCTCGGGCCGCACGCCGAACGTCGCGTCCTTGTAGTAGGCGGCGACCTGGTCGTGGGTCAGCGCGGGCGACGCGTAGAGCAGATTCTCGTAGAGCGGCTGCTGGTCCATCCAGTGCGCCGGGCGCTGGTTGTTCGCCCGGAACGCGGCGAGCTGGATCGCGTTGTCGGTCCCGGCCTCGCCGGGCGGCAGGATGTTGCGAAAGCCGCCGGCGTCGTCGGTGCCGTACGGCGCGACGGCGGCGGGCGCGGGGGCCGCGGCGACGCCCGCGAGCGCGAACACGAGCACGGCGACGCCGACGACCCTGCGCATGAGGATGGCGGACCTTAATCGAGCGCGTCGCGCGCGGTCGCAGTCCGGGCCTACGGCTCGGGCTCGGGCTCCGGCTCCCCGCGCTCGACCTCGGCCTTGAGCTCGTCGAGCGTGGTGCGGATCACGTGGTCGCGCACCTTGTCGGCGAACCGCCCGCGAAGCAGCAGCCCGAGCCGCCGCCCGGGGTCGACGACGAGGTGGAACCACACCCGCGTCCGGCCGTCCCCGAGCTCCTCGAACCGGTACTCCCCGTGCAGGTCCTTGATGTCGCCCTCGACGTACGTCCAGCTCATCCTGTGCGGCGGCTCATGGTGGTAGCGCAGCCGGTACTTGATGTCGCGCACGCGTGCGTCCGACACCGTCTCGCCGACGACCGGCCGCCCCTGCGCATCCCGCTCGATCACCCGCGCCGCACGAACCTGCGACTGCCACTTCGGGTACCGATCGAGCTCGACGACCAGCCCGAAGCACTCCTCACACGACGCCCTGACCTCGATCGAGTTCTCGCCCTCGAGCATCTCCTGCCCCGGAGGCTAACCGTCGGGTCATCGTGACGGCGACGGCGACGACGCCGAGGCCGGCGACGAGATACGCCACCCGCGGCGACCACACCGATGTCAGGACTCCGCCGAGCAGGTATCCGACGCCCGGCGCGGCGGCCCCGACCGACTCCAGCAGCCCGACGACGCGCGCCTGAAAGCTGTGCTCGACGGCCTCCTGCACGGCGGTGAGCACGGCGACCCACTGCACGCCGTTGCCCACCCCGCCGAGGGCCGAGGCGAGGCAGGCCAGGACGATGCCCGGAGCGGCGGCCATCCCCAGATAGCCCGCGCCGACCAACAGCGTGGAGGTTCCGACGAGGACCGCTGTCGAGCGCCGGCGCAGGCGGGCAAAGAGCGCTGACCCGACGACCATGCCTGCGCCCCATGAGGCGAGGAGCGCGCCGAAGCCGACGTCGCCGGCGCCGAGCGTCCGCTTGGCATAGACGACCTCGATCGGGATCACGAGGAAGAAGAAGATGAAGGCGAGGACCTGGGCGGTGACGAGCGTGCGGATCACGCGGTGTTCGGCCACGTAGCCGAGACCCGATCGGACGCGCGCGAGCCAAGGTTCTCCGCGATCGGGTTCCTCGGCGCGCGCGTGCGTGGTGCCCAGGAGGAGGAGGGCGACGAGCGCGAACGATCCAGCGTCTATGCCGAGAGCGGCCGCCGCGCTGCTCGCTGCGACGACCAACCCGGCGAGCGCGGGGCCGACGGCACTGGTAGCCGCGAAGAGGACGTTGAGGACCGCGTTGCCCTCGCGCAGTGCGCCGTGCGGCCTGAGCACTCCGGCGACGGCAGCCCGGGAAAGGGCGCGCGCCGCGAGCGCGAGGGTCCCGTCGACGAACGCAAGCAGCAGGACGGGCGCAAGCGAGAACTCCGTCGCGGCCACGACCGCCAGCGCCGCGAACGCCACCGCCTCGACCGCGTAGAGCGCCGGCAGGACGATTCGCGGCGACGAACGATCGAGCCACGCCGTCAGCCCGGGCGCCACGAACGCAGGAATGAATTTGCCGGCGACGAACAACCCGGCCGTCGCCAGCGCCGAGCCAGTGCCGTCGAACACCAGGATCGCCAGCGCGACGATCGCGAAGTTGTCGCCGAGCTCGTTCAGGCCGTAGGACGCGGCCAGCCGACGGAAGGTCGGGATGCGGAGTGTGTCGACCGCGCTTGTCGTGCGGGCAGCGTAAAGACGAGCCGAGCAGAACCGCGCTCAAGATCAACGGAAATCGGGTCGATAGCGAGCGGGTATGCGCCGACATGCGGCAATCGGCTGTGCCTGCTTTCTTCTGATTGGTGCGCTCGTTGGCGCGCTTGTCACCTCGCGCGCGCAGGACTGGCACCCCACGGGGACCTTCCTTCTTCTGCTGCTGCTCGCGGTCGCGAGCGACGCGCTTGGGACGATCGAGGCGCGTGGCCAGCGGTTGTCTGGCTCGTTTATCGCCGTGGTCCTGGCAATGGCCTTCCTCGGCCCGGCGCCCGCTGTTTTCATCAGCGTCCTGACGATCTCTGTGGACGCGGCTCGGTCTCGCCCGCAGCGCGCTCATGCCCTGTGCAACTTGGCCGCTCATGCTGCGTTTCCCCTGGTCGGCGGTCTGCTCGGACGGTTCGCGAGGAACGCGGGCGTTTCGGATCAGACGACCGAGTTCGCCCTCGTCGTCGTCGGCATCTACGGCGCGACCATCCTCTTGAACTTCGGATTCATCGCGGGCTTCCTTCGATTGCTTCGTGGATTCCGGATCAGGGACCAGATTCGCGAGGTGCTCGGGCCGGTGCTTCCGTCAGAAGGGACGGCCGCGGCGCTCGTCGCAGCCTTCGCCGTCGTCTACAGCACCAGCGGGCTCGCAGCGCTTGGTGTGCTCGTGATCGCGCTGTTTGCCTTCCAGGCGCTGACGCGGGCTTTGCTGCTGTCCCAGGATCGCGCTGAACAGCTCGCCGTCCGGTCCACGCAGTTGGCCTCTCTTCAGGTCGGCGTCCTCGCGGCGCTCGTCCAGACGCTGTCGCTCCGAGACAAGATGACCGCACGGCACTCAGCTGCTGTTGCGCGCTACGCAAAGGCGATTGCCCAGGCCGTCGGCTGCTCGCCGGCCGAACAGGAGCTCGTCCACACCGCTGGGCTCCTGCACGACATCGGCAAGTTCATCTTTCCCGACCGGATCCTCTTCGCGGACCGGCGCCTGACCGACGAAGACTGGGTAGTCGTCAAGAAGCATCCTGCGCAGGGTGCTCGGGTCGTCGGCCGGGTTTCCGGCTACGGGCCGGTCGCGGAGATCATTCGCTGCCATCACGAGCGCATTGACGGCACCGGCTACCCACGTGGTCTCGCAGGGGACGACATCCCGCCGCTTTCAAGGATGATCTCCATCGCCGACACGTATGACGTGATGACGGCGCGCGACTCTTACCGCGACCCCGTCTCGAGCGCCGAAGCGATCGCCGAGCTGCGTCGCGTGTCGGATGCCCAGCTCGACGGGCGCCTCGTGGAGGTCTTCATCCAGATCCTTCACGAGCGCGGCATCGGCTTCCAGCACACGACGGACGCCGACTTCGAACGTGAGCTGAACTTCGAGGCCCGCGTCGCCGGCTTCCTCGAAGCCCCAGCCGCTTAGCGCGATCCGGATCGGCGCGCCACGCGCCACTGGGAGCCCGGCCGCTCCATAATGCGCCGAACATCTGTCCAAACGTGAGCAAGGCAGCTCAATCTGGACGGATGGCCGTTTGCCGCGACCTCGCTAGCCTGGTTTCCTTCAACCCGCAAGGTTGAACGGCACGGACGCTGCAACGTCCGTGCCGCTATGAAATAGCTCGCGACGACGGCCGCGGACGTGGGGTGCGGCCGTAAAGGAGAGAGCCACGGTGGGCTTCAAGATCTAGTCGCGCGTATTACGCGCTTCCAGAGAGCGTCCCGGCTGAACCGGGGCGCTCTCTTTCGTATTACGGCCAAAACGCCGTGCGCTTGAGCGGGAGTGGACGTTCGTCGTACTTGTCGCTGGCGAAGTTGTGCAGTCCTGCCGACGTAGCAGGAGATGGAGCGGGCCGGTCAGGCGATGGAGCGAGGTGTTCAGGCGTTGTTGGGGGATCTCGAGCGGTCCGGCCCCGAGGGGGTCGGGGCGCCGGTGCGGGGTGTCGCCGTGCTCGCTCGTGACGTCGGCGACCTGTTCCCCGGTGCCGTCGATCCGCTCGCTCGGCGGAGGCGGCGGGCCGGCGCCGCGCGGCTGGCGCGGCGGGCGTTGAGCCTCGGGACGGCCGTGCACGGCGTGATCGCCGACCGGCCGGACACCGCGCGGGCGTGGTCATGGAACATGCGCGAGCTCGAGCACCGGATGGATCGCGTGCAGGCGGTCGGCAACGGCGAGGCCTGCGTGCGGGCGCTGGCGCGGGTCGCCGGGCTCGTGCTGGAGCTGCCGCCACTGGCCGACGAGGACGACTGGCAGGTGGGGCTGATCGCCTTCGCGGACGAGACCGTCCTGGCCGAGCTGCACGAGGCGTGCCTGGAGCTCGCCGCCTCCGCGCTCATGGTCGCGGTCTCGGTCTAGCCAAGCGCGACACCGCCCGCCGCAAGGCGCGCAACCCGGGCTGAGAGGATCCGGGGCATGGCCGGTCCGCCCGAGACCCGCTACGCCCGCGCCGACGAGCTGCACATCGCGTACCAGGTCGTCGGCGAGGGAGCGATGGACGTCCTCTACATCACCGAGGTCCGCTCGCCGATCGACCTCGTCTGGGACGACCCGCTCGCTGCGCACGGCCTGAGGCGCCTGGCCTCGCTCGGCCGCCTGATCACCCTCGACCCGCGCGGCTTCGGCAGCTCGGATGCCGTCGACCTGCACCAGATGCCGGCCGTCGCGACATGGATGGACGACCTCGTCACGGTGATGGACGCCGCGGACAGCCGGCGCGCCGCCGTCGTGGCCTCGGGCTCGGAGATGGGCCTGACCGCGATGCTCTTCGCCGCGACGCATCCCGAGCGCGTCTCGGCGCTGGTGCTCGTCAACCCGTACGCGCGCTTCGTGCGCTCGCCCGAGCACCCGTGGGCCCTGCCGGCCGACAAGTTCGACCTCTACCTCGAGAACTTCGAGCGGCTCGTCGGCCGCGGGCCGATCGTCGACTACCTGGCACCCTCGCGAGCCCACGATCCGTCGTTCCGCCGCTGGTTCACGCGCGGCGAGCGCCTCGGCGCCCCGCCGGGAACCGCTACGGCGACGTTCCGTCGTTACGCGCTCAGCGACGTCACGGGCGTGCTGCCCTCGATCCGCGTCCCCACGCTCGTCCTGCGCCGGCGCGGCGATCGCCACGTCCGCGAAGGCCACGCGCGGCTGATCGCCGAGCGGATCCCGGGCGCGCGGCTCGTCGAGCTCGAGGGCGACGACAACGTCTGGTACTCGGGCGACGTCGACGCGCTGCTCGACGAGATCGTCGGCTTCCTGACCGGCGCGCGCGCCGCCGGACGCGCCGACCGTGTGCTGGCCACGGTGCTCTTCACCGACATCGTCGACTCGACCAGCCGCGCAGCCGAGCTCGGCGACGCGCCGTGGCGCGCGCTCCTCGACGCCCACGACGAGATCGTCCGGGGCCACGTCGCCGGCTTCGGCGGGCGGCTGGTCAAGTCGCTGGGCGACGGCGCGCTGGCCACCTTCGACGGCCCGGCGCGCGCCATCCGCTGCGCGGTGGGCGTGCGCGACACGCTGAGCGCGCGCGGACTCGGCGTCCGGGCCGGCCTGCACACCGGCGAGGTCGAGCGCCGCGGCGACGACATCGGCGGGCTCGCCGTCCACATCGCCGCGCGCATCGCCGCGCTCGCCGCGCCCGAGGAGGTCCTCGTCTCGGGGTCGGTCCCGCCGCTCGTGGTCGGCGCCGGCCTGCGCTTCCGCGACGCCGGCACGCACACGCTCAAGGGCGTCCCCGAGCGGTGGCCGGTCTTCGCCGTCGAAGAGACGGGTTAGCCACACGAGCCGCAGTGGCCGTGGAGCACGATCTCGTGCTCGTCGACCGCGAACGGCAGGCGCTTGGAGACGCGAGCGATCGTGCGCTCGAGCTCGGCGTCCTCGAACGGCGTGACGCGCCCGCACGAGTCGCAGACGAGGTGGTGGTGGTGCTCGCCGCTCGGGTGGGCCGTCTCGTAGCGGGCGGTGCCGTCGCCGACCTCCAGCCGCGAGACGAGCTTGAGCGCCGCCAGCTGCTCGAGCACGCGGTAGACGCTCGCGCGACCCACCGAGCGGCCCGACGCCCGCAGCGCCACCTCGACGTCGAGCGCGCTGACGGCGCAGGCCTGGCGACCGAGGTGCTCGACCACCGCGCGCCGGGCGCCGCCGCGGCGGTAGCCGGCCTCGTCGAGCCGGCGCAGCGCGTGCTCCGTCCAGCCGGCCATCACACCGCATGGTAGGCCGCGCGGGCCACCAGGAACATGGCGACGAGCACGGCCGCGATGGACGCCCCGGCGGCCGTCCCCGCGTAGTAGGACAGGTACAGGCCGGCCGACCCCGCGACCACCGCGACCGCTGCCGAGACCGCCATCATCGAGCGCATCCGCTGCGCGACGAGGCGCGCTGTCGCCGCCGGCCCGATCAACACGGCGACGACGAGCAGGTTGCCGAGCCCCTGAACGGCGACGACGATCGCCAGCGCCAGCAGGACCAGCAGCGCGGCGTCGACGGCGAGCGGCGAGACGCCGAGCGCGCGCGCCGTGCCGCGGTCGAAGCCCACGGCGAGCAGTCGACCGTGCAGCAGCGCCAGCGCGGCGAACAGCAGTGCCGCCAGGCCGCCGGCCAGCGCGAGGTCCGCGTCGCTGACCCCGAGGACGTCGCCGAAGAGCAGCGCGCCCAACCCCGGCGGCGACGCCGGCGCCAGCGCCAGCAGCGCGCCCGCCCCGAAGAGCGTCGTGACCACGACGGCCACGGCGGTGTCGCGGCCGATCTCCGGGGCGCGTCCGGCCAGCGCGACGCCCAGGGCGGCCACGAGGATCCCGGCGGCCCCGCCGATCAGCAGCGGCAGCCCGAGCAGCGCGGCCGCCACCAGGCCCGGGAACAGCGCGTGCGCGAGCGACTCGGCCGAGTACGACAGCTCGTAGAGCACCAGCCAGCAGCCGAGCAGCCCGCCGACCAGCCCGATGAGCGCGACCTCGGCGAACGCCCGCTGGAGCACGGGCTCGGACCAGGGCGCGGTCAGCCAGTCGAGCATCAGGCGCAGTGGTGGGGAGGGGCCAGCGCCTCGCGCCCCGACGGCAGCTCGACAAGGTCGCCGCCGTAGGTGCGCTCGAGCACCTCGCGGGTCAGGACGTCGTCGGGCGCGCCGAAGGCGACCTGGCGGCGGTTCACGCAGAGCACGCGCTCCCAGCGGCGCGTCTGGTCGACGTCGTGGGTGGCGACGAGCACGCCGCGCCCGTCGGCGGCCAGTCCGGCGAGCAGGGCCTCGAGCCGCTCGGCGCTCGGCGCGTCGAGCCCCGTGAACGGCTCGTCGAGGAGCAGCAGCCCGGCGTCCTGCACGAGCGCGCGCGCGATCAGGACGCGCTGGCGCTGGCCGCCCGACAGCTCGCCGAACGTCGCGTCGGCCTCGTCGCGCAGCCCGACGAGCTCGAGCGCGCCGCGCGCGCGCCGGCGCTCCGCCCGTCCCGGCCGCCGCCACCAGGGCAGCCGCGAGAGCGAGCCCATCAGCGCCACGTCCAGCGCGCTGACCGGGAAGTCGAGCCGCGAGCGGTCGGTCTGTGCCACCGTCGCGAGCGGCACCGCGAGGTCGAGCCTGCCGGCTTGCGGCGCCAGCTCGCCGAGCAGGACCCGGAACAGCGTCGTCTTGCCGCCGCCGTTGGGACCGAGCACGCCGAGGCGCTCGCCCTCGCGCACGGCGAACGTGACGCCGCTCAGCGCGAGCGCGCCGTTGTACCCGGCCGCGAGGTCCTCGGCCCGCGCGAGCACCGCGCTCATCGCGCGCAGCCCTCCCGACCGCCGGTGAAGCCGCGGACCATCGCGTCGGCGTTGGCGCGCTCCATGCCGAGATACGTCGCGCCTTTCGAGCCCGCCGGCCCGAGCGTGTCGCCGTAGAGCGTGTAGCGCGCGCTCGCGCCCGTCTCGCGCGCGATCGCCCGCGCCACCCGCGGGCTCACCGAGGTCTCGGGGAACACCGCGCGCACGTGCTCGCGCTCGATCGTCCGCGCCAGCCGCGCCAGGTCACCCGCCGAGGCCTGCGCCTGCGTGCTCTGCGACGGGATGACCGCGCCGACGATGCGAACGCCGTAGCGGCGCGCGAATGCCCCGAACGCGTCGTGGTCGGTGACCAGCTTGCGCTGCGCGGGCGCCACGCGAGACAGGCAGGCGCGCAGGTCGCGGTCGACCACGCGCAGGCGCCCGGCGTAGGCCGCGGCGCGCCGCCGGTAGGCGGGGGCGTGCGCCGGATCCGCGGCGGCCAGCGCCCGGCCGATCTGGGCGACGGCGCGCTGCGCGGCGACGGGGTCGTGCCACCAGTGCAGGAAGCGCTGGCCGCGACCGAGGTCGATCACCCGCGCGTGCGCGCCCGACTCCTGGACCACGCGGCCCATCCAGCCGTCGAGCCCGCGCCCGTTGACCAAGACCAGCCCGGCGCCCGCGGTCGAGCGCACGTCGTCGGGGCGGGGCTCGTACTCGTGCGGGTCGGTGTTGGGCCGCAGCAGGCCGACCACGCGCGCGTCGGGGCCGGCGACGTTGCGCGCGAAGTCGGCGATCTGCGTCGTCGTCGCCACCACCGTGACCCGGTCGCCGCCCGCGGCCGACCCGCCGCAGCCGGCCAGCGCGACGAGCGCGAGCAGGGCGACCGCCCGCCGCGCGCGCCACAGCGCGGCGACGGCAAAGCCCGCTCCCGCCACGACCGCGATCGCCGCACCCGGCGGCGCGTTGGTCTGGACCGCCAGCCAGAGGCCCACCGCGCCCTCGCCCGCGGCCAGCGCGACGCTCGCCCACTGCCACATGCGCAGACGCCGCGTCAGCAGGCGCGCGGTGGCGGCCGGGACGATGAACAGCGCGGTCACGAGCAGCGCGCCCACCGCGGCGAGCGAGGCGACGACCGCGAACGCGATGAGCGCGGCCAGCGCGAGGTCGGGCCAGCGCGAGCGCAGCCCGAGCGCCCGCGCGGCGTCGGGGTCGAAGCCGCGCGCGAGCCAGCGCTCGCCGAGCAGCAGCGAGCCGCCGGCGGCGAGCAGGCCCGCGATCGCGGCGAGCACGAGGTCACGCGGCCCGACGAGCAGCAGGCTGCCGAACAGCAGCGTGTCCACGCGCGCGCCCGAGCCGAAGACGTCGGAGGCGAGCAGCACGCCCGCCGCGAGACACCCGACCAGCACGAGCGCGGTCAGCGAGTCGCCGCCCGTCCGCCGCCGGCCGCCGAGCGCCACCACGCCCGCGGCGAACAGCCCGGCCGCGGCGAGCGCGCCGAGCGGCGCGGCGAAGCCGAGGCCGTCGGCGAGCACCAGGCCGGGAAAGGCCGCCGTGCCCGTCGCATGCGCGTAGAAGGCCATGCCGCGCAGGACGATCCACGTCCCCAGCAGCCCCGCCGGCACCGCGAGCAGCAGCACGGCCCACAGCCCGCGCTGGACGAAGGGCAGGTCGAACGCGTCGAGCATCGGCGCGGGACGCTACCAGAAATGAGTCTCAATCTCATTTCGTCCATGGGGCACACTGGCAGCGCCCATGAGCGAAGGCGTCCTGCTCCTCGCGACCGGCGCGCTGCTGGCCGGCGCCCTCGCCGCGTCGCTGCTCGCCAGCCGCCTGCGCGTACCGGGCCTGGTCGTCGTGCTCGGCGTCGGGATGGCGATCGGCTCCGACGGGGCGGGCTGGATCCACTTCGACGACTACGAGCTCGCCGAGCGGATCGGGGTGGTCGCGCTCGCGCTGATCCTCTTCGAGGGCGGCCTGGCCGCCGGCCTCAGCGAGATCCGGCCCGTCCTCGGGCCGGCGCTGTCGCTGGCCGTCGTCGGCACGCTCATCACCGCCGTGATCGCCGGCCTCGCCGCCGCGTGGCTCTTCGACCTCTCGACGGTCGAGGGACTGCTCGTCGGGTCGATCGTCGCGTCCACCGACGGCGCGGCGATCTTCGCGCTGCTGCGCGGCTCGACGCTGCGCCGGCGCATCGCCCGCACGCTCGAGGGCGAGGCCGGCCTCAACGACCCGGTCGCCGTCCTGCTCGTGCTCGGCTTCATCGACTGGCTCCAGAAGCCCGACTACGGCGTGCTCGACATGGCCTGGCTGTTCGCGCGGCAGATGGGCATCGGGCTCGCGGCGGGCGTGGCGATCGGCCTCCTCGCGGTCGCCGCGATGCGCCGCGTGCGCCTGGCCTCGGCCGGCCTGTACCCGGTCGCGTCGATCGCCGCGGCCGCGCTCGCCTACGGCGCGGCCGCCACGCTGCACGGCTCGGGCTTCCTCTCCGTGTACCTGTGCGGCCTGGCGCTGGGCAGCGCGCCGACGCCCGCCACCCGGACGATCACGACCTTCCACGACGGCCTCGCCTGGATCGCCCAGCTGACGCTGTTCCTCACACTCGGCCTGCTCGTCTTCCCGGGACAGCTGGGCGCCGTGGCGCTGGAGGGGACGGTGCTCGCGTTCGTCGTCGCCGTCGTCGCGCGGCCGGTCGCGGCGATCATCGCCACCGCGCTGCACCGCTTCACGCTGCGCGAGCGCCTCGTGCTCGGCTGGGCCGGCCTGCGCGGCGCCGTGCCCGTCGTGCTGGCCATCTTCCCCGTGCTCGCGCACGTCCCCGACAGCCTCGACTTCTTCAACATCGTCTTCTTCGCGGTCGTGCTCTCGACGGTGCTGCAGGGCGCGACGTTCGTGCCGTTCGCCGAGCGCCTCGGCGTCACCACCAACGAGGCCGCGCTGCCCACGCCGCTGATGGAGGCCGGGACGATCCGCCGGCTCGGCGCCGAGGTCGTCGAGTACCCGGTCCGGCCCGGCGACGCGATCGTCGGGCGCCGCGTGCGCGAGCTCGGGCTGCCCCGCGAGGCGCTGCTCAACGTGATCGTCCGCGGCGCTCAGGCGATCCCGCCGCGCGGCTCGACCGCGATCGAGGCCGGCGATCGCCTGCACGTCCTCGTGCGCCAGGAGGTCGCCGTCGAGTTCCGCCGCGCGCTCGACGTCTGGCGGACCGGGCCGCTCGGCGGCGAGCGCCGCCACGCGGTGACGCGCGGCAGCACGGTCTTCACCACGCGTCCGTGGCGCTACGAGGACGGCGACCCCGGCCGGCCGCGGACCGTGGGCCGCGTCCACGTCGTCGAGCAGCTGCGCACCCGCCGCGACGCGCCGGGCGCGGTCGTCGCGCTGGCCGACGGGCGCTTCGCGTTCACGGGGCCGGTCGTGGCGATCGGCTCGGCCCAGCAGGTCCAGGACGCCGCACGACGGCGGCTGCGGATCGCCGCCAGCGACGCCGACGCAGCCTGGTGGCGCGAGGTCATTGGCGCGCTCGCCGTTCCCTGACGCCGAGCGGCACCGCACCGCAACGCGTCTTGCGGTGTTGGTGCCCGCGACGCCGAACACCTCCACCGACGGATGTCCCTCGAAGACCACGAGCTCACCCGCCGGCGCCTGATGGCGCTCGGGCTCGCCACCGCCGCCGGCGCGCGCAGCCTCGCCGGCGGCGCCGCTCCCGCCCTCGCCGCCGCCGGCTCGCCGCGCAGCGCGTCGGTCGTCGTGCGCCTGCCCTACGCCCGGCGGGTCGGGCCGGTGCGCGTGCCCGGCGGGCTCGAGCTGGCGGGCCTGCGCTGGCCGGGCAAAGCCCACCTCCACGGCGAGCTGCGCGCCCGCCGCCGCGGCGAGCCCTGGACCCCGTGGCTGCCGCTGCACGGCGCCGGCGACCACGCCCCCGACGGCGACGCCCCCGACGGCGGGACCGACCCCGTGTGGACGGGCCGCGCCGACGAGGTCGAGCTGCGCCTCTCGCGCGCCGTCCACGGCCTGGCGCTGCACGGCGTGCGCACGCTCGGCCCGCGGCGCGTGATCCGCGCCCGCGCCGCCCAGGCCGACACCCCGCCGGTCCGGATCATCACCCGCACCGAGTGGGGCGGCGACGCGGTGGCGCCGCGCTCCGCGCCCGAGTTCGGCGAGGTGCGGATGGCCTTCGTGCACCACACGGTCAACGCCAACGACTACGGGCCCGAGGACTCGGCGTCGATCGTGCTGGCCATCTGCCGCTACCACCGCGACCACAACCGCTGGAACGACCTCGGCTACAACTTCGTCGTCGACCGCTACGGCCAGGTCTTCGAGGGCCGCGCGGGCGGCATCGACCAGGCGGTCGTCGGCGCGCAGGCGCAGGGCTACAACGCGGTCTCGACCGGCGTCGGGAACATCGGCACCTACGACGTCGCCGGCCAGACGCCTGAGGCGCTCGAGGCGATGGCCAACCTCATCGCCTGGAAGCTCGGCATCCACGGCACCCCGATCGAGGGCCAGGTGACGGTCACGTCGAACGGCGGCGACGTCAACCGCTACCCGTCGGGCACCCAGGTCGTCTTCAACCGCATCGCCGGGCACCGCGACGGCGACAAGACCGACTGCCCCGGCGACGCGCTCTACGCGCAGCTGCCCGCGCTGCGCGGCCGCGCCGCCGAGCGCCAGCGCGCGATGGGCGGGCCGCGCGTGGTCGGCCCCGTGCCGCGGCTGACGCTCCAGGCGGTCGCGACGCGCATCGCGCTGCCCGCCGAGGCGCAGGTTTCGGGCGCGCTGCTCGGCACCGACGGCAACCCGATCCCCGGGGCGCCGGTCTCGTTGCAGGTCGAGGGCAGCAGGGCCTGGGTGACCGTGGCGCGGGCCACGACCGCGGCCGACGGGACGTTCGGGGCGATGATGCCCGTCCACCGGCCGGCGGCCTCGACGCCGGTGCGCGTGTCGGTCATCCCGGCGCTGAGCGCGCAGGCCTCGGCGCGGCGCGTGCGAGCGGGCGGCGCGGTGCGGGTCGCGGTCGCCGTCAGCCCCTACCGGCCGCGCGTCGTGCTGGCCGTCGCGCGCCAGCTCCCCGGTGGCCAGTTCGTGCCCGTCGGCACGGTGCGCTCGCGCGTGCGCGGCGGCCGCGGCCAGGCGACCGTGCGCCTGCGCCGGCCGGGGCTCTACCGCATCGTCGCCCTCGCTCCGGCGGACCAGCGCGCCGAGGCGGCGAGCGCGCCGTGGGTGTTCGTGCGTGCCGTCCGGCGGTAGACGCGGTAGTCGCCGTGCGTGTGTTTGCGGGCCACACGGGACGGGCAGCCCGATCAGGCAGTGCCCATCAACCTCGACCAGCACACGGAAGCGGCTGACCTCATCGCCCATGGCCGCGAGCGCGGCTGGGTCCGGGCGAGCGAGGTGGCCGCTGCGGTGGAGCACGCAGGCCTCGACGCGGACGGCGAGTCCGAGCTCGAGGACCTGCTCGACCGCGAGGGGGTCCGTGTGCGCGACGACATCGGCCGGGAGAACGTGCCACCCACCCGCTACCGCAACCACCACCTCGCCGAGCAGACCGCTGACGCGCTGACGCACTTCCTCAACGAGGCGGGCAAGGTCCCCTTGCTCACCGCCGCCGAGGAGAAGGAGCTCGCCCAGCGGATCGAGCGCGGCGACCTCGATGCGAAGGAACAGCTCATCGAGGCCAATCTTCGCCTCGTCGTGTCCGTGGCCAAGAAGTACCAGGGCGCCGGCGACCTGTGCCTGCTCGATCTCATCCAGGAGGGAGTCCTCGGGCTCATCCGCGCCGCCGAGAAGTTCGACTGGCGCAAGGGCTTCAAGTTCTCGACCTACGCCACGCTGTGGATCCGCCAGGCGATCCAGCGCGGGCTCGCCGACCGCGGTCGGACGATCCGCCTGCCGTCGAACGTCGCCCAGCGCGAGCGCCAGATCGCGGCCGCGTCGCGGCGCCTGAACGTCGAGCTCGGCCGCGAGCCGTCGCTCGAGGAGCTCGCCGACGCCAGCGGCGTCCCGCTGGCCCAGGTCATCGAGCTGCGCGACGCGTCACGCGTCGTGGCCTCGCTCGACCAGCCGGTGGGCGAGGAGGGCGAGACCGCCTACGGCGACCTGCTCGCCTCTCCCGAGGCGCCGATCGAGGAGACCATCCACGTCACCTGGCGCGAGGACATCGTGCTGCGCGAGGTCGCCGAGCTGCCCGAGCCGCAGCGGTCAGTCGTGCGCCTGCGCTACGGCCTTGACGGCACCAACGAGCCGCGCACGGTGTCGAGGGTGGCCCGCGAGCTGGGTCTCTCGCCGAGGGAGGTGCGCAAGCTGGAGGAGCAGGCGCTCGTCTCGCTCTCGCTCAAGCGCGAGATGCAGTCGCTGCACGAGGCGGCTTAGTACGCCATCACCGACGAGGGACGGCGCGCGCTGCGCGACTGGCTCGCCAGCCCCCCGGAGGGGATCACGCTCGAGCACGGTCCGCTGCTGCGGATCCTGCTGGGCCGCGAGGCGCGACCCGAGGATCTGCTCGAAGCGGTCGCGGCGGTGCGCGAGCACGCCGAGGGCATGCTCGCCGTGGGCGTGCCGCTGGCGCAGGAGTACCTCGAGGGCCGGCATCCCCAGCAGGACGAGGTGCACCTGCGGTCGCTGACCTTCGACTACCTCTACCGCTGGGCGCTGTTCAACCGCGCGTGGGCGCAGCGCGCCGAGGCCGAGCTGCGCGGCTGGCGCGACCTCGAGCCGAGCGAGGGCAACAGCCGCCGCGCGCTCGAGCGCATCCGGGCGGCCGTTTCAGCGGCGCCGTGACAAGCGCAGCAGCGGGCTGAAGAGCAGGCGCTGGAGCGCCGGCGGCGGCAGCGTGACCACCGTCGTGTCGCGGTAGCGGTCGACGAACTCGGCCATGCGCAGGGCGCCCTTCGGGCTCTTGACCAGCCCGTGGCGCGTGTAATAGCCGGCGCGCGAGAGCGCCGCGGCGTCCTCGAGGAACGCCTGCAGCTCGCCCGCGGGGCGCACCTCGACGTGGATGTGCGCCTCGCCGTCGCCGACGTTCTTGAACGAGTGCTTCACGCGCGGCGCGACCACGACCTCGGCGCCGGGCTCGGGAACGACGGTGCGCCCGTCGATCTTGAAGCGCACGCGTCCCTGCCGGACCGTCCAGCGCTCCTCCTGCGCGGGGTGGTAGTGCGGCGGCACGTCGCCTCCCGGCGCGACCCGGATCTCGACGACGAGGTTCTCGCCCTCGCGACCGAACTCATAGCGCTGGCGGCGGTTGGGGTCGTACACCTGCTCGCTCACGACAGCCTCCCAGGTTGGCTACCGCTGGGTAACTTAGCACGACAAGTTACCCTTGGGTAGTGAAGACGCGAGGCGCGCGCAGACGGCTCCCGCCCGACCAGCGGCGCGCGCTGATCGAGGACGCCGCGGCCCGGCTGTTCGCCGAGCGCGGCTACGCCGCGACCAAGCTCGAGGACATCGCCGCGGCCGCCGGCGTGACCAAGCCGATCCTCTACCGGCACTTCGACAACAAGAAGGCGCTGCACCTCGCGCTGCTGGCCAAGCACCGCGACGGCCTGCTCGAGCAGCTCGCCGCGCACGCGGTCGCCGACGGGCCGCTCGCAAAGCGGCTGCCGGTGATCATCGACGCGTGGTTCGCCTACGTCGAGGAGCACCCGTACGCGTGGCGGCTGCTCTTCCGCGACACCACGGGCGACCCCGAGATCCAGGCCTTCCACCGCGAGCTGCAGGCCAGCGCGCGCAACCTCACGATGGCGCTGCTCGAGCGCGAGCCCGAGCTGCGGGTCCCGCGCGACGAGCTCGAGCCGCTCGCCGAGGTCGTCCGCAGCGCGACGACGGGCCTGGCGTTGTGGTGGCTCGACCATCCCGAGGTCGAGCGCTCGCTGCTCGTCGGCGTGCTGGCGCGCGTGATGCGCGGCCTCTGAGGACCGCCGCTCAGTCTCAGCCTGGCGGGTTGGGCTCGGCCGCCGAGCGGGGCGCGCCGGAGCCGTCTTCCTCGGAGCCGAGAGCCTCCTCGCGCGGCGGTCGCGTCGTCTCGCTCAGCTCGCGCATGGACTCGCGCAGCGAGCGCATCTCGACAGCGCCGTCGAGGCGCGCCTGAATGGCGTCGATGCGTTCGCTCGCGGCCATGGCGGAACGCTAGCGCGAAATTTTGTAGCGATTGCTACTTGATGTCAGAAGGAAGACGCGTTCGTCCTCGCCCAGCGGCGCGGCGCCATCCCCTTCCAGCGCGTGAACGCGTGGACGAAGCTCGAGGCGCTCGAGTAGCCGACGCGGTCGGCGACCTGCTCGACCGTCAGCCGCTCGGTGGCCAGCAGCTCCTCGGCGAGCACCTCGCGCAGGCGCTCGACCACCTCGCGAAAGCTCGTGCCCTCTTCTGCGAGCTGGCGGCGCAGCGTGCGCACGCTGACGTGAAGGGCCGCGGCGACCTCCTCCTGGCCGGGCATCGCGCGCGGGTCGCGCAGCAGCTCGTCGCGCACGCGGCCGCTGACGCCGCGGCGCAGCTGCCGGCGTTCGAGCAGCTCGCGGCACTGCTCCGTGCACAGCTGCGCGGTCAGCGGCGCCGCGCGCGGCAGCGGCCGGTCGAGCAGCCGCGCGTCGAACGCGATGACCGTCCGCTCGGCGCCGAAGCGCGGCGGCACGCCGTAGGCGGCCTCGAAGCGCTCGGGGCGCCTGGGAGCGGGGAGCCGCAGCTCGACGCGCAGCGGGATCACCGGCTCCTCGAGCAGCTCGCTCCAGATCGCCAGCGCGGCGGAGCTGTCGCGCTCGAGCACGAAGCGGCGCACGGGCTCGGCGACGTCCCAGTCGTCGAAGCACGTCTCGAGCGCGCCGGGCGCCTTGCGATCGCTGATCCGCGTCAGGGCGTACGTGAGGTCGAGGAACTGGTTGGCGATCTCGTTGGCCTCGCGCACGGTCCGGCTCGAGAGCAGCGCGAAGCCCCAGATGCCGTACGTCGTCAGCCGGTAGCGGCGGCCCGCCTCGAGGCCCAGCGCCTCGGGATCGTCGACCGCGGCGACCAGGTTGGCCACGACGCGCAGCTCCTGGCCAGCGGTGACCTCGGCCTCCGGGTCGGCCAGCGCGGCGGCGGCGATCCCGGTCCCGGCGAGGCACCGCGCCGGCGCCACGCCATGCTCGCCCGCGAGCTGGCACAGCAGCGCGACGCTGGCGGCGCCCCGCGGGGCGTCCCACGGAACTGTGGCCGGATCAAGCAACGATCCGGCCCATCCTGCCATGGCTGCACCGCGTTCTCGACCGTACCTTCACGGCAGTCCCCAAGGAGAGAGATCGCTGATGAGCTTCCTGCAACCCGCACCGCCTCCGTTCGACCTCGACGAGTGGAAGGCCAAGCCCTACCTCGAGCGCCTGAAGGCCAACTGCCAGGACTGGGCGGTCAACGGCTTCGGCACGCCGGGCGTCGTCTTCCTGCTCTACGCCGTCAAGCTGGTCGTGTTCGTCGTCGCCGCATTCTTCGTGATCTCGGTCACGACCCCCGGCGTCGGCGGCCTGGGCGACGTCGGCGACTGGTGGACCCGGCCGATCGTCTACCAGAAGCTCGCCGTCTGGACGCTGCTGTGGGAGATCCTCGGCCTCGGCTCGGGGTCGATGCAGCTCGCCGCGCGCTACGGGCCGGTGATCGGCGGGGCGCTGTACTGGCTGCGACCGGGCACGGTCCGGCTGCCGCCGTGGCCCGACAAGGTGCCGCTGACGCGCGGCTCCCGGCGCACGCGCGTCGACGCCGTGCTGTACGCCGGCGTGCTCGTCTCGGGCATCCACCTGCTTGTCTCGAGCGGAACCGGCGGCCGGCTCGACCCCGCCGCGATCGCCCTGCTGCTCGCCTTCTGGGCGCTGCTCGGCCTGCGCGACAAGGTCTCCTTCCTCGCCGCCCGTCCCGAGGTCTACGGCTTCCTGCTGATCGTCTCGCTGTTCCCGGCCCACAACCTCATCGTGGGCTGGCAGTTCGTCATCTTCTTCATCTGGTGGGGCGCGGCGGCCTCCAAGCTCAACCGGCACTTCCCGTACGTCATCGCGGTGATGGTCAGCAACACGCCGTGGAACCGCTCGCGCAAGGCCAAGGCGCGGCTCTACGAGCGCTACCCCGACGACCTGCGCCCCGGTCGCTCCGCCGCGCTCGGCGCCCATCTCGGGACCGTGATCGAGTTCGGCCTGCCGCTCGTGCTCATCCTGTCCCACGGCGGCACGATCGGAACGCTCGCGGTGATCGGGATGATCATCTTCCACACCCACATCACCTCGACGTTCGCCCTCGGCGTGCCCATGGAGTGGAACCTGTTCATGATCTTCAGCGTCCTCTTCCTGTTCGGGCACTACGGGGACGTCCCGTTGTCGACGCTCGACAACCCGCTGCTGATCGCGGTGCTCGTCGTCGGCGGGGTGCTCATCCCGATCATCGGCAACCTGTTCCCGGAGAAGGTCTCGTTCCTGCCCGGGATGCGCTACTACGCGGGCAACTGGGCGACGAGCCTGTGGCTGTTCGGCAAGGACACCCAGGCCGAGAAGAAGCTCGACGAGCGCGTCGACAAGGTGGCCACGTCGACCGTCGAGCAGCTCGCCAAGCTCTACGGGCGCGAGACCGCCGAGTACTTCCTCGAGAAGAGCCTCGCGTTCCGGGCGATGCACAGCCACGGACGCGCGCTCAATGCGCTGATGGCGCGCGCCGTGGACGACGTCGAGGCCTACGACATCCGCGACGGCGAGCTCGTCTCGGGCATCGTCGCCGGCTGGAACTTCGGCGACGGCCACTTCCACCACCACCAGCTGCTCGAGGCGGTCCAGGAGCAGTGCGCCTTCGAGCCCGGCGAGCTGCGCGTGGTGGCGCTCGAGGGCCAGCCCGCGCACGTCCAGCGCCAGCACTACCGCATCCTCGACGCCGCGACCGGGGTGCTCGAGGAGGGCTGGGTCGACGTCGCCGAGATGGTCAAGCGCGGGCCGTGGCTGGAGGGGTCGTTCGACTTCCCGGTCGACGTCACCACGCGCCGCAGCGCCGACCGCGGCCTGACGCCGGCATGAGCTCCGCCATCGTGGTCGGCGCCGGCCCGAACGGGCTGGCCTGCGCGGTCGCGCTCGCCCGCGAGGGCGTCGCCGTGACCGTGCTCGAGGCCGAGGACACCATCGGCGGCGGTGCCCGCAGCGCCGAGCTCACCGTCCCCGGGCTGCTGCACGACTGCTGCTCGGCAGTGCACCCGATGGCGGTCGGCTCGCCGTTCCTGCGGTCGCTCGGGCTCGAGCGGCACGGGCTCGAGTGGCGCTGGCCGGAGGTCGACTGCGCGCATCCGCTCGATGACGGCAGCGCGGGAGTGATGTTGCGCTCGCTCGACGCCACCGTGGCGGGGCTCGGCGACGACGGCGCCGCGTGGCGGCGGGTCTTCGGCGCCCCCGCCCAGTCGTTCGACGCGCTCAGCGAGGACCTGTTCCGCCCCGTCCTGCACGTCCCGCGCCACCCGCTGCGGCTGACGCGCTTCGGCGTGCCGGCCGCGCTGCCCGCGACCGTGCTGGCGCGCGCCTGGCGCACGCCGCAGGCGCGCGCGCTGTTCGGCGGCGTCGCCGCGCACGCGCTCGCGCCCCTGACCCGCCCGATGAGCTCGTCGGTCGGCACGGCGCTCATCTGCGCCGGCCACCGCTTCGGCTGGGCGGTGGCGCGCGGCGGCTCGCAAGCGATCACCAACGCGCTCGCCGCGGTCCTGCGCGAGCACGGGGGGACGATCGAGACCGGCGTGCGCGTGCGCTCGCTGTCCGAGCTGCCCGGCGCGGACGCGGTCGTGCTCGACCTGGCGCCCGCGCGCGCCGCCGACGTCGCGGGCGAGCGCCTGCCCCGGCGCGTCGAGCGCGCCTACCGGCGCTACCGCCACGGTCCCGCGGCGTTCAAGGTCGACTTCGCGGTGCAGGGCGGCGTGCCCTGGACGAACGAGGCCTGCCGCCGCGCGGGGACCGTCCACGCCGCCGGGCCCTTCGAGGAGATCGTCGCCGGCGAGCGCGACATCAACCGCGGGCGGATGCCGGAGCGGCCGTTCGTGCTCGTCTCCCAGCAGTACCTCGCCGACCCCGGGCGCTCGTCGGGCGACGTGCACCCGCTGTGGGCCTACGCGCACGTCCCGAACGGCTACGACGGCGACGCCGCGCAGGCGATCGTCGACCAGATCGAGCGCTTCGCACCCGGGTTCCGCGAGCGGATCGTCGCGACGAGGGTGCGCTCGACGCGCGAGATCGCCGCGCGCAACGAGAACTACGTCGGCGGCGACATCATCACCGGGGCGAACACGCCGCTGCAGATCGTGATCCGGCCCCGGCTGGCGCTGGACCCGTACAGCACCGGCATCCCCGGGGTCTTCATCTGCTCCGCCGCGACGCCGCCCGGCGCCGGGGTGCACGGAATGAACGGCTGCAACGCGGCGCAGTCCGTCCTGCGGCGGCTGCTCCGCCGCCGATGACTGATTCCACAACCCTCGCACCCGGCTGACCGCGCCTCGCGGCGCCGGATCGCCACCCGCCGAGACCGGCCCGTGCCGCTGGCACTGTGCCGGTCCGGCGTGCGGCGCCCGGCATCCGCGATCCACGGCCATCCGGGCATGACGGCCGCGGAACCAGCCATCAGTCGATCCGCCCCGCCTCGCGCGCCGCGGCCTCGGCGTCGTCGAGCTGCTCGGCGACGAGGTCCAGGCCCGCCGACCAGAAGCCCGGGTCGGAGAGGTCGACCCCCACGATCCGCGCGAGGTCCTCAGGGAGCATCGAGCCGCCCGCGGCCAGCATCTCGAGGTAGCTGGGCACGAACGACTCGCCCTCGTCGCGGTAGCGGCGGTACACGCTGAGCGCGAGCAGCTGGCCGTAGGCGTAGGCGTACACGTAGCCGGGCGTGTTGATGAAGTGGGGGATGTAGCTCCACCAGGTGCGGTAGCCCTCGGTGACCTCGACGGCGTCGCCGAAGAGGTCTTCCTGCGTGCTCGCCCACAGCTCGCCGAAGCGGTCGACGCTGAGTTCGCCCACGGAGCGCCGCGTGGTGTGGACGGCGTCCTCGAAGCGGTTCATCGCCGTCTGGCGGAACACCGTGGCGATCGCGCCCTCGATCGCCTCGGCCAGCAGCGCCAGGCGCGACTCGGGCGTCTCGGCCTGCTCGAGCAGCCGCCCGAAGACGATCGCCTCGCCGAAGACGCTGGCGGTCTCGGCGACGGTCAGCGGCGTGTGCTGCTGGAGGATGCCCTGGTGCGCGGCGAACGCGAAGTGCAGGCCGTGGCCGAGCTCGTGGGCGAGCGTCAGGACGTCGCGGCGCTTGGCGGTGAAGTTGAGCATCACGTAGGGGTGCACGCTGGGCACCGCGGTCGTCGCGAACGCGCCGCCGCGCTTGCCCGGGCGCACCGGCGCGTCGATCCAGCGCTCGTCGAAGAAGCGGCGCGCCTCGCGCTCGAGCACGGGGCTGAAGCTGGCGAACGCGTCGAGGACGAGGTCGCGCGCCTCGCCCCAGCGGAAGACCGGCTCCTCGCTGGTCACCGCCGCGGCGCGGTCGAAGTCGGCCAGCTTGGGCACGCCGAGCATCTGGGCCTTGAGGCGGTACCAGCGCTGCGGGATCGCCGCGTAGCGCTCCTGCACGGCGCTGACGAGCGCCTCGACGGACTCGTCGGAGACCTCGTTGGCGAGGTTGCGGCTCGAGATCCACGTCGGGTAGCCGCGCAGGCGGTCGTCGGTGGCCTTGTCGGCGAGCAGCGTGTTGAGGATGAACGCGCGCGTGCGCAGCCCCGGCGCAAGCGCCTCGGTCACGTCGCGCGCGGTCTGCTCGCGCACCGAGCGATCAGCCGACGACAGGCGGGCCAGCGCACTGTCGAGCGGCTTGCCGGCCTCGCCGACCTCGATGGCCGAGACCTGCTCGGCGAACAGCCGCGCCCACGCCGCCCGCGCGCTGACCTGCTTCTCGGTGAGGATCTTCTCCTCGGGCTCGGAGAGCAGGTAGGGGCGGTAGCGGCGCTCCATGCGTAGGTGGTGGCGGGCGAAGTCGAGCCCCTCGGCGGCCAACAGCTCCTCGGCGCGCTCGTCGTCGAGGGCCGCCCACTCGAGGCCGAAGAACAGGAGCTTGGTCTCGATCGCCGTCCCTCGCTCCTGGACGCGCTGCAGCAGCGCGCCGCGGGCCGGATCGCTCGTGTCGGTCGAGAAGCGCAGGCCGGCGTACGTCCCGGCCTTGCCGGCGAGCTCCTCGATCGCCTCGAGCTCGCGCATCGCCTCGACGAGCTGCGGCCCGTCGAGGTCGGCGACGCGCCCGGCGTAGCGGTCGGCGAACGCGATAGCACGGCGCTCGGCTTCGTCGAGCCAGGCCAGCGCGCCCTCGTCGCCGCGCCCGTCCACGAGCGGGTCGAGATCCCAGGCGGTCTGGAGGAGGTCGGGGTCTTCGAGGGCGGTCTCGGTGCTGGCCATGGGGCGGGAGACTAGACGCCCCCGCCCGCGCGGCCTGGGCTACCGGAAGCGGCTGGGGAACTGCCTGACGATGCCCCCGCTCAGCGCGTCGGCCATCGCGAGGATGTGATGGTGGACGTGGTCGTAGTCGGTGACGCTCGCCGCGTAGTGGCCGGTGAGCTCGTCGGACGCCTCCTTGAGCGTCTCGTCGAGGTGCATCTTCATCATCGAGCGCAGCGCGGCGCGCGGCCAGTTGCGCGGGTTGGCCTTGCTGAGGAAGTCAGCGATCTGGTTGGCGTTCGCGTACCAGGCGGCGTTGGCCTTGGCCAGCGCGGCCTTGTCGCCGGCCTTGGCGGCCTGGAGGACGTCGACCGCGCCGAGGATGTGCTGCCTGAGCAGCGCGGTCAGCCGGTTGCCGGCCTTGGCGCCGTAGAACGGCTTGATGGCGTCGCCGATGTCGGTCTGGTTGGCCAGCAGCCGCGCTTCGGTGGCCTTGAGGTCGGGGTCGCCGGCGGCGAAGCTGACGATCGCCAGGCGCGTCCACGTGATGTGGTCCTCCCACAGCCTGCGCATGTCGTCGTGGAAGGCCTTCCGCTGGACCGTGGCCTTGGCGGCGGCGTGATGGCTCGCCGGCGTCGCGCCCGCGACGCCCGCGACGGTGAGTGCGCTCGCGGCCGCGGCGACGGCGATCGGGCGTGAGAGAAAGCGAAGTGAATGCATGGCCCCGTTGGCGACGCCCGGGGGGCGGTTCTTACGCCGGTGGTGTCCGGCCGCTGACCAGCGCGAGGAGGGAGTCGTGGTCCTCGCGGCAGGCGGCGCAGCCCTCGAGATGGGCGCGCATCACCGGCACGGCGGCCTCGGCGTCCGCGCCGGCGACCTCGAGCTCGACGTAGCGGTCGAGCGAGCGCCGGCCGAGTGGCCATTCTTACCGCGCGCGGTAAGAAGTGGCCGCGTGTGATCAGCTACCGGTGCTATGAGCGAGACACATCTGATCGTCGGCGGCGGGCTGGCCGCGGGCAAGGCGGCCGAGGCGCTGCGCGAGGAGGGCTTCGACGGGCGGATCGTCGTCGTCACCGAGGAGCGCGAGCGCCCGTACGAGCGCCCGCCGCTGAGCAAGGAGTACCTGCGCCGTGAGGCGCCGCGGGAGAAGATCTACGTCCACGAGGAGGGCTGGTACGCCGAGCACGACGTCGAGCTGCGCACCGGCGAGCGGGTGGCGTCGATCGACGCCGGCGCGTCGGTGGCGAAGCTCGACTCCGGCGAGGAGCTGCGCTTCGCCGCGCTGCTGCTGGCCACCGGCGCCGAGCCGCGCCGCCTGCGCGCGCCGGGCGCCGAGCTGGAGGGCGTGCACGTGCTGCGCTCGGTCGACGACTCCGACGCGATCAGCGAGCGCCTCGAGCGCGGCGGCGGCCGGCTCGCCGTGGTCGGCGGCGGGTGGATCGGCTGCGAGGTCGCCGCGTCGGCGCGCCAGCGCGGGCTCGACGTGGTCATGGTCGAGCCGCTCGAGCTTCCGCTGGTGCGCGTGCTCGGGCCGGAGGTGGCCCGCGTCCTGCGCGACGTGCATGCCGACCACGGCGTGGAGGTCCTGACCGGGACCGGCGTGGAGGCGTTCGAGGGCGACGGCGCGCTGCGCGCCGTGCGCACGAGCGACGGCCGCTCGATCGAGTGCGACTTCGCGGTCGTGGGGATCGGCGTCGCGCCGCGGGTCCAGCTCGCGCAGGACGCCGGGCTCGCGGTCGGCGACGGCGTGCTCGTCGACGCGGCGCTGCGCACGAGCGCGCCGGGGATCTTCGCGGCGGGTGACGTCGCCGGGCAGGAGCACCCGCGCTACGCCGAGCGCGTGCGCGTCGAGCACTGGGCGAACGCTTTGAACCAGGGCGCGGCGGCCGGGCGCTCGATGGCCGGGCGCGAGGTCGTGTACGACCGCCTGCCGTACTTCTTCTCCGACCAGTACGACGTGGGCCTGGAGTACAGCGGGCTTGCCGGCGCCGACGACGAGCTCGTCGTCCGCGGTGAGCTCGCGCCCGCCGGCTTCATCGCGTTCTGGCTGCGCGACGGGCGCGTGACGGCCGGGCTGAATCTGAACGTGTGGGATGTGACGGGGCCGATCCAGGAGCTGATCCGGTCGGGCGTGGTGGTCGATCGCGACGCGCTGGCGGATGTCGATACGCCGTTGGAGTCGTTGGTGGGGGCTGCGTAGGTCGTTTGGGCGCTCCGCTCGTTTCGTGGGCCGCGGGTCGGGGCGTGGTCCGATGGCACCGAGGGGAACGCGGCCGGGTCTGCGCCCCGGCCGCCCGGCTCCGTGCGCGGACGCGGCTCCCCGGGGGAGCGAGCGGCTACGCGCCAAGGCTGTCGCGTATGTCAAGAAGCGCATGACTGTCATGCGCTTCTTGACGCATGCACGCCAGCGGCGCTGGTCCTGGCGCGTTTCCGCTCGCCTCGCGTGGGTGGGGAACGAAACCGCTCACTATGCGCCCTTTCGTTCCCCACTCGGGGAGCCGCGACCGCGGACGATGCCGCGCCGCCCGGGCGCGGACCACGATCGGCATCCCCTCGGTGCCACGAGCGCGGCCGCGACCGGAGCGCGAAAGCGCGCGGGACGCCGCGCCTAATGCGCCAGCGCCACCCCCAACCACACGATCGCCAGCGAGACCACGAAGATCGCCCCATCGAGCACGTGCCACGCCGGCCGCCGGATATGCACGCCGACGAGCACCCCGGCGACAGCCACCAGCGCGAGCTTCACATGCAGCGTCCCATCCGACCAGCGGTGGTAGTACGACGCCATCTGCGTCCCCGTGACGACCAGGACGGCGAGCGCGACCAGCGTCCCGTACCCAAAGCGCCGCGCCATCGCTCGCATCTGCTCGGTGCCCCGCGCGACGGGGACGACCGCGGCGACGAGGACGAGCTGGCCGCCGACGAAGAAGGCCATGGCCAAGAGGTGCAGCCAGCGGACGACGGTCATCCGAACAGGATCGAGAGTAGGCCGGTGAGCGACCGCGGATCGACGCCGTAGCGCCGCTTGAAGCGCTGGGCGTCGGCGTCGTCGGCCAGCGCCAGCACGAGTTCCTCGCGCGAGGAGCCGATGCTGCAGGCAGAGCGATCGAGCTGCCGCAGCGCGACGTCCTGCAGCGCGCCCGTCAGCCCCCCGGTGCCGGGGAGCCGGCGCGGCGCGCACGGATCGGCGATCGTGACGGGCTTGGGCGCCCGCGAGCGGTGGAGCAGCGCGTAGGCGGGGACGGCGAGCAGCGAGACCGCCGCGAGCGCGATGGCCAGGCGCCCGCGGGCGACCGGAGCGCCGAAGAGCACGAGCACGGCCGCGGCGAGCACGCCGAGCGCGCCGGCGATCAGGAACGCCTCGTCGAAGGCGTCGCCGACCGCGGCGACGAGCGTCTCGTCTGCGCGGTCGGCGAGCGTGTCGAACGTCGCGCGCTCGGCGCCGCTGAACTGGTCGCGCTGCTCGTCGATCGCGTCGCGCAGCTCGCCGCGCGGGTCCTTGCTGCGCACGCCGGTGAGCAGCGCCGGTGCGAGCGACAGCTTGTCCTGGGGCGGCAGGCGCGCGTCGAGGACGAGCGCCACGCCGCGCAGGCGCGCGGTGTGCGTGGAGGCGTCGAGCTGATGGCTGACGACCGGCGCGAGCGCAGCGAGCACGGCCGCGATGCCGACGTGGCGCAGGCAGAGCAGCCGCGCGGCGTCGCCCGCGCTGCGCTCGAGCAGCAGCTCGCCGCTCAGGGCGGGCAGCGCCAGGCCCATGCCGGCGCCGGCGAGGACCTGCGGCGGGATCGTCCAGGCGACCGACGCGCCGGGCAGGTAGGCGAGGCACAGCGTCCCGGCGCCGATGAGCAGCGCGCCGGTGACGGCGCGCACCGCGGCCGGCCCGCGCACCCGCGAGGCCGCCAGCGCGGACACCGGCACCACGCTGACCGCCGCGGCCGCGACCAGCGGGTCGACGCTCCACCCGGCGACGAGCTCGAGGACGAGCAGGAAGAGCACCGCGGTGAGCGCGGCGGCGACGAACCCGAGCGCGGCAGCCGGGCCGGCGGGCAGCGGGCTGCGCGCGGGCGCCGGCACCGCGTGCGAGACCGCGGCTGCGCGGAACGCGACGACGGCCGCGGCGAGCGCGACCGGCGCCTGCGCGATGAAGATCGCCCGCCAGCCGAGCGCCTCGGTCAGCGCGCCGCCGAGCGCGGGGCCGGCGGCGGTGCCGAAGACCGCCGCCGCCACCCACAGCCGCCGCCCGCGCCCCGCCCCGTCGAGCAGCGTGAAGGCGGCCAGTAGCCCGGCCGCGCCGCCCGCCGCCTGCACCGCGCGGCCGGCGAGCAGCACGCCCAGGGACCCAGCCGCCGCGCACACGAGCGAGGCACCGGCCATGAGCGCCAGCCCGGCCGCGCCGACCCGCGCCGCCCCGTGGCGGCGCTCGAGCTCCCCGGCGACCGGCAGCGCCGCGGCGAGCACGAGCACGTAGACGCCGAGCACCGCGGCGACGCCCTCGACCGTCGTGTCGAGCTCGCGCAGCAGCGCCGGGAGCGCGAGCGCGACGACCGACGCGTCGGCCAGCGCGAGGCCGGCCGAGACGGCGAGGACGAGGGCGGAGCGCCGCGACAGCACCCCGCCAGTCTCGCGGTTAGCCGGGATCCGCCGATAGCTCGTGGATGCGAGGCGTCCGGAGGCCGAGTCAGACGGCTTCGGCCGCGCATCCGCAGGGTGACCCCTTCGGTTCGCGGCCGAAGCCGGACGGCGAAGGCGTCCGGGCGTCTCGCGCCGCGAGAATCGGGGCGGGTCCCGGCTCAGCCGGCCCTGAGCGGGGCGAACCTCGTGATCCCCCGGCTGGCGTCGGGGTCGTCGAGCGTCGGCAGCTGGAGCCTCACGCCGCTGACGCTCACGGTGAAGCGCTTGTCGCTACGGCGGTAGTACGTCGCGTCCGAGCCGCTCAGCTCGAGGCGGATCGTCCGGCCGCGGTCGATCGTGTAGCCGTTGCCGTGCAGCTGGAAGACGATCGAGCCGTGCTCGTTGGGCGTCAGCCGGTAGACGCCGCGGCTGATCAACCGCTCGGCGTGACTCTTGGCGTCCTGGTCGTAGAGCCGCGCGACGAGCTGCCCCGGGCCGCCCCGGACGCGAATGCGCGCCGCGATCGCCGGGGCGCCCATCAGCGTCAGACCGGGCGACCGGAAGGCGTAGACCGCCTGACCGCGCGGGCGCGCCGGCCGGATCGACCGGCACGGGTCCGTCGTGCCGCCGATCGGGTTGAACGCCTTGTCGGCCCGGGCGTCGGCGCGGTCCGAGCGGATCGTCTGCGTCGCGCCGCCGCCGCGGATGAGCAGCTGGCCGGGGTGGATCGCCGAGTACGTCTTGAACTGGCGCACCGCGCCGTCGGGCGCGCGCGCCGGGCACTCCGTGAGCATCGCGGCGACCGGCAGCGACGAAGCGCAGGTCGTCGCCGGGGCCGGCACGGAGCAAACGATGAAATTCTCGATCGCAGCGTTGCGCGCCGCGAGCGTCGTGCCCTTGTTGCCACCGCGCGGATGGCCGAAGTTGCCCAGGAAGAGATGCGGCTCGCCCCGCAGCAGCGTGTAGGCGCGCAGCGCCTGGTCGGAGGGGAACAGGTCGTCGGTCCAACCCGTCGAGATGAGCATCGGCGCCACGCCGCTCGCCGACCGCGGCAGCGACAGCGCGGAGTGGAAGCGGTAGATCTCGCCAAGAATCGCCGCCACGTCCTTGCCGTAGGGCTCGCCCTTGTCCAGCCGTGCCTTCCAGCGCGTCAGGTCCGCCCCCGGCGCGCTTCCCGGCTTGGCCACGAAGCCGGTCGCCTTGGCGGCGGTGAAGAGCAGGTCGAGCCAGCTCTTGATCGGGACGCCCGCGGGGGCCTGGCCGACGGTCGGCGACGGCGCCGACGTGTCGCGGTAGCGGCCGTTGGGCAGCAGCGCGGCGGCGAGGTCAGACCACGGGATGACCGGCGCGGCGGCGGCGATGCGCAGCGGCGTGCCCGCGGGGCTCGTCCACGGCGCGAACGTGCCGTCGGGCAGGCGCACGCGGTCGCGCAGGACGGCCAGCATCAGCGACAGCCCGCCGCCGTAGGACTCGCCCGACACCGCCAGCTTGTCCGGGTCGGCGACGCCCTCGTCGACCAGCAGCCCCAGCAGCGTCTGGACGTCGCGCGCCTCGTAGCGCTGGTCGGCCAGGTGGATGAAGCCCTTGGCGCAGTCCGGCGTGCGCGAGTTCGCCCCGCCGCACGACCGCCCGAACCCGCGCAGCGACGGCGTGACGACCGCGTAGCCGCGCGTCGCGTAGTACGCGCTGTTGTAGCGCGCCTTGTCGCCCGTCGCCTCGGGGTCGGCGGACTCGAAGGCCCCCTTGCTGGAGCCGAAGCCGTGCAGCAGGACGATCGTCGGGAACGGCGGGGCGCCCTGCCCGGGCAGCGTGACGTCGACGTCGAGCGGCGTGCCGTCGAAGCTCGGGACGCGCTCGGCGTCGCTCGCCGTCGGGCAGAAGAGGACGGCGCCCTGCGGCTGGCAGGCGTGGCCGAACGGGGGCGGTGGCGGGGGGATCGCGGCCGCCGCCGGCCCGGCGAGGACGGCGCTCGCCAGCGCGGCGAGAGCGAGGACGAGAGCTGTGCGCGGCATCTGCGGGCCTTTCTGCTTCCGACCGGAGCCGACCGTACGGTGCTCGCCCCGCCATACCCGTGTCGAGCACCCTCTCACCCACCTCCGATCTGCCCGCCTGGCCGGTCACCCGTCCGCTGCGCGCCTGGCAGCGCCAGGCGACGGCGGCGCTGGCCGCCCACGACGGCGACAGCTTCCTCGCCTCCGCCACCCCGGCCGCCGGCAAGACCACGTTCGGGCTGCGCGTCGCGCACGACATGCTGCGCGCCGGGCGCGTCGCGCGCGTCGCCGTCGTCGGGCCGACCGCGCACATCTGCCGCCAGTGGGCCGCCGACGCCGCCCGCTACGGCATCGACCTCGAGCCCAACCGGCCCAACGCCGACGGGCCCGAGCCCCGCGACCGCCACGGCGTCGCCGTCACCTACCAGGCGGTCGCCGCCGGCCCGCGCACGCACGCCCGGGCCGCGCAGCGCGCGACGCTCGTCGTCGCCGACGAGCCGCACCACATGGGCGAGCACGCCGCGTGGGGCGCCCGGGCGCTCGAGGCCTTCGGCGCCGCCGAGTTCCGTCTGCTGCTGTCGGGCACGCCGTTTCGCTCCGACAACGCGGCGATCCCGTGGGTGACGTACGACGCCGACGGGATCTCGCGCGCCGACTTCATCTACGGCTACCCGCAGGCGCTCGTCGACCGCGTCTGCCGCCCGATCACCTTCCTGCCCTACGACGGCGAGATGGAGTGGATGGGCGACGGCGCGCGCCGCAGCGCCACGTTCGACGTCGTGCTGCCGCGCGCGGAGAGCGCGCGGCGGCTGCGCACCGCGCTCGACGCGGGCGGCGACTGGATGGGCCACGTCCTGCGCGACGCCGACGCGCGTCTGTCCGAGGTGCGCGGCGCGGGCCACCGCGACGCCGGCGGCCTCGTCGTGGCCGCCGACAAGGAGCACGCGGGCGCGATCGCCGCGCGTCTGGAGCGCGTCGCCGGTGAGCGCCCGGAGATCGTCACCAGCGACGAGCCCGACGCGAGCGCGCGCATCGCCGCGTTCGCCGCCGGCACGCGCCGCTGGCTCGTCTCCGTCCTCATGGTCTCCGAAGGCGTCGACATCCCGCGCCTGCGCGTCGGCGTCTACGCGACGACGGCGCGCACCGAGCTCTTCTTCCGCCAGGTCGTCGGGCGCTTCATCCGCTGCACCCCCGCGCCCGAGCACCAGATGAGCTACCTGCTGCTCCCGGCCGACCCGCAGCTCACCGACCTGGCCGCCCGCGTCGAGGAGGAGCGCAACCACGCGCTCGTCCTCGCGCCCGGCGAGGCGGTCGACGAGCCGCCCGACGAGCCGGTCGAGCGCCGCGCGGCCGACGAGGCGGCGTTCGCGGCGCTGAGCTCGAGCGCGTTCGCGGGCGACGCGATCCTCACCGAGACGATGCAGCTGTTCGCGACCGACCCGGCCCCGAGCCCGGCGCTGCAGGCCTTCTCGGCGCCGGAGCCGATCGAGCCGGGCTTCGCCGGCCGCGAGCGCTTGCGCGAGGAGCGCGCCGGGCTCGTCGCGCGGCTGGCGCGGCGCACCGGCGAGGAGCACCGCTCGATCCATGCGAGGATCAACCGGGCGACCGGCGCGTCATCGGTCGGGGCGGCGACGCGCGACCAGCTCGAGCGCGGCAACCAGCTGTTGTCGCGCGAGCTCAGAGGTTCCTGACGAAGCGGGCGATCGCCTCGTCGTGCGCGAAGCCGGCGTCGCGCCAGACGCTCGCGGCCGCGGCGTCGTCGCGCGCGACGAGCGCGGTGATGCGCCGCGCGCCCAGCTCGCGCAGCCGGCGCTCGCCCGCGGCCACGAGCGCCCGGGCAACGCCGCGCCGGCGATGCGAAGGCAGCACAGCGAGGCGGTACATGTTCCCGCGCCACCCGTCCCAGCCGGCGATCAGCGTGCCGACGAGCGCCCCGTCGACCTCGGCGACCAGCAGCGCCCCGAGGGCGATCGCGCCCTCGACGCCCGCCGCGTCGTCGGGCGTGCTCGCCGCCGTGGTGCGCGCCGCCGCCCACAGCGCGATCACGGCGTCGACGTCGCCCGCCGAAGCCCAGCGGATCGTCATCGCTCGGCGACGACGAGCCGGTAGCCGGCGTCGAGCTCCGGCAGCTCGCGCAAGTGTCCGTAGCGCTGGTCCCACGCGCCGCTCTCGAGGTCGGCGGCGAGCCGGGCCAGCGCGTCATCCGCGAGGTGCGCGAACGACGACATCCCCGCGCGCACGACCGGGTCGAGGTAGCGCTCGGGCCGGGCGTAGAACGCGGCGGCGACGCCGTCGCGGCAGTCGCGAGGGATCGGCACCGGCTCGACCCGAGCGCCGCCGCCGAGCGCCACGACGAACTCGTCGAGCGGCGGCGTGCGGGCGCGCTCGATCGCGATCGTCTCCGGGAGATAGTCGCGGGCGATCCACAGCGCGTCGAGCGCGTCGGGGTCGAACGTCCACACGACCACGCGCCGGCGCGCCACCCGCACCATCTCGGCGACGCCCGCGCGCCAGTCGGCCCAGTGGTGGACGGTCATGACAGCCATCGCCGCGTCGACCGTGCGGTCGGCGAGCGGCAGGCGCTCGGCGCTCGCCCGGACCACCGGCGCGGCGCCCGGCGGGCGCTGGGCGATCATCGTCGCCGACGGCTCGACCGCGAGCACCCAGCGGTCGCGCGGCTCGTAGTGCCCGGTCCCCGCCCCGACGTTGACGACCGTGCGCGCGTCGCCCAGCGCGGCGTGGATGCGCGCCGCGATGCGCGGGTCCTCGGCGCGCGTGGCGGTGTACGTCCGGCCGAGGCTGTCGTAGGCGGCGCCCAGGCGCGCAGCATGGCAGGCTCCAGGCATGTCCGGATACTGCGCGAAACGCATCGACGACATGGAGGCCTCCTTCCAGGGCGCCTTCAAGAAGGCGCGCGCCGAGCTCGGCGCCAGCGCGTTCGGCATCCAGGTCCTCGACCTGCCGCCGAACTTGTCAGAGGGCTATCCCGAGCACGACCACTCCGAGGACGGCCAGGAGGAGATCTACGCGTTCATCCGCGGCTCGGGGCGCATGCAGGTCGAGGGCGACGACATCGAGCTCAACCCCGACGTCATGGTGCGCGTCGGGCCCGGGGTGAAGCGGAAGATCACCACCGGGCCCGAGGGGCTGCGCATCCTCGCCATCGGGGGCGTCCCCGGCGCCGCCTACCAGATCATCCCGTCCACCGAGCTGACCGGCACCAGCGCCTGAGGACGGGACTCACGCGCGGGCGCCCGCAACCGCCGGCGCCGGCGCGTGCTCGAGCTTGGGCAGCCAGCCCAGCCAGTGCGGCAGGTACCAGTTCCAGTCGCCGAGCAGCTTCATGCTCGCCGGCAGCAGCACGCCGCGGATGACCGTCGCGTCGATGAGCACCGCGACGGCCAGGCCGACGCCCATCTGCTTGAACTCGAGCAGCGACAACGTCGCGAAGATCGAGAACACGCCGACCATGACGACCGCCGCGCTGGTCACCACGCCGGCCGTCGACTTGATGCCGTGCGCCACCGCGTCGCCCGTCTTCATGCCGCGGTCCACGGCCTCGCGGATCCGGCTGAGGATGAACACGTGGTAGTCCATCGACAGGCCGAACAGGATCACGAAGAGGAACAGCGGCAGCCACGAGGTGATCGCCCCGTTGGACTGGAAGCCGAGCAGCTTCTCGCCGTGGCCGTCCTGGAAGATCCAGACGAGGACGCCGTAGGCCGCGCCGACGCTGAGCAGGTTGAGCACGATCGCCTTGATCGGGATCACCAGCGAGCGGAACGTCACCAGCAGCAGCAGGAAGGCCAGCGACAGGACGAAGGCGAAGACGATCGGCGCGTTGGACTTCAGCAGGTCGTTGAAGTCCTTCGAACCGGCAGTCATGCCCGTCACGTCCGCGCGCACGCCCGACACCCGCCCGACCGTCTGCGGGACCAGCGCGTCGCGGAGCTTCGCCAGCGCGGCGTTGGACGCCGCGTCCGTGCCCGCACCGGCCAGCGGGATCGAGACGACCGCGGTGCGGTGGCTCGAGCTGACCGACGCGCTGACCGGGCGGCCCATCTGCGGGTCGCGCTCGGCGCGCGCGGTGAGGTCGTGGATCGCCGCGACGACGGGTCGCGCCGTCACGTCGCCGGCCTGGACGACCACCTGCGCCGGCTCCGGCCCGCCCGGGAACGCGGCCTGGATGCGGTCGTACGTCTTCATGATGGCCAGGTCGCGCGGCAGCCCCTGCGTGCCGGGCAGCCCGGTGTGCATCCCGAACGCGGGCAGCGCCATCGTCACCAGCAGCGCGGTGGCCAGAGCGCCGGCGACCAGCGGCCGGCGCATGACGCGGTCGACGATCCAGCCCCAGAACCGCGACTCGGTCGCCTTCTCGCGGTGCAGGCCGGGGATGCGGCCCTTCTCGATGCGGTCGCCGAGCTTGCTCAGCAGCGCGGGCAGCACCGTGACCGACCCGAGCATCGCCACGGCGACGACGAGGATCGTGCCGGTCGCGAACGAGGCGAACGTCTTCGAGCCCGTGAGGTACATGCCGGCCATCGCCGCCATGACGGTCACGCCGGAGATGAGCACGGCGCGGCCGGACGTGGCCGACGCGGTGGCCAGCGCCTGCCCGTTGGAGGCGCCCGCCGCGCGCTCCTCGCGCTCACGGCGCATGTAGAACAGCGAGTAGTCGACGCCGACCGCCATCCCGATCAGCAGGATCACCGACGAGATCGACTCGTCGACGGCGGAGATCTGGCTGACCACGCCGACGAGGCCGATCGTCGCGCCGACCGACGTCAGCGCGAGCAGCACCGGGAGGCCGGCGGCCACCAGCGCGCCGAACGTCAGGATGAGGATGGCCAGCGTGATCGGCAGCGAGAGGAACTCCGCGCGGCGGAAGTCCTCGCCGAGCTTGTCGTCGAAGGCCTTGCTCACGCTGGCGTCGCCGAACTGCTCGATGCGCAGCGACGGATGAGCGGCCTGCACGCGGGCCACTGCGTCGAGCGCCGGCTGGACCCGGTCGGCGGCGTCCTCGGACTTGCCGCGGAGGTCGAACCGGACGACGAGCGAGCGCCCGTCCTTGCTGATCTGCCCCGCGTTGCCGGGGGCGAAGGGCGACTTGACGTCCTTGACCTGCGGCAGCGGGGACAGGCGGGCGACGACGTCGGAGACGGCGGCGCGGACGCGGGGATCCGTCGTTCTCAGCGCGCCATGGCGGGCCTGCACGAGAACCTGCTCGGCGGCGGGCTGGGGGAACTCGTCGGCGAGGATGCGGTCCGCGCGGCCCGAGCTGCCCGTGCCGTCGTGGCCGCGCTGGATCGTCTTCGTGCCGAGCGCACTGCCGACGGCGAGCGCGACGACGACGAGGCCGATCCAGCCGAAGATCGCCGTCTTGCGGTGGGCCGCGCTCCAGCGGCCCATGCGGGCGGCGAGCGGAGCCTTGGGAGGAGTGCTGGGGGACATGGGAAAAGCGTCGGCCCGCGCCGTTCCGTAACCCAGAGAGCCTCCCGGCGTCTTGACGGTGCGGGAAACCGCACCATCGATGTGAAAAATCTCGCTATCGCTGCGAAACGGAAATGCCGATCATTGGACCGATCGCCATGCGCACGCCCACCGTCTCCTCGGTTTCGCTGCCCGCCGGCCGGCGGCTGACGGTTCGCACCTGGGACGGCGCCGGGGAGCCGCTCGTCCTGCTGCACGGGCTGTTCGACTGCTCGGAGGGCTGGGCCAGCCTCGCCGCCCGGACCGAGCGGCCCTGCGTGGCGATCGACCTCCCCGGCTTCGGCGGCTCGGGGCTCCCCGGGCGCCCGCGGATCGAGGCCTACGCCGACGACGTCGTCGCCGCGCTCGAGCGCTTGGACGTGGGCCCCTGCGCGCTCGTCGGGCACTCGCTCGGCGGCGCGGTGGCCGCCGACGTCGCCGAGCGCGCGCCGAGCGTCGCGTCGCTCGTCCTGCTCGCGCCGGCCGGCTTCGGCCGGATCGGCCTGGCCGAGGCGCTCACGAAGCCCATCGTCGTCGACGTCGCCATGCTGGCCATGCCCCTCGCGCTGGTCAACCCGCTCACCGTGACCGCCGCGTACGCGACGTTCGTCGCCCACCGCCGGCTGCCCGAGCGCGACCTGCTCGCCCGCCTGCGCCGGCGCGCCGCGCGCGCGCCGCTCGGCGTGCGCGCCGCGACGATCGCCATCGCGCACGCCGGCCGCGCGGAGCGCCGGCGCCTGGACTTCCACGGCCGGGTCGCCGCCCTGTGGGGCGCCCACGACGCGCTCGTGCCGACGACTCACGCCGAGGGCCTGCGCACCGCGCTGCCGCAGGCTCACGTCGAGTTCTGGCCGGGCATGGGCCACCACCCGCAGCGCGAGCGCCCGGGGCGCCTGGCCGAGTTCGTCGAGCAGTGGGCGGCGCCCGAGGAGCCCGGCGAGGACTACTCGTACAGCGTCAGCGCGGCCAATATCACGTAGGTCCCGATCAGGGCCCAGCCTTCGAAGGCGGCGGCCTCGCCGTCGCCGGTGACCTGCCAGACCGCGATCGCCGTGAGCAGCAGCGCGCCGACGTAGACGGGGTCGATCGCGAAGGTCAGCGACTTCGCGAAGAACAGCGAGGCGAGGACGAGGACCGGGAACAGGAACGCCGCGATCTGGGCGACCGAGTTCTTGACGACCGAGATCGCGAGGTCGGGCTGGCCCTTGTCGGCGAGGATGACCCCCGTCGCGTTCTCCACCGCGTTGCCGGCGATCGCCACGATGACCAGGCCGGCGAACGCGTCCGAGATGCCGAGCTGGTCGATCGTCGGGCGCAGCGCGTGCACGAACCAGTCCGAGACGAACGCGGCGCCCACGCCGGCGGCGGCGAGCAGGCCCGCGGCCACCGCCAGCGGCACCCGCGGGCCGTGCGTCTCCTGGGCCTGCTCGGACGGGCGGTCGCCGCGGATGTAGCCGACCACCCAGATCAGGTACACGCTCAGCAGCGTCACCGCGGCGATCGACGAGATCGCCTTGACGTGGCGCGACGCGGGGTCGTTGCTGGCCAGCGAGATCGCCACCACGACGATGACGAACGAGCAGGCGAGCAGGAGCGTCGACGTGTCGTTGGGCAGCCGGCGGCTGAACGTCATGCAGAGGTTCTCCGAGCGGCGCGCGCCGACGACGATGACCAGCCCGAGGACGAGCAGCGCGTTGGCGAAGATCGAGCCGAGGATCGACGTCTGCGCGACGACGGTCTCGCCCGCGCCGAGCGCGAACAGGACGACGAACAGCTCGGGCAGGTTGCCCAGCGTCGACTGCAGCAACCCCGTCACGCCGGGGCCGAAGCGCTCGCCGACCTGCTCGGTGGCGAACGAGACGACCCAGGCCAGGCCGGCCAGGGCCACGGTCGCGATCCCGAAGGCGAGCAGCGCGGACGCGCCGGCGTAGCGCGCGACGCCGGCCGCGGCGGTGGCGATCGCGATGAGGACGAAGAAAAGGCGCTCGCGGCGGGTGATGGGCGCCCGCGTACCCGTTACCTTGCCCCACGATGCTGCCCGAGTGGCCGCCGGGGACCGTGACGATCCTCGCCACGGCCGGCGGCGCGCCGCACGCGATCCCCGTCTCCGCGGCGATCCGCGCCGCGCCGGCCGTCGCGCTGCTCGGCCTGGCTCGCCGGCGCGAGTCGCTGGCGCGGCTGCGCGCCGACCCGCGCGCCGCGCTCGTCATCCTGGCGCGGGGCGACGTGGCAGTCACCGCGCACGGCCGCGCCGAGATCCTCGGCGAGCTCGCCGACGGCGTCGTGGCGGTGCGCCTCGACGTCGAGCGCGTCCAGGACCACGGTCAGGCGACGTTCGCGATCGAAGACGGCGTGCGCTGGCGCTGGATCGACCCCGAAGCCGAGCGCCGCGACGCCGAGGTGCACCGCGCGCTGCGGGCCCTGGCGGATACCCTGCCGCCGCCGTGAAGCTCGCCACATTCGTCCCCAACGGCTCCGAGACCGTCCTCGCCGGTGAGGTCTCCGGGCACCACGTCACCGCGTTCCCCGAGGGGACCACCGTCCTCGACCGGCTGGCGAGCGGCGACATCACGCCCGCCCGCGGCGAGGTCTGGCCGCTCGCCGACGTGCGGCTGCTCGCGCCGGTGCCGCGCCCGCGCGCGATCTTCGGGATCGGCCTCAACTACGCCGACCACGCCGCCGAGACCGGCGCGCAGGCGCCCGAGGCGCCGATCGTCTTCCAGAAGCCGCCCGGGGCGAGCGCGCCGCCCGATGGTCCGGTGCGCATCCCGGCGGTGTCGCGGCGCATGGACTACGAGGGCGAGATGGCGATCGTCATGGGCGCCGGGGGCTCCGTCGCCGGGTTCGCGGTGGCCGACGACGTGACCGCGCGCGACCTCCAGCGCCGCGAGCCGCAGTGGACGCGCGCGAAGGGCGCCGACACGTTCTGCCCGTGGGGCCCGTGGGTCACGACCGCCGACGAGGTCGGCGATCCGGAGTCACTGGAGCTGCGCACCTGGGTCAACGGGGAGCTGCGCCAGGAATCCTCGACGGCGAACCTCATCTTCGGCGTGTCGGCGCTCGTGCGCTTCCTGCTCGAGGCCATCACGCTGGAGCCCGGCGACCTCATCCTCACCGGGACGCCGGCCGGCGTCGGCTTTGCGATGGACCCGCCGCGGTTCCTCGAGGCCGGCGACCGCGTGAAGATCGAGATCGAGCACCTCGGCGCGATCGAGCACGAGATCGTCGCCTAGAGGCTGTCTCAACCTCCTAGCTCTCCCAGAAGCTGTCGGGCGCGCGGCCGACCGCGGCGGGCGCCGAGCCGCCGATCAGGCAGCGCGCGGCGATCGTCAGCGCCGCCGCCCCCGCGGCCAGCGCCAGCACGACGGCGGCGCGCGTGGCGGTCACCGGCAGCGCGGACAGGACGACGCCGTCGAGGAGGCTGGCGAACTTCGTCAGGCCGACGAAGACGCCGAGCGTTCCCAGCGCGCCGCCCGCCGCCAGGCGCGCCGACCTGCCGCCGAACGCGAGCACGAGCAGGCCGACGACCGTGAAGACGAGCTCGTTGGCGCTCTCGACCCACGTCCCGGCCGAGGCGTAGCGGTCGAGCGCGAAGTCCAGCGCGGCGACGATGGTTGCGGCGGCGGCGACCGCGCCCAGCGCTGCCGCCGCGCGCTCGTGCGTCCGCGTGTCACCGTTGCGCAGGACGAGCGCCGCGGCGAGCACGAACGGGGCCGCGAGCAGCAGCCACGGCCAGATCGGCGGCGCCGGGACGCGCACGACAGCGCCGGTCAGGCGCGCGCGCCGCCCGTCGACGATGAGCCCGATGGCCCACCGGCGGCGCTCGACG
>VAWY01000145.1 GCA_005888335.1 Actinomycetota bacterium
GACGCCGCGAGCGCCGATGGCCTCGGCGAGCTGCCGACACAGGGCGAGGTTCGTTGTCGGCTTCCGCGCTGCCCTCTCCCCCCGGGGCGCTACACCGTCAACGTGCTCGGCCACGTCGGCGGCGAGGTCGCCGACTGGGTCATGCGCGCCACCGACCTCACCGTCACCGAGGGCGACTTCTTCGGCACGGGGCGCCTGCCCTCGCACGGCCACGCCGCGGTGCTCGTCGAGCACGACTGGGCCGTGCACGAGCGCGAGCCCGCCTAGTCCCAGTAATGCTGACCGTGGTCGCGGTAGAACGCGAACGTCTCCGCTAGCCCATCTCGCAGCGACACCCGCGGCTCCCAGCCGGTTGCCTCCATCAGACGGTCGTGGGAGACGTAGATGGAGCCGATGTCGATCTTGGCACGCTCGGGGGGCCAGGGAACGGTCTGCACGGTTCCGCCCTCGCCAGCGAGCTGCTGGCACAAGCGAGCGACGTCGAGCAGCGACACCGGCTCCTGACCGCCGACGTTGTACGCCTTGCCGTACATCTCCGGCGTCAGGGCGGCGGCGAGGAACGCGTCGACGGCGTCGGAGACGTAGGTGAAGTCGCGCAGCTGGCTGCCGTCGCCGAAGACCCTGATGGTCTCGCCGTGGAGCGCCAGCCGGATGAATGTCGTGATGAAGCCCTGGCGGCCGTGCTTCATGAGCAGGTGGGGCCCGTACGTGTTCGTGAGCCGCAGCGAGACCGTCGGGATCCCGTAGACGTCGTGGTAGAGCAGGTGGTAGCTCTCGCCCGCGATCAGGTTGATGCCGTTGACGTCGACGGGCACCTGGGGATGCTCCTCGGTGACCGGCACGAACTGCGGGCGGCCGTACTGCTGGCGCGAGGCGGCGAAGATCACGACGGCGCGCGGGTTGACGCGGCGGCAGACCTCGAGCAGTGACAGCTGGCTCTTGCAGTTGATGTCGAGGTCGGTCTGCGGGTCCTCCATCGAGTCGATGTGGCTGACCTGACCGGCCAGGTTGAAGATGAAGTCCTGTCCATCGACCAGCGCGCGCATCGACCAGGGATCCCGCATGTCCGAGAGGTTGATCCGCACCCGGTCGGCGATGTCGCGCACGTTGTTGGGGTTGCCGCCGTAGTCGGGGATCAGCGAGTCGATGATCGTCACCTCCGCCCCGAGGTCGACGAGCCGCGCGGCGAGGTGCGAGCCGATGAAGCCCAGTCCGCCGGTGACCATGGCGCGCTTGCCCCGGTAGGGCTCGAACGAGGGCAGAGGCATGAGCGCGCGGCAGGTTAGCCGCCGCGCGGCTCGAGCAGCCAGCCTTCCAGGTCCCCGACCCGCAGCGGCCGATCGGCGTGCGTCGCGCGCCACAGCGACTCGAACGCCGACCGCGTGCGGACCCATCCGCAACGGCTGACAGCCGGGTTACGCACCCGCTTGGCCACCTCGGCCACGGCTCGGCGCGCGTCGATGACCTCCGTCGCGACCAGGAGGATCGGGTGGCCGGCGAACCGGCGGAACGCCCGCCGCCACTGCCGGTTGCTCAGCTCCGTGTCGATGCGATGGAACAGATGGAGGTCGGCGGGCACGGGCCCCGCGGCGGCGAAGTCGTGACGGCGGACCTCGGCCTCGGGGAACAGGCCCGCGACGCGTTCGACGGTCCTGGGGGCGTAGTCGGTGAGGGTCAGCTGCAGCCCCGGCGCGACGCGGTGCAGCCACAGCTCAAGTGTCGCCCCTCCGACGCCGTACGACGCGAGCCGCTCGACGCCGCGCTCGCGGCAGACCTGCGCGACGACCCGCGCCCGCTCGGCGATCTCGGGGCGCGCGTCGGCCGCTGCCCCCCAGGCGTCGCGCGTCTCCGGGATCCCGAACGGACCCGTCGTGGCGATGCGCAGCCCGTCCCAGCTGTTCGGGCGCACGAGGTCGCCCCCGACGTGCCTGCGGTCCTCGCCGAAGTCGAAGTAATGCGGGACGGTGAGCCGCACGAGCCGGCGGACGCCGCCTAGCGGCGGGTGATCGCCTCGAGATCCTCGACCGTCGCCTCCGCCCGCGCGGGCGCGGGCGCTCGCTCGGCCTCTTCGCGGACGACGTCCTCGAGGATCGCCAGGCGCTGGGCGAGCACCTTCGATTGATCGGCGAGCCGCGAGACCGCCGCCGAGAAATGCAGAAGGAGGGCGAGGACGAAGAGCAGCGCGACGACGAAGAGCGCGTTCGGAGGGCTATAGATGCCCACGAGCTTGGCGAGGCGTTCCAGGCCGTCTCGCCACGACGCCAGCGCCAGCAAGACGATGCCGCTCGCCAGCCACAGCAACGCGTAGCGCTCGAGCAGGCGACGCCGGCGGACGAGCTCGAGTACGACGAGCAGAAGCGCGATGGCGGCGAGGATGGCCACGAGCTGAAGTCGGTCGCTGAACATCAGATGCCGTGCCCGGCCGCAACGGGCGCGCGGTCGCCCGCGTCGACGACCGGACGAGCCCGAGCAAGACCGACGAACAGCGCAAGAAGCACCTTGATCATGTAGTACGCCGACTTGCCCGAGCTGATCGACGACACTCCGCCGCCGCGCTCGAACATCCGCACCGGCACCTCCTGCATGCGCAGGCGGTGGTGGTGGAGCATGAGGACCGCCTCCACCTCCGGGTAGTCATGCGGGTAGTCGCGGGCGAACAGCTCGATCGCCCGGCGGTTGTAGAGCCTGAAGCCGGACGTCGGGTCGGTCACGCGCTGGCCGACGAGGCGCGACAGCAGGAAGGCGAAGATGTGGATGCCCGTCCGGCGGCTGACCGGCGCCGGGTAGCGGTGGTCCTTGGAGAGGAAGCGCGAACCGCACACCATGTCCGCCGATGGGTGCGAGGCCATGGCGTCGATCAGGCGCCGCACCTCGGCCGGATCGTGCTGCCCGTCGGCGTCGACCTGGACGACGAGCCGGTAGCCGTTGTCGCGGGCGAAGACGAACCCCGCCTGGACCGCTCCCCCGATGCCCAGGTTGAACGGCAGCCGGAGCACGCGTGCGCCCCCCTCGCGCGCGCGAGCGGACGTGTCGTCGGTCGAGCCGTCGCTGACGACGAGCACGTCGAACTCCGGCAACTGCTCGCGGACGTTGGCCAGGACGCCCGCGATGGTCGCGGACTCGTTGTACGCCGGAACCAGGACCAGTCGAGGGTAGGCGGAGTGCATGGACATGGGCTCACGACGCCGGGCCGGCTGAGAAGTTGCGCAACTGCGCCCCCCGGCGAGACGCGTCAGGATAGCCCGCGGTCCGGAGCGCGACTCCGACGATGCGCACGCCGGGGGGAAAACGCAGTTCGATCGTCTCGCGACCGCGAGCGCGCCGCTGGAGCGGGGTGACGAGCCGTGCGGACGCGCGTGGCCCGGGGAGGCGCGCGATCCGCCCTCCGGCCCGGACGACGCACGGGCACGGCGCTTGAGGGTCGGCCCGCACGGTCAGGACCGCCGCGCGAGCGCCGGAACCGCGCGAGAAGACCGTCAAGTTGCTGCGCTGCGGGACGTGCCCGTCGACGTCAGCGCCGTTGACCGCCCACTTGAGGCCGGCTCCGTCGCGCAGGCGCACGACACGGATGCCGTCTTTCGTCGCGAGGGGCTTGCCGCGCGGCGCAAACCGCGGGTCCCCGGCGGCGACGACGACGATGTCCGCGACGTCGGTCAGCGGCCGCGCAAACTCTTCATCCACCGCGGCTCGCGCGGCGTCGGTGTTTGTCGTTGGAATGACGATCCGTCCTCGGCGCAGGTCGAGGAACGCGTTGCCGCCGACGGAATTCAGCAGGGACGGGCCGGGCAGCACCAGCGCACGCTGCACGCTGACGTTCGCGAACAGCAGCTCCCGCCAGCGATCCTCCGTGAGTGGATCGTGTTCGGTCGTCCCCGGGATCACGACCGCGGTCTCACTGCCAAGGACGCGGTCGACCCAGTCCCGCGGCGATGAGGCGGGGTGGGCATTCGCCACGCGCGCGATCCCCCGCGCCCGATACGCCGCGGCGCCCGCGCCGAACGCAAGCAACGCGGTCGCGATGACCGCCATAGCTCGGGTCGGCGCGAGGCGACGTACGAGCACGACGAGCAGCCCGACCGCGGCCACCACCAGCACCGGCAGGAACAGGTGGCCAAACCCGTCCAGCGCATCGACGACGCGCTCGCCGAGCGTCGGCGCCGCGGCTCGCTCCTGGCTGGGCGCATCGACCGCCGTCCCCAGCGCCGCGGCGTTCGCCAGCGCCGCGGCGGCGGCGAACACCGCGGTGACCGCGCCCAGCGTGCGCCAGCCGCCGGGCCGGCGTGCCCAGGCGACCGTGCCGACGTAGCCCAGGACCGCCAGATAGAAGAGGTACCGGCCGGTGACCGTCGTCGTGCCGGAAAGAAACGACCCGCCGAAGGCAGCCACCTGGAGGACCAGACAGGCGGTCAGCGAGAGCTGGAGCGCCCCGGTGGCGGCAGCGCGAACGTCGTCGTTGTCGGCCAATGACCTCCACGCCCACGCGGTCCCGACGACGAGGGGCACGACGCCTGAGGCGAAAACGACGTAGATCAGGTTGTCGATCCCGGCGCGGACGTCGGCGAGCGAAGGCGAGACGTCGCTCACGGCGCCGCCGTAGTTGCCGCCGAGCGTAGAGAGCGACCCGGTGATCGTGCTCGCCGCGACTGCGATGACCGCGAGCCCGATCCCGGCTGCGAACAGCCGGTGCATCCGCGCCAGCCCTCGCCACGGAGTACGCCGACGCAGGGCGAGCAGGATGATGGCGAACAGGAGTGCGGGCAGGAGGACGACCAGCTGCGCCCGCGCGGCGACGGCGACGCCGATGGCCACCAGCGCGAGCAGGTCGGCGCGCACGCTGGGTGCGGTCATCGCGCGATGGCACGCCAGCAATGCCCATACGAACGCCGGCAGCGCGAGCGACTCGGTCATGACCGTTCCTGCGAACGACAGCCAGGCGCCGACCGTCACGAGGGCGGCGACGACATAGGAGTCGCGCACGGGGAGGCCGACCGAGCGGGCCAGCAGATAGGTGGGCACGAGCGTGGACACGAGGGCGACCGCCGCAATGCCGTGCGCGAGAGCGAGCGCGCCCGGGGCGGACAGCAACGCGTAGCCCGGCGCCATCAAGAGCGGGAGCAGCTGCGACCAGGAGTTGAAATACGGATCGCCCGAGGTGAGCGGCGCGTGCTTGCGCGCAATCTCCGACGCCTCCTTGACGTACGTCAACTCGTCGGGCCAGACGGTGAAGCTCTTGACCCTGACCGCGTACAGCAGCGTCGGGACGAGGATCAGCGTTCCGAGCAGGACGAGCACAGCCAGCGGCGACGGCGGCCGCCTCGGGCCAGGCATCGACCAGACGCTAGCGTGTCCGCAGATGACCCACTCCACGGCCGGCGTGGTCGTCTCGTATGCCGATGCGACGGCCACGCGCGCTGCCGTCGGTTCGCTGCTGCGGCAGACCGCGCCGCTCGAGGAGGTCATCGTCGTCGACAACGCCCGCGACGAGCGGCTGGAGACAGGAGCCTGGGACAAACGTGTGCGAGTGCTGCGCCCTGGCCGCAACCTCGGCTACGGCCCGGCGTGCAACCTGGCCGCGGCGGCCACCCAGGCCGACTGGCTGCTGTTCTGCAACCCGGATGCCAAGGCCGACGAACGCTGCCTCGAGCTGCTGCTCGCGGCGGCTGATGAGCGCACCGCCATCGTCGGCGCCCAGGTGCTGCTGCCCGGCGCCCGCGCGGTCAACGCCGGCGACAACCCGCTGCACCTGTCCGGGCTGTCATGGTCGGGACGCTTCGGCGAGCCGCGCGAGGACGGGCCGCCGCGAGACGTCGCAGTCGCCTCAGGCGCGGCGCTGCTCGTGCGGCGGGCGGCCTTCGAGCAGCTCGGCGGCTACCACCCCTCCTGCTTTCTGTACTACGACGATGTCGACCTTGCCTGGCGCGCGCGGCTGGCCGGGTGGCGCGTTCGGTTCCAGCCGGCGGCCGTCGTCGAGCACGACTTCTCGTTCGAGCGGGGCGCCATGAAGTGGTACTGGCTCGAGCGCAACCGCCTCTGGTCGGTCCTCGCGAACTACAGCGCGCGCGCCCTGGTGCTGCTGGCGCCGCTGCTCCTCGTCACCGAACTCGCCATCCTCGGCTTCGCGGTCCGACGGCGGTGGTGGCGCGAGAAGCTGCGCGCCTACGCGGCGCTGTGGCGCGCGCGGCACCAGCTACGCCAATGGCGCGCGCACGTGCAGCGCCTGCGGCGGGTCGCTGACCGCGAGCTTCTGCGTGCGGCGACCGCTGACCTCGATCTGCGGCTTGCCGGCCTTCGTCGTCCGGGGCCGCTGCCTGCGGTGCTCGAGCGCTACAAGTCGGCCGTCGTCGCGTTATTGCCGGGATGATGAGCACCGACGTGACGGCCGTCGTCACCTGCTTCAACTACGGCGCGTACCTCCCCGAGACGGTAGCCAGCGTCCTCAACCAGGAAGGCGGTGCGCCGCGTGTCGTCGTCGTGGACGACGGCTCGACGGATCGCGGCACGCACGCCGCACTCGATGCCCTGCCGCCCGCTGTCGAAGTCGTGCGCCAGGCCAACGCCGGCGTCGCCGCGGCCCGCAACGCCGGGCTCTCGCGCGCCGACACTCCGCTCGTCCTCGTGCTCGACGCCGACGACCGCCTCGCCCCCGGGGCGCTGCGGGCGATGCGCGAGGGGCTCGACGCGGCGCCCGCGGCCGGCTTCGCCTACGGGCACCACCGGTTCATCGGCGGCTGGTCCGGCGAGCTGCGCTTCCCGCCGTATGACCCGCTGCGCCTGCTCGATCGCCACCTGATCGGTGCAACGGCGCTGACGCGCCGCGAGGTGATCGAGCAGACCGGCGGGTTCGACCCCGGGTTCACGGCGTTCGAGGACTGGGAGTTCTGGGTCAACGCGCTCGCTCACGGCTGGCGCGGGGTGCGCGTCGACGCTGTGACGCTCGAGTACCGCCGCCACGGCGAGACCAAGCTCCAGGCCGACCGCAGACGCTATCGCGCCGCGCGCCGGCGGCTGCGGGCGAAGCACGCCGCGCTGTACGCGCGGCGCGCCGAGCTGGCGGCGGAGAGCGACCTCGGGACCGCCGGACGGCTGACCTACCGCTGGTTCTGGGGTGTCCGGCCCGTACCGGCGGCCCTCGAGGCCGCCGTGCACCGCACGATGTGGGCGGCGGGCGGACCGAGGTGATCCGGAGACAGCGACTGCCCGGTCCGCTGCTCGCCCTGCTCGCCGTCGCGGCGGTCATGGCGTGCGCGTGGATCGTGCTCATCCCGCCCCTGCAGGGTCCGGACGAAGGCGGCCACATCGCCTACGTCCAAAAGATGGTCGAGCGCAAGACGGTGCCTTTCTTCGAGGAGCGCGCGCCCTACCGCTACTCGACCGAGGAGCGGATCGCCGGCTTCTACGGCGGCTTCGAGCCGCTGCGCGGCAACCTCGACGCGCGCCCGCTCTGGACGCCCGTCGATGTGGCGATCTGGCGCCGCGCGGACGCCGCCGCCGGCCCGGACGCCAAGCGCGACGCGCTCTATGACCAGTCTTTCCGCAACCCGCCGCTCTACTACGCCTACGCCGCCGTCCCCTACCTCGCCGGGCGGTCCGGCTCGTTCTTCGCGCGCGAGCTGCTCATGCGCCTGGCGAACATCCCGCTGCTGCTCCTAGTCGTCCTCTTTTCATGGCTGGTGGCGGCCGAGCTGTTCGGGGGGCGCAGGCTGCCGTGCCTCGTGGCCACGGTGCCGGTCGCGCTGCAGCCGCAGCTCCTGAACCTCAGCGCCGTCGTCAACCCCGACGTGGCGCTCGCGGCGGCGTGGAGCGCGGCGATCCTCGTTCTCGTGCGGCTTCTGAAGCGCGGGCCGACGCGCGGGCGCGTGGCGGCGCTCGCCGCGCTGTGCGCGGCGTCGGCGCTGATCCAGCCGCGCGGGGCGACCTTGATCGCTCCGGCGGCGCTCGCGCTCGCGCTGCTGTGGCGCCGCCGCCTCACCCGGCCGACGGCGCGACGCGCGTGGATCGGCGGCCTCGCGGCGCTGCTCCTCCTCGGGGCGGCGGGAACGGCCGCGTGGCTCGTCGACGGCCATCCGGTGCTGGCGCGCCTGCGCCTCGTCGGCTCCTATCTGTGGCAGTTCTACCTCCCGCGGCTGCCCGGCATGACGCCGTCGCCCGACGCCGCCGCTTACGGCTTTCGCGAGGTTTTCGTCGATCGCTTTCAGGGAACGCTGGCGCAGCTCGAGGTCACGCTGCCCCGGTCCGCAGAGGAGCTGCTCTACGTGCTGACGCTGGCGGCGCTCGCCGGGCTGGTCTTGCTCGCGGTGCGCCGACGCGCCTGGCTGGCGCGGGCAGGCAGGTGGGAACTGATTGCCGTCTTCGCCGCGCTTCTCGTCGTGCCCATCGTCGCGGTACAGATCGTCGCCGCGCGCGGGCTGGCGACGCCTGGCTTCGACCCCACGATCACCGGGCGCTACCTCCTGCCCGTACTCCCGCTCTATGGCGCGGCGATAGCCGCGCTGGTCCGCAGCGCACCCGCGCGCCTGGTGCCCGTCGCGGCCGGCGCCGTGGTCGGCGGCGCGCTGGTCCTGCAGCTCGGGTCGGCCGGGCTGCTCCTCGCGAGGTTCTATGGATAGACGCGCGGTGCTCTCCGCCCTCGTCGTGCTCGTCGCCGGCTCGGCGGTCTGGCTCGTTCCTGGGCTCGTGCGCGCCCGCGACACGCCGGCGTCCGTGTCGTCGCCGCGTCCGCTGACCGGCATCGGGCTCATCGAGGTCCCTCCGGGCTCCGCGGCGTGCTTCGGCGACGTGGCGATCGAGTCCCGTAGCGAGCAGGCGCGCTTCCAGGTCTTCACGTACAAGCGCCGCGCGCAGCCGCTCCGCCTGGAGATCCGCGCGCGCGGCTACCGGTTCACCGCGCCCGTACCCGCGAGCTACGCCGACGGCGAGACTGTGCGGGTGCCTGTGAGGCCGCCGGCCGCGCCGCTTGCCGCCCGCGTGTGCATCCGGAACGCCGGGGAACGGCACGTGGCCTTCACCGGCAGCGAGGACCGCACCAGATCGCGGTCGACGACGACCGTCGACGGACGCCGGGTCAACGACACGCTGACCTTCGCCTTCTACGAACGGCAACGAGTCAGCCTGCTGCGGAGGCTCCCCGTGACGCTCGAGCGTCTCACGCGCTTTCGTCCGGGCGTCGCGCGCTGGATGCTGTGGATCCTGCTCGCGCTCGTCGTCGCCGGTGTCCCGGCGGCGGTGCTCTGGGCACTCGGGCGTGCGCTACGCGAGCACGCCGTCAAGCCAGCGGGCGAAGCGCTCAGCCCCGAAGTCCGGGACTACGTGGCGCGGTAACGCGTAGCGATCCGTCCGGCGCGTCAGCGGTCCGGGCGTCATGGCCACCGCGTGGACGAAGCCCGCCTCGGCGACAATGCGCTCGGTCGTGGCGTCGAAGTCGGCGCCGGGCACGCCGAACGGATAGGAGAACGCGCGCGGCGGCCGGCCCGTCCATTCGGCGACCGCGTCGCGGCTCGCGCGCACTTCGGCTCGCTGGCGGTCGGCGCTCGCCACGCCGAGCGCCGGATGCGTCGCGGAGTGCGCGCCGATGTCGAAGCCCGGGTGTGCGGCGAGCGCGGCGACCTGATCGCTCGTCGCGACCGCGGGCGGGCCGGGGGGCCGGCGCGCCCACGCGCCCAGTTGCTCGAGCGCGCGGGCGATGTCTGCTCCGTCGTTGGGCTGCAGCCAAGCGTGGACGTGCACGCGCGCGGCGCGCCTCTGGGCGGGCGTGCGCGCGACCCAGGCGCGACGCTCACCGGCCGCAGTGAGGCGCAACGGCGAAGGCGCGTCGGCTGGCGCGGCCTGCATGAGCTCGCTCACCTCGTCCCACCAGAACGGCTCGCGGCGGGCGGTGAGCTCCGTCGGCACGAACACCGTCGCGGGCACGCCGCACGCGACGAGGGCCGGCGCGGCCTGCGCGAGGATCTCGGCGTACGCGTCGTCGAAGGTGATCGCGACAGCCCGGTCCGGGAGGCTTCCGGCCGCCAGGCGCGTGACGAGCTCGTCGAGCGGCATGGGCGTCGCGCTGCTGGCGGTGACGGCGACCTGCTCGGCGAAGTGCGCGGGCGAGACCGCCATGCCGAGCGGATCGTCGTCGAGGTCGGCGACGCGGTGGTAGGCGAGGATCGCTGCGCGCACCGGCCGGGGCAGCCGACGGCGGCGCGCCGGGGCGGGCACGGAGTGGCGCAGGGGCGTCGATGTGGCCGCGGGCTCCAGCTCGCGTCGCGCCAGCCGCCCACCGGCGAGCACCCCGAGGTTCTCGGCGGCTCGCCGGAGGCGCGCGCGGGCCGTCGCCTGGTCGCCACGCGCGAGCGCAACGATCGCGCCAGCCGACGCGCGTGGCACGGTGCCCGCCGCGATGCGTGCCGGCCGCACGCCTCCTCCCACGCGCAGCCGCGCGCCGTAGTGGAACCGCTCCCCGGCGGTCGGTGGATCGCCGACGCGCCGCGCCCGCAGCGCCGGCTCGTAGAGCAGCCGCCAGCCGGCCGCGGACAGCTCGCGCTGGGCGTGGTGCTCCTCGGTGAACCAGTCGCGCACGCCGCGGCGCCCGCGCATCGGCCAGAAGCCCTGGACGCCGCGCAGCGCTTCTACCCGGAAGCTGAGGTTGCCGGCCAAAAGCGTGCGCTCGCCGGCGTCGACGTCCAGCGGCGCCTCGCCGTACTCGACGGCCGCGCGGGCGCCCGCGATGGGCCCGCCGATGGCGCCGACGTCCGCCTCGGCGCCGGCCCACTCGTCTAGCAGCGCCGCCAGCCAGCCGTCGCCCACGACCACGTCGTCGTCGACGTAGCCGATCACGTCGGTGGCGCAGTCCGCCAGTGCGCGGTTGCGCGCGGCGGCGATCGTCTCCTCGCGTACAACGCGCGCGCCGGCGCCCTGCCGGGCGAGGGCGTCGACGACCGCGGCTAAGGTCGGAGCGTTACGGTCGGTCGACACCATGACGGTGATGCTGGGCGCGTCCACACCGTCGAATCTAGGCCACGAGCGCCTCGCGCAGCCCGGCCTCGACCTGCCCCGCGGCGCGCTCCCAGCGGCGCTCGGCGACGAACGCCAGACCCTTGCGCGCGCGCCGGGCGCGCAGCTCCGCGTCGTCGAGCAGCCGCTCGAGCGCGTCGGCGACCGCGATCGGATCGAACGCCGCCAGCTCGAGCGCGCCACCTACTTCGGCCCGCAGGCAGTCGGTGTCGAGCTCCACGCACGGCAGGCCGCACGCGGCCATCCCCAGAGGCACCAGCGAGATGTTGGTCATCGAGAGCACAAGCCCGACGCTCGCCCGCCGGTACGCCTCCGCGAGCTCGCGGCCCTCGAGGACGCCGAGCGAGCGGTGCGCGAACGCCGCCCGCACCGGCCCGGGCTCGCCGAACAGCGCGAGCGGCACGCCCGGTCGCCGGCGCGTGAGCTCCTCCAGCGCCAGGAGCCCGAGCGGCACGGCGCGCCGCGGCGTGGTCGCGCGCGCGTAGAAGAGCACCGACCCGTCGCGCTCGCCGGCGCCGTCGGCGCGGTAGATCTCGTGGTCGACCGCGAGGTCGAAGTGGCTCGCGCTCGCGCCGTAGCGCTCGCGCAGCAGTCCGGCAAGCCACCGGCTCGCCGCGATGCAGTGCAGGCCGAGGCCGTACGTCTGCTCGGCCCACGTCCGCGACGCCGAGGTCGCGTAGAACTCGGGCTCGTGGTCCTGGACGAGGTACGCGCGCGCGCCGCACCGGGGCAGGCGCAGCACGCGGTGGACGGTCTGCCAGCCGGTCGCCACGGCGACGTCGCAGCCGTCCCACCCGGCGAAGGCCGGACGCAGCCCCCGCCAGCCGAAGAACTCGGCGAAGTGCGCCGGCGCCTCGCTGTCCTCGTGGCGGCCCTCGTCGTCCTCGAGCCACAGCGAGACGTCGTGGCCACGCTGCGCCAGCCCGCGCGCGAGGTGCACGATCGTCTGGTGCCCGCCGCTGCCGCGCCGGAAGGCGGGGACGACGATCGCGACGCGCAGGCGCTCGCCCGCGCCGCCGCCGGCGGACGCCGGCGAGGCGGTGCCCTCGCGCCGCCACTCGAGCAGCGCGCGGGGGACCACCTCGGGCGCGATCGGCCCGCCGCCGCGGCGGCGCCGCAGCCGCAGCGGCCTCACTCGAGCAGCCGGCCGCGGGCACGACGGTAGAGCGGGCGCAGCGGCGACAGCGCGCGCAGCAGGCGCCGGCTGCGGCGCAGCCGCCGCGCCTGGCGCAGCGGCGGCAGCCCCATGATCTTCTCGAGGCGCTGCGCCTTGCCCGCGAGCTCGCGGTAGTCGTGCAGGGCGAGGCGCTGGGCCTCGATCCCCTCGCGCAGGTCGGACAGCAGCCGCGCGGCCGCGGGCGCGGGATCGGGCGCGGGCTCGCGGGCGATGCGCTCGAGGCTCATCGCCATGAACTGGCCGGCCTGCTCCCAGCTCGGCCAGCCGCGCGCGGTCTCGAGCGCGTTGAGGCGCAGGTAGTGCAGGTAGCGGCGGTCGCGGGCGAGCAGGTCGAGCAGCCGCGCCGTGCCGCGGAGGTCGTCCCAGTCGCAGATCAGCCCGTTGTGGTCGTGGACGACGTACTCCTCGTGCCCGGTGACCGGGGTCACGACGCACGTCGCGCCTCGATGGAAGGCCTCCAGCGGCGGGCCGAACATGCCCTCGACGCTCGAGAGCTTGAGCAGGACGTCGGTGCCCGCGTAGAGGTCGGCCATCTCGCGGTGCGTGAGCGGGCCGACGACGCGGTCGACCGGCGCGTCCGCGAGCTCGGAGCGTTCACCGCTGACCACGGTGACGTCGCGCGGCCCGGTCATCAGCGCGGTCGCCGCGATGGCCTCCGGGACGTGCTTGAACCACACGCCCGGGTTGCCCTCGATGAGCACGCGCAGCGGCGGGTCGAGGCGCACGTCGAGGCGCTCGAGCGGCGTGAAGACGCTCTTGTCGATGCCGTTGCGCACGAGGTGGCACGGCGCGTCGGGGCGCAGCTCGGCCAGCGTGCGCTGGATCCAGCGCGCCTCGGTGATGAAGGCGACCGGCAGGTCGAGGATCAGGGCGGCGCCGAGGCGGTCGGGCTCGTCGGGGCGATAGAAGCGGTCCTCGAGGCTCTGGACGAAGATCGCGCGCCGCTGCGCGGGGATCGAGAACAGCGAGAAGACGGTCTCCCACCACGTGGCGACGGCGACGTCGTAGCGCTGCTCTTGCGCCTCCGCCAGCGGGACGACGTGCAGCCCGGTGAGCTGCTCGTAGCGCCAGTTCGGCATGTCCTGCTCGCGGACGAGCACGAGCGTGACGTCGAAGCCGTGGTGCTGGTGCAGCTGGCGGGCGTGCTCGACGACGACCCCGATGCCGCCCGAGAGCTGCAGGTCGTTGACGAGGAAGCAGACCCTCACGTGTCGGTGCCGGCCGGCAGCTGGTCGCGCGCGGCCGCGCCGCTCGGCGGCAGGCCGAGGCGCCCCTCGAGCTCGTGGATGTAGCGGCGCCACTCCTCGCGCTCGGTCAGGAGCGTCTCGAGGATCGCGACGTCGGCCTCGCGCTGGCGCACCCAGCGGCGCTGCTCGTCGAGGTCGACCTGGGCGACGGTGGCCAGCGGCTCAAGCTCGGCCGCGCGCGGGCCGAACGCCGCGAGGAAGTGGGTGGGCACGGCGCCGCGCGCGTGCACGCCGGCCTCGGGGCTCAGCGTCAGGTCGTCGCCGACGGGCAGGATCGCCGAGCCCTGCAGCTGCACCTGGTGGAGGATCACGCGCGTCGCGGGCAGTTGGGACTCCAGCTCGGCGAACGCCCCCTCGCCCCACATCGCCAGGTGGTGCGGGTTCTGGATCGCCCAGAAGGCGTCGTTGGGGACGCTGAGGATCGTCGTCACCGTGTCGGCGCGCTCGACGAGGCGCTCGACGAGCGGGACGAACGTCGCGAGGTGCTCGACGACCTCGAAGCACGTCACGACGGCGCCGTCGGCCAGGTGCTCGCTCACGCGCGCGACGCCGTCGTCGGTCGACAGGTCCGCGGCGAAGACGACCGCGTCCTGCACGCCGAGCTCGGCGGCGGCGCCGCGGGCGAGGCCTTCGTCGAGGTCGACGAGCACCGCGCGGCGCGAGAACCCGCCGAGCGGCCGCAGCGCGGCGGCGGCCGCGATGCCCGTCCCGCAGCCCAGGTCGCACCACACCTCGGCGCTCGCGATCAGCGGCGCGGCGACCCGATAGCGGGCGTCGTGCTCGGCGCGGATCGCGGGCTCCGTCTCGTGGGTGATGCGCTCCTGCCAGTCGGGCATTGGCGGGCTATCGTACGCGCGCCGATGGGCTCCCCGTACCCCGCCCCGCCCGCCGGCGCGCCGCTGCGTCTGGCCTTCGTGGGGCAGCGCACGTTCTTCGAGGCGTGCGCCTTGGGAGGCGAGCTGCGCGAGCTGCGCACGGCGTTCTTCGAGTTCCGCAAGGGCGGCGACGCCGACCGCCTGCTCGCCGAGCTCGCCGTCTTCGCGCCCCATGTCGTCGTGGTCTTTCGCCCCGAGATCGTGCCCGCCGGCTGCTTCGCCGGCCTGCGCGCGGCGACGCTCGGCTGGCTGACCGAGCCGATCCCGCGCGGCACGACGCGCGCGCACGCCGACCAGCAGCGCCGGCTGTGGGAGCTGCGCCAGGTCGACGCGGCGAACTTCGACCGCGTCGTCTCCTTCGACCCGCTGATCGCCGACACCGCGGGCAGCATCCTCGACGTGTGGCGCTCGGTCGCGCTCCCGGTGGCCGACCGCTACTTCATGCCGGTGCGGCCGGTCCGCGGGCGTCCGCGGGCGCTGTTCGTCGGGCGCTCCACGCCGCATCGCGAGTACTACCTCACGCCGGTCAAGCACCGCTACGACGTGCTGCACATGGCCTTCGGCGTCGACGCCGCCGAGCTCGAGCGCCTGCTCGCCGAGCACGAGGTCGGCATCAACCTGCACAACGAGCCGTACCCGAGCTTCGAGAACCGCGTGCCGATCCACCTCGCCGCCGGCCACCTCGTCATCTCCGAGCCGCTCTCGCCGCTGCACGGGCTCGAGCCGGGAGTCGACTTCCTCGAGCTCGTCGGCCCGGCGCTGCTCGGCAACACGCTCGAGGTGCTCAGCCGCTTCCCGGGGGCGTACGACCGCATCCGCGTGCGGGGCCGGCGCAAGGCGGAGCTGTTCCGCGCGTCGCGGGTGTACCCGCGGTTGGTCGGCGACCTGCTGCGGGAGCTCGAGTCCGGCGAGACACCGCGGGCGGCCTAGGTTTCGAGCAGGTCGGCGATCACGCGCGGGAAGACCTTCGAGGCCCGGAAGCGCTCGGCCTCGCGGCGTCCCGCGGCGCGGGTGGCGGCAAAGGCCTCGGGGCTGCGGCGCGCGGTGGCGATGATGCGCCAGAGGTCCCACGGCGTGCGGATCTCGACGTAGTCGGCCGCGGGTTTGAGGCCGTGGGTCGGCGAGAGCGGCTCGGACACCACTAGCGCGCCAGCGGCCAGCGCCATGGGGACGCGGTTCTCGAACGTCGGGTACGGCTCGTTGTGCAGGTTGATGACGATCGCCGACTCGCGCAGCAGCGCGATGAGGCGCTCGCCGGCGAAGCCGTGCGCGACGTGGACGACGTCGAAGTCGTGCTTGACAGGGCCGAGGAACGACTCGCGGTGCGTGCTCGAGCGGCCGACGAAGACCGTGAGGTCGCCCGCCGGAGGCCCGTAGACGCGGTCGGCGACGGGGATGGGCAGCGACCGCCACACCGGGAGATGGCGCTCGACGGTCGGCACGATCAGCGGGTCGAAGGCGACGAAGCGATCGAAGTTCGCCGGGTCGGTCGCTCTCAGATAGTCCAGGCGTTGTGTCAGGTCCGGGTGCGGGGCGTCGCCGGGGCGGGGGAGCGGCTCGGTCAGGTAGCCGACGCGGCGGGCGCGCAGGTCGGTCAGGAGGCCGGGCGGGGCGATCTCGGGCCGCCACACCCAGATCACGTCGGGATCGAGCGCCTCGAGGGCGGCGCGCAACGGCCGCGGGTCGGCGTCGTGGCGGAAATCGAGGAACGTCGGCTCGAGGTCGCCGGCCGTGTGCTCGAGCGAGCACAGCTCGAAGAACACCCGCTGGCCGACGAAGGCGAGGCGGGTCGGCACCGGTCCAGAGTACGCGCGCGCGAGGTCCTCGGGCGCGGCGCACCACCGGATCTTCACATCGCAGCGTCGGGTTTCTGGTAGTCGCGCCCTTGCGCGCGGTTCTCGGAGCGATTACGGTCGGATGGAACGACCTTTGGGTCGCCACGTCAAGGACGACAGGTCGCCGCCGGTCCAGCAAGGGATCGTCGCGCTCGACGCGCGATGGCGGGCTCGTACGCCTTTGTCGGGGTGAGCCCGACCGAACCGGTCCGATGAGCCTCCTGTCGACCGTCACCCAAGCATCCTTCCCCTACGGGGACTTCCTCGCCCGTCTAGGGCTGGATCTCATCGCGATCGCGCTGTTCACCGTGCTCATCGGGCTGATGCGCGACGGCCGGCGCGACCTGTTCATGATCTGCGTGTGCTTCAACGTCGGGTTGTTCGTCGTGTTGACGGTGATCTCGACGTCGGCGTCGGCGACAGCGGTGGGCTTCGGGCTGTTCGCGATGCTGTCGATCATCCGGCTGC
>VAWY01000146.1 GCA_005888335.1 Actinomycetota bacterium
TGCCGGCGGGCGAATGGGGTGCGATCGCGCCGGCGGGCGAGATGTGATCGGTGGTGACGCTGTCGCCGAGCACGGCGATGGCGCGGGCGCCCGTGATCTTCGAGAACCGTTCCGCCGGCTCGGCCTTCATCGCGTCGAAGTAGGGCGGGCGCTTGACGTAGCTGGACTCGGGGTCCCAGTCGTAGCGGTCGCCGACAGGGATCTCGAGCGCGTTCCAGCTGTCGTCGCCCGCGAACACCTCGCCGTAGCTCTGGCGGAACATGTCGGACTCGATCGCCTGCTCGATCGCGGCCGCGACCTCCTGCTGCGAGGGCCAGATGTCGCTGAGGCGCACGTCGCCCTGAAGCGGCTCGCGCGTGATGTCGATGTCCATCCGCCCGACCAGCGCGTAGGCCACGCACAGCGGCGGGCTGGCGAGGTAGTTCATCTTGACCTCGGGGTGGATGCGCCCTTCGAAGTTGCGGTTGCCGGAGAGCACCGAGCAGACCGTCAGGTCGCGCGCGGCGATCTCGGCAGAGATCTCCTCCGGCAGGGGACCGCTGTTGCCGATGCATGTCGTGCAGCCGTAGCCGACGAGCGAGAAGCCGAGCCGCTCGAGCGGCTCGATCAGCCCGGCGCGCTCCAGGTACTCGGTGACCACCTTCGATCCCGGCGCGAGGCTGGTCTTGACCCACGGCCGGCGCTCGAGCCCGGCCTGCACGGCCTTCTTCGCGAGCAGCCCGGCGCCCAGCATGACCGAGGGATTCGACGTGTTCGTGCAGCTCGTGATGGCGGCGATCACGACCGCGCCGTGGTCGAGCCCTTCGCGCTCGGCGCCCGCGATCGCGCCGCTCGCGCGGCGCGCACGTGTCGGCTTGGGCGACAGGCCGCCGGCCTTGCTCGAGGGCGGATCGCTCGCCGGGAAGGTCAGCGCCGCCGACGTGTCCCAGCCCTCATAGAGCTCCCCGCTCACGAAGCCCTCGAGCTCGGCGCGGAAGTCCTCGGCGGCGTCTGCCAGGGGAACCCGGTCCTGCGGGCGCCGCGGGCCGGCCAGGCTCGGCTCGACGGTCGAGAGGTCGAGCGAGAGCGTGTCGGAGAACACCACATCGGGCGAGTCCTCGTCGTGAAACAGCCCCTGCTCGCGGCAATACGCCTCGACGAGCTCGACATGCCCGGCCGGACGCCCTGAGAACGTCAGATACCGCAACGTCTCGCGATCGACGGGGAAGATGCCGCACGTCGCGCCGTACTCGGGCGACATGTTGCCGATCGTCGCGCGGTCGGCCAGCGGCAGCGTCGACAGCCCGGGGCCGTAGAACTCGACGAACTTGCCGACGACGCGGCGCTCGCGCAGCATCTGCGTGACCGTGAGGACGAGGTCGGTCGCGGTGGTGCCCTCCGGCAGCTCGCCCGTGAGGCGGAACCCGACCACCTGGGGGACGAGCATCGAGACTGGTTGGCCGAGCATCGCCGCCTCGGCCTCGATCCCGCCGACGCCCCAGCCGAGGACGCCGAGGCCGTTGATCATCGTCGTGTGCGAGTCGGTTCCGACCAGCGTGTCCGGGAACGCCTGGCCCTCGCGGGCATCCACGACGCGCGCGAGGTACTCGAGGTTGACCTGGTGGCAGATCCCGGTGTTCGGCGGCACCACCGCGAAGTTGTCGAAGGCGCTCTGGCCCCAGCGCAGGAAGGCGTAGCGCTCCCGGTTGCGTTCGAACTCGAGCTCGGCGTTGCGCTGGAAGGCGAACCGCTCGCCGAAGACGTCCACCTGGATCGAGTGGTCGATCACCAGCTCGACCGGCACCAGCGGGTTGATCAGCGTGGGGTCGCCGCCGAGCTGCGCCATCGCGTCGCGCATGGCGGCCAGGTCGACGATCGCCGGCACGCCGGTGAAGTCCTGCATGAGCACCCGGCTCGGCGTGTAGGCGATCTCCTGCGTCGGCTCACGCTGGGGATCCCAGCTCGCGAGCGCCTCGATGTCCTCGACGGTGACGGCCTTGCCGTCCTCGTTGCGCAGCAGGTTCTCGAGCAGGACCTTGAGCGAGTAGGGCAGCCGTGCGACGTCGAATCGCGGCTGCAGCGCGTCGAGGCGGAAGATCTCCAGTGATTGCCCTGCGAGGTCGACCGTGTGACGTGCGCCGAAGGAGTCGGGATGGCTCACGAGGTTCATGCCGGCTCGCGTTGCGCGCGAAGCATCCAGTGCTGCTTCTCGAGCGTCTTGACGACCTCGATCAGGAGGTCCTCGCTGATGCTGTCCCGCACGGCGGCCTCACCCATGGCCAGGCGCGCGCGGTCGATGACGTCGCCCAGCCTGTCCGTCAGTCCCACGACGAGATCCCGATCGCTGATGCGGCCGGCGGGGAAGGCGTCGATGCGGCTATCCCGGGCAACGGTCGCAGCCTGTGCGTCGGGAGCGAAGCCCAGCGTGGCCGCGCGCTCGGCGACGTCGTCGCTCAGCGCGCGCCACTCGTCGACGAGCTCGTCGAGCTGCAGGTGCAGCGAGTGGAAGGTCGCGCCCTCCACGTTCCAGTGAGCATGCTTGCCCAGAAGGGAGAGATCGACCAGGTCGACCAAGACCTCCTGCAGTGCCTCACCGACCTCGCGCACATCGCTGTGCAGCGATCGCGCGTCATGCATCGCCGCCTGAGTGATCATCATCATCCTTCGGCTCTTCCTTTCGACGTTCGACGTTGCCTGATCGTGGCGCCATCTCCGCTGGTGCGGCATGGGCTGGAGCGCCCATCCTGCGGCTGGCCAGGCTGCATTCACTCGGGCCGGCGGCGGAAGTACGCGGCGTTGCGCTCGATGAAGTGATGCCACTCCGCGGGCACCACGTCCTCGGGAGTGATCGCGTCCACCGGGCAGGCCTCGACGCAGGCGTCGCAGTCGATGCATTCCTCGGGATCGATGTAGAGCTGCTCGGCAGCGTCGTAGCCCGGTTCGTCCGCGGTGGGATGGATGCAGTCCACCGGGCAGACCTCGGTGCACGACAGGTCCTTCACCCCGATGCACGGCTCGTTGATCACGTACGCCACGGTGGTCTCACACAACCGTGAGCTCGGCGAGCAGCGGGCCGACGGCGCTCCGGAGTTCCCCGCACGCGCGACTGGCCGTCCGGATGGCGTCGCCGGCTGCGACGAAGTCGTCAGACAGTCGCCCGGCCGTCGCCGACGCATCGTCGCCGAGGACGGGCCAGGCGCTCCTGATTCGTTTCAGGCTGCCTTCGCGGAGCAGGTCTGTCGCCACCGCCGCCTGCTCGAGCGCGCTCTCCAGGCAACGGAGCGTGGACGCGACAGCGGCTTCGTTGTTGCGTCCGCCGGCCGCGGCGCGCAGTTCGGCAGCCGCCGCTCGGACGTCGCACGCGCGGTCGTAGAGCTCCTTGCTGGGATCCCGTCGCCGGGTGCTGGAAAACCGGGTGTTCGGCTTGCCGGTGGTCAATGTCATGCCTCGATGCTTTCACCGGTGATTCGACGCGACCATGGGGCCGCGGATGCATGCGGCGTGACGCGACGCGTGTCTTACGCCACCCGACGAGGCGGCGGAGGCGGGTCAGGGATCAACACGTAGGTTTCGCTGTCGGGCGCCCAGGCCGGGTGCGCGTGCGTGCTTGGGTCGACCTCGCGACCGACGACAACGTCGAGGTACAGGCGGAGCGGGCCACTGAACAGGGGGATCATTCGGACTCCCAGCTCCCGACGGCAACCGCTGCAGCGACGAGCAGCGGCGTCGCCAGCGTCGCGCCAGCCTGTCTGCCGCCGGCCTTCGCACTGGTGGTTGTCTCAGGGTCGATTTCCACGACGGTCTCGACGTGTTGTGCGCACACGCTCTCGGCCGGCGTCGATGGCGACCATCCGGCCAGAGCCCCATCGCGGGCGTCGTCATGACTGCATCCGGGTCGTCTCGCGCCGGTTCAGCCCGACAGAGGCCGCGAGCGAGATCTCAGGATCCGGGGCTCAGAGGATCGCGTCGACCACGATGGTGGCCAGGGCGACGAGCAAGAACAGAGCGATCGCACGAAGCATCACTTCGACGGGCGCACGTCGCCGGTGACGGATGCTGACGAAGATCATCATCGCGCTTGGCGAATCCGGGTTCGGCTGCTCGCGATGGCATGGGACCGCCTTCGCGGCTTCGTGTCCGCGCGATACGGCTGCGAAGAGCGCGCGAGCTGGTCGGCGAACAGCGCGCCGCCGACGACGATGAGCGCCCAACCGATTCCAGCCGACCACCCGCTGGCCACCACCGCGATACCTGCGAGGCAGGGCGCGGCCAACCACACTTGTCGCAGAACTCGAGTACGCATGGCCGTACCGTCGCGCCCTGCGCCCGGCTCGTGGATCGGGACAGGACTCCATCCGGGTGCGTTGCCGTCCCCATGTCCGCCGTGGACCGGCCGCCCCGCGAAGCGGTGGCCGCGACTGCAGGCTCGGCCCCATGGTTGCTGCTACCAGCGCGGCTGATCATCCGACCCATGCCCTCGTCCTCTGATGGCATCGCTCGACTTCCTCGCAGCGTCATCGCTCGACAGCTCGCGCGGATGCGCGCGGCGTTGCGACACGGCAAGCTCGATGCGGCGCTCGCCGTCGGCCAGGACCCATGGAGCGCCGCCGACCTCATGGTGCGGGCCTCCGCGCTGAGTTCATTCGCTATGCAGACGAGGCTGGCCGCCTCGCTCGAACAGCTGGTCGACGCCGCCGAACTGCTGCCCGTGTCTCGGTACATCCGTACGCGCACGGTGCTGACTCACCGTGAGTCGCTGCTCGCCCTTGCGTCGCGGCTACGGGAGCTGGCACCTGTCGAGGTCGCCGTCGCGGCTCGCCTGTCAAAGCTCGTGTGGGATCAGGCGAGTCCCGCGTATCAAGCCGGAGATCCGGGACCGCTGTTCGCCGAGGTCATTGCCCGATCGGTGCATGTTCTGCGAGACGAACGCAGCGAGCCCCGCTGACCCCACGGTCGACACGAAACGGCCGGCACATGACGAAGGCAGCCGCCGATGTGCGGTCGTGGCCCCATGGCGCCGCACCGGGTGGTCGACGAACTTGTCAACTGCATGTTCCGCCGACTCCTCGTCCCGCTCGACAGCTCACCGCACGCCCGGCACGCACTTGCCGAGGCGATCGATCTCGCGAAGTCGAACAACGCCAGGCTCACGGTGATGACTGTGGTGCCCGAGCCGTCGGCATGGGCGACGCTGGGGGCGATCGACGCGCCGATCAATCTGCGCGAGCTCAACGAGCAGGTCGAGCACGCTTACCAGAGGATCCTTGACGCCGCCGTCGAGACGGTCCCTCAGGATCTCTCGGTGAAGACGCTTCTCAAGCATGGAGCGCCGGGCGCGGCGATCGTCGACGAGGTCACGGCCCACGATCACGACCTGATCATCATGGGCTCGCGCGGGCGCGGCGAGCTTCGGTCGCTGCTGCTCGGCAGCGTCAGCCGCCACGTCCTTCACGAGAGCCCGATCCCCGTGCTCGTCGTGCATGTCCCCGGCGACCAGTCGTAGGCCGGGGCGATCAGAACGTGCCGACGCTCAAGGCGACCGCTCGTTCCACTGTGCGATCGCTCGGGGGACGGGGAAACCCGACAACGACGGAAGGCCGTCCCGTGAATCGTCCGAGTCGAGTCGGCCATCGCGCCAGATCACGCAGTGACGGGCGTCGGCTACGGCGAGCTGCACCACGATGTGCCCGAACCGGGCGCCATGACGCTCGGCGGCCTTTCGTGACGCCTCGTCGGGCCGCCCGCCCGAGTCATAGGTGACGCCGGACGAGTCGTCGCTCCACCCCGGCACGCGCTCCCCGCTGTAGCCGCCGGGCACGACCGCGAGCCCGAGCCGCAGGCACAGCTGGCTCAGCGCACGGACCGTGGGCTCGGCCTGGGCTTTGGGCAGCGAGGTGAGGACCGCCGCGCAGCGCACGCCCAGATCGCCGGTCCGAAGCAGCGCCAAGACGTCGGGATGCACGCTGGCGAGCAGGTACCCGACCGCATCATCGCCGTCGACTGATGACGCGAGGCAGAGCCCGCGGCTCTCGGCAAGGAGGCGGCGAAGCTCTCTCGGAGCCGGCGCGGCAAGGTCATCGACGGCGATGTGCGCGACCGAGGCGCCCTCGCGCCTCGCGCCTCGCGCGAAGGCACTGGCGAGGATCCCGATCGGATCGCCCGCGCCGATATCGAGCACGGTGACGCTCATCGCTGGTGGTCGCATGTCACTTCGCAGCGTCGCTCGCCGCGGAGCGCGTTCCCATGCACTCACGGGCTCATCTCGCGGGGAACACGGCTCGCGCTCGCGAGCAGGATGGAGGCCTCGCCCCATGCCCAGCGCAGCTCGCGCCTACCAGGCTTGTGGCATGCGTCTTCATCGACCAACGATCGTCTGCGGGGTCGACGGCTCTTCGCGAACGGGTGAGCTCGTGCGGATCGCGGCCCGGCTCGCCGATGTCCTCGACACCCATTTGGAAGTCGTTCACGTCCTCGGCGCGTCCTCGCAGCGCCCGTCGCTGGCATCTGCCGCGACCACCGCCGGCTCCGGCTGGGCGGCCGGCAACGTTCTGACCGCGGACGTCAACGACAGCGAACTTGCCGCGGTCGCCATGCTCGACGAGGTTTGCCAGGCGGTCGGGGCTCGGACGGCAGGACGGCAAGTCATTCGCTACGGCGACCCGGCGCGCCGTCTCGCCGCCATCGCCGAGGGCAGCGAGGCTCTCCTCGTCGTCATGGGCAGCTGCCGCGACGCCCGGGACCGCGACGGGCTCCTCGGCAGCGTGGCCAGCCGACTGGCGGCTGACGCACCCTGTCCGGTGCTGATCGTGGCCTCGGGCCTCGAGCCGCACGTCCGGCCTGAGGAGTGGCGAGGACGCACGCTGGTCGCGGGCTTCGACGGCTCGGCGCCGGGTTGGGCTGCCGCGTGCCAAGCGGCGACCCTCGCCGAGCAGCTTGACAGCGCCTTGATCGTCGCCAGCGTCGGCCCTGGTGCCGCGGTCGCGACCAATGACGTCGTGCTCCCGCTGCAGGAAACCGTTTCTCGTCAGCGAGATCCGAACTGCGCGGCCACCGACCTGACTGTCCACCACGAGATGCGAGACGGGGATCCCGCGTGGGAGCTGGAAGCCGTCGCCGCCGCGATCACCGCGCCCCTTATCGCGATCGGCTCCCGAGGCCTCGGACCGTGGCGTGAACCGCTGCTCGGCTCGGTGGCACGTCACCTGCTCAGCGCAGCGCGGCGCCCGATTCTCGTCCTGCCCGCAGCCTCACTGCTGCACGGAGGCGCGGCATGACGAACCTGAGACGCATCCTCTTTGTCGGCGACCCGGGGGAGCCGCGAGCGCAGGCGGCAAGCGATCTCGCCAGCCGTATGTCGGCGACGCTCTCGTTCCTCCCCGCCGGTGTCGGATCGGCCGCGACGGGCGTCGATCGACGTGCTTCGGGCACAAGGGGCACAGTCGCGACGCTCGATCCTCCCATTCCGCAGGAGGTCGTCATCAGGGCCGGCAAGCAGCGGGCCGACCTCATCGTCGCCGGCCCGCCAATGCCCGACGAGGTGGCCGTTCGACTGGCGGACGAGACAGGTTGTCCAGTGCTGGTACTGCCGGAGTCGAGCACACGACTGCCCAGGCGGCCCAACATCTTGGTCGGCCTCGACGATCACGGAGACCCAGACGCGATCGTCGGCGCGACGACGCGCGTGGCACAGGCAGTCGGTGGACGGCTGACGCTCGTACACGTCGTCGAGCTGTACTCGCGCGACCTTCACGTCCAGCTCGATGCCGGATGGCGGGTGCTCGCCTCCGCGGTCCGGCTCATCAGTCCCCACGTGTCGGCGTCCGCCACGGTTCTTGTCGGCGATCCCGCAGGCGAGCTGCTCGACGCCGCCGCGGGAAGTCAGGCGGACATCATCGCCATCGGCGCGCCGGGCGACGTGTCAGCCGGCGTGAACTCGGTAGCCGCGGCAGTCCTCGGGGACGCGGGTTGCCCCATCCTGTTGGTGCCCGGAGAAGGCGTCGCATGAGCTTCTTCGTCGAGCGACAGCCTGATCATCCGGGCAACCGCGTGAAGTCATGAACAGAGACCCGGCACTCATCTCGCTCTCGCGCGACCATCACAAGACCCTGGTGGCCGCTCAAGAGCTGCGGCGGGCCACCGCGCAAACGGCAGCCGACGTCCGCGCGCGGTTTCTCTCGTACTGGAACACACATGGCCGCGCGCACTTCCGTACGGAGGAAGAGGTGCTGCTGCCCGCGTTCGCCGCGCACGGAGATCCCTATCACCGGCTGGTTGGCCGCGCGCTGTGCGACCACGTTGCGATCCGCCAGCGGGTCGATGCCCTCGTCAGCGAATCGCCAGCGCTACCTGCTGTCCTGCACGACCTCGGCAGCCGACTCGCCGAACACGTACGGCTCGAGGAACGAGAGCTGTTCCCGCTGATCGAGCGGACGATGCCCGCTGCACGACTCGCCGCGGTGGCGGTCGCGCTTGAGCAGGCGGCCGCCGGCAAGCCCGGTGAGTGAGATGACACCTAGGACTGCTGGGCGACGAGGTCGCGAAGGCTGTCGTGATCCTCGTGGCATGCCGGGCAGCCCTGCAGATGGGCGCGCATGCCGGGCAGCCGGGCGTCGGCGTCCTCGCCGGCCAGCTCCAGCTCGACGTACTCGTCGAGTAGCTCGAAGCACTCCTCGCAACTCACTTCAGGGCCTAGCGGACCCAAGAGCGCAGCGATCAGTTCGGTATGTCGGGGATCAGTGGTCATGTCCGGCTCCGATGGCGGTGGTCGTCTCGAGGGCAAGACCGGCGACGGCGAGCGCCGCCCGAAGCTTGCGTCGAGCATCGTGAAGCGTCTTGTAGAGCGCCCCGCGCGTCGTGTTCAGCCGCTCGGCGAGCACGTCGATCGGAACGCCCCCGAGTGCGAGCGCGCAGAAGACCTCGCGCTGGTGGGAAGTCAGCTCGGTGCGCACCGCAGCGCGCAGCGCGTCGAGCGTCTCGGTGTCCTCGACGACCTGCTGCGCGGAGGCGCCGCCGTCCCGCATCGCCGGCCAGGCGTTTTCGTCGAGCATCACCTCGCGACCGTGCCAGCTACGCCGCCGCGCCTTGACCCCCGCCTCGAGCAACACGAACTTGTACGCCCATGTGGTGAAGCGACTGGCTCCCCGGAAAGTGTCGAGCTTGGCGAGGATGGCCACGAGCGCGTCATTCGCGGCCTGCGTGGCCAGGTCGTCGAACTCGCCGTATGGCACGTGGCTGAGCGTCTGGCGGCGCCGGTTGAGCTCGAAGTGCGCACCGCGCAGCAGCAGGTCGTGCAGATCGGCGACCGCCTCGTCGCGCACGGCGGCGGGTCCGCGCAACGCGGCGAGCCACGCGTGTGAATCGCGTTGAGCGTCCCCCGCGTCGTGTTGTGCGGCGCCTGGCACGCGTCTCCGAGCGTAGACGCGCGCGGCCGGGCCCCTGGAGACGGGGATCGCTTCGGTGGCCGTCAAATGCATCATGGTTCGTTCGCGACGACGCGCCGAGGTTTCTTACGTCGCTCGTCGTTATGCCGACCCTGATTCAGGCTGCCCAGCGCGCACCGGCGTCGCAGTGACCGCGGCCCGGCGAGCGGCGTACGGGAATCCGCTGAACCGGAAGACCGCTGATGCGCTCGGCTCGGTGGCTGAGATCGAGTGGGTTCCACGCCCACGCCCAGCGGTCGCGGGCGAAGAGCAGGATCTCGCTCGCGGGATGAGTGACGAGCGCGTCGCCGATGGCGGTGATCGGGTCGGGATCGCCCACGCCGGAGACCTCGATGGCCAGTCCCTCGGCGACACAGAGCTGCTTCAGGGTGACGAGCTGGAGATGCGCACACGGCGCACTCGCAGACGGATCGCCCACCCAGTCCAGGCCGTGCAGCCACGCCGGGACCATCAGGATGAACGACGCGTCGTGGTCGGCCCTTCGCCGGCAGGCCGCGACGACTGTGGCCGGGTCGGCGGTCCAGTCGGCGACGACAAGGACTCGAGCGTTCGTCCGCGGCGAACTCGCTGCTTGGTGTCCGTTCATCTCCATCGTCGTCTCCAGTCGTGGGGTGACCCGATGTGCGAGGGCGACCTCAACGTTCATACGTCGGCGCCGGTCGACGTAAGGGTTCGGCGTCGCCCAGCGCAAACGGGACATGACGAACTTGACCGACACCCAACTGCGGTCATGAGCGTCGCCTTCGTGCTTTCGGGCGGCGCCAGCCTGGGCGCGGTTCAGGTCGGCATGCTCAGAGCGCTCGTCGACGAAGGCATTCGCCCTGACCTGCTGGTCGGCACCTCGGTCGGCGCCGTCAACGGCGCGTTCCTCGCAGGGCGCGACTTCACCCGGCAGAGCGTTGACGAGCTCGCTGAGCTGTGGCTCAGCGTCCGGCGCGGCCAGGTGTTCCCGCTCGAGCCAGTGACCGGCCTCCTCGGCTTCCTCGGCGCGCGCAAGAACTTGGTCCCCGACCGTGCGCTGCGGCGGCTGATCAGCCGGAACACCGACTGCGACCGTCTGGAGCAGCTCCCCATTCCGCTCCACGTCGTCGCGTGCGACGTCCTCACCGGCACGGAAGTACGGCTCTCGGACGGCCCGCTGGTCGATGCCGTGCTGGCCAGCGCTGCCATCCCTGGAGTCCTGCCGCCCGTCGACTGGAACGGGCGCCTGCTCATCGACGGTGGCGTGATCAACAACACCCCGATCACGCATGCGCTCGAGCTCGGCGCCACCGAGATCTACGTGCTGCCCACGGTTGGCCCCTGCGCCCTGACCGAGGCACCGCGTGGCGCCCTCGGAATGCTGGTGTACGCCACCAGCCTCATGGTCGCCCACCGCTTTGCCGCCGAGACGCTGACACTCAACGACCGCGCCGACGTGACCATCCTTCCGCCGCCCTGCCCGATGACCGTCCAGCCGATGGACTTCGGGCATGCCGAAGAGCTGATGCAGCGCGCCGAAGCCGATGCGCGACCCTTCCTGGCGGATCGCGAGCCGCGTGTGGTGCCTCTGCCTCGACGGCGGACGCCGCTTCGCGCGAGCCCCGTGCCGAACTGCGACCTGCCGTCGGCCAGTTGAGTACGGCGATGGACGGGCATCTGGACCACCAGCCGCGCGCCGTGCTGCACGTACCGCGCGACGTCATCGTCTGGCGCCGGAGCTTGCTCGTCGAGGCGGGATTCGAACCGGAGCTGGCGCGCGAATTGTCAAGCCACGCCGGATACGACCTCCACGACTTGCTGAACCTGGTCGATCGAGGCTGTTCACCACCGCTCGCGGCTCGGATCCTCGCGCCGTTCTGAGTACCGCTATCCCGGGGTCACACCCGTGACCTACACACGTCATCGGCGGTCCACCGTATCGCCGGTCGCACGCCGTCAGGAGGGCATGTGGGGGCCGCCGCCGACCGGCGGCGACATGACGACAACCGGACACCGGGCTGCACGGGACACATCCCCCGAGAGCCATGACGGGCCGAAGACGATCAGCAGGCGCGCGTCTTGGTCGTGCGCGAAGCGCGTCAAGAGGCACTGCGTGCTCCGGCCGCCTCTCAAGAGCTCGAACTGTCGCTCCCCGATCACTCGCCGGACGTTCGCAACCACGCGGTGCCGGGTCGTCAAGCGGGCGCGAGCGTCTAGGGCGCGCGTACCGACGTCGTCAACCTCCGCGAGCGAAACCGCGTGGGCAAGGACCAACGGTGCGTCGACCTCGGCCCCCAGTGCGCCGGCCAAACGCATCGCACGTCGGGCGTCGCTCGACGCATCGACGGCGCAGACGATCGGCCCGACGTGGGCGGCGTGGCTTCCTGTGGGCACCAGGACAAACGCGGATCCGTCGCGGAGGCCACGCAAGTGGCGCTCGAGGTGCCACATGAGCTCGTCCTGGGCGACGTTCGCATCGGGAGGCGGGAGGAGGATTGCCATCTAGTCACAGCTTGGCCCGCCGCGGGGTGCGTTCCTATACACGCGCGGGCCCATCCGGTTGGTGCTCGGCGGTCGTTTGCGCATCCGGATGCAGCCCCGGCCCCATACCACCGGGGCGCGGGCATCGCCACGCTCTTGGCATGGCTCGTGCTCGACCGACGGTCATCTGCGCCCTCGACCGCGCCGTCCCGGGGCAGGCATGAGCGTCTTCGTCTGGTCGATGGTCGGAATCGCGATCTGGCACTTCACGATCTTCGTTCCGGATCGGTTCGCCGGCGGGATCGTGGGCGCTTTCCTGGCGGCGTGGATGGGCGGCGTCGCGTCGGGCTTCGTCATCGAGGGCTTCGCTCTCCCAAGCGACAACCCACCCGGGATGCGGCATGCGCTCTACGCGCTGCCTGGCTCTCTGTTAGGCCTCGTTGCCTGCTACGGCTACGGCGCGAGGGCCCAACGGCTCCGACACCAGCTGACGGTGAGGAGTGCGGACTGACAGATCCGGGGCTTTGCGCCCAGCTACTGGATGTGCGCGCGTAGCGCTGACCGCGCGATTCGCCACCGAGCGACAACGAGCGGTGCGTACTGGCCGCCCTCCGCGAGGTACTCCATCAGTGCCTCGTGAAGCGGGATCGTGTTCCTGCTCGACTCACGTCGGAGTGCGCGGTATATCGCTCGCGTCATGCATGACGCAGGACACGTGACTAGGTCTCCGCGAACCCCAGCCTGGCTCAGAGACCTGGATCAGTTGACTGCCAGGCTGAGGTGGGGCCCGAGGCTGTCGTCGAAGAGGTGGCCGTACTTGTCGAGGGTGAACGCGGCGGAGTGGTGGCCCATCCAGCGCTGCAGGCGAAGTGGGCTTGCGCCGGCGTCGATGAGCAGCGCGGCGCGCCCTGAACGCCGACAACAGCAACTCCGTGTCGCCACGTCCGACGATGACCGCTGGCAACCGCGTGGCGAGCGGGTGGCTGACCGGGATCGTGCGTCGGCCGTGCCGCGACTTGGGGCCGGTGAGCTGGCCGTTGACGATCGCGCGGCGCACGTGGATCCTCGGCTGCGCTGCGTCGAGGTCGGCGTCCATGACCCGCAGGGCGATCGCCTCGGAGATCCGCAGACCGGTCGCGGCCAGCAGTTCGAAGAGCGGCCGCCATTCGTCTGGGATCTCGGCCAGCGGCCGCGCGAGCTGCTGGCGTGTGAGGAAGCGACGCTCGTCGAACCGCGTCCGCGCCTACGCCTCGGCAGCAAGATCACCGGCTCCGCGCCATCGCGGAGCAGGCCGGCCCGGACGGCGTGGCGCAGGCAGGACTGCAGAGGCAACACGGCGTTCCGCACCGAGCGGTCAGTGAGTCGGTGACCGTCCTCATCGGTCAGGCGGCATAGCCAGTCGACGTACGCACGCGCACGGCGCTCGTCGATGTCGCGCAGTCGCTCGTCGGGAGCGGAAGGTTGTCCGGCATGGCTATCGGTCCCCGCCGCACGAGCTACCCGCCAGGCGGGCCGCCGGGCACACCCATCATGTCGCTCGCCGCGTCGCACGAGAGCTTCGCCGTCCTGCGATTTCACCGCAGGACGCGTGCCCGGCGGTGATGCGCGTCAGATGACCGCCGCCGACCGCCGTGGAGCCATGCGAGAACTCGCCAGAAACTCGCCAGAAAATCAAACCGGGCCGAGTAGGCCCCTTGAATACGCGGCTTCAGACGCTTGACCTTCGGTCTCGAGACCGAAGGTCAAAACCACGAAAACCCCAGCATTCACCGGGGTTTTCGAGCGCGCCCGACAGGATTCGAACCTGTGACCTTCGGTTCCGTAGACCGACAGCCACGGGGTGATATTTGGCTGTGTAGAGCCAAATCCGTGGTCCCAACTCGCCAAAAACTCGCCAGAAACTCGAGGAGAGCCCGACGTTGTCAAGGCGCGCCGCGGACCGGGGACTCGGGCGCTCGCATCTGGGGCGAGAGCGCACGCGGCGAGCGCGGCGCCGCCGCCTCGCTCCTTCCCGTGGATGCCGGCCGGGATCCCTGCGCCGGCGCCGCCCTCGCGGACAGGGGCGAACGCCGAGGGCGGCGCGAGCACCGGTCATCCGCGGCCCGAAACGGCTGGCCGCCACGGGCGTGCAGGGCGACTCCCGCAGATAGGCTGTTGTCATGGCCACCGCGCGTCGCACCGTCCGCGTCGAGCTCGACGAGAGGCTCGTGTCACGCGCGCGCGCGCAAGCGCGCGACGACAGCCGGCCCGATGACGAGATCATCGAGGATGCCCTCAGCCGCTACCTCCTAGAGCGCCTACTCGACAACACCCAGCAACGCTCCAATCTGGGCGAGGAAGAGGCCACGCGCCTGGCGGTCGAGGAACTGCACGCCATGCGGCGCGAGCGCGACGCCGCTGCGTGACGCGCGCGGTCGTCGACTCAAGCGTCCTCGTCTCCGCGCTCATCGCTCGACGCGACACGCCGCCGAGCCAGGTGCTCCGGGCATGGGCGCGCGAGCGCTTCGAGCTCGTCGTCAGCCCGAGGCTCATCGCCGAGGTCGCCGGCGTCCTCGCCCGCCCGAAGTTCGAGCCCTACCTCAGACCAGACGAGGCCAGCGACTTCCTCGACATGCTGCGCAGCGACGCCGTCGTTCACCCCGATCCCGCCGTCGTCGAGCGGGTGACCCGCGACCCCGGCGACGACTACCTCGTCGCCCTCGCCAGGGCCGCCCAGGCGGTGCTGGTCTCCAGCGACCGCGACGTCCTCGAGGCCGACATCGGCGACATCGAGGTGCTCAGCGCTCGCGAATTCCTCGACCGGCTCGCGTGACCACGGTCCGCGGCGTCAGCGCACGTCCAGGACGATCTTGCCGAGTGCCTGGCGACGTTCGATGACCTTGAGGGCCTCCGCCGCCTGGTCCAGCGCGAAGCGCTGACCGATCAACGGCCGCACGAAGCCGTCGTCCACCAAGCGGTTGACCTCACGGCCGATCTCGCGCGCGCCGTCAGGGTCTCCCAATGCGTACTCGCCCCACGCTGCGCCGACCACCTCGGTGTTGTTGAGCAGCAGGCGGTTGACCTTCACCGCCGGAATCTCGCCACCGCTGAAGCCGACGGCGACCAGCCGGCCGCACCGGCGTAGCGACCGGAGGCTGACCGTGAAGCGCTCGCCCCCCACCGGATCGATGACGACGTCGACCCCACCCCCGGACAGCTCCTTGGCCTCGTCCCTCCACGGTCCGGTCGAGCGCAGGACCTCGTCGGCGCCCGCTTCGCGCGCAAAGCGTTCCTTCTCGTCGTCGGACACGACCGCGACGGTCCGTGCGCGAAGCGCCTTGGCGACCTGCAGCGTCGCCGTGCCGACGCCGCCCGCCGCGCCGTGCACGAGCACCGTCTCACCGGCCTTCAGGCGCCCGCGCGTCACGAGCGCGAAGTACGCGGTGTGGTAGTTGACGATCAATCCTGCGCCCTCGACGAAGTCCAGCGCCTCGGGCAGCTTGAACGTGAGGAACTCGGGCGCCACCGCCACCTCGGCGAACCCGCCGAGCAGGCAGCCCGCAGCGACGCGGTCGCCGGGCCTGACACCAGCGCCGTCCGGGGCGCTGCGGACGATCCCCGACACCTCGATGCCCGGCACGAACGGCACCGGTGGCTTGATCTGGTACATGCCCCGCGTCTGGAGCAGCTCCGGGAACGACGCGCCGGCGGCGTGCACGTCTACGATCACCTCGCTGCCTGGAAAGAGCGGGTGCGAAGCCTCCGGCTCCGGAAGCTCGACGAGTTTCAGGCCGGTGTCGGGCCCACTCAGCTCGACGATCTGCACCGCCTTCATACTCAACCTCCCTGCGCCGTTGGCGGCGCCTCGTTTCGGTGGCGGACACGCCATCGCTCACTTGCCGGCGCGTCGAGCGACTCGACGCCCCGGCTCTCGACATCAAGGCGGCGCCAGTTGGAGCCGCGGGTAGTAGGCGGTCACCCCGTTGAACTCCCAGGGGCCCTGCACGACGCAGGGCGGGACGCCGCTACCGATCGGCGGCACGAGCGCCCGGTTGCCTGTATGACGGCAGTCGTAGCTCTTCAGGAATCCCCCGCGCTTGATGTCGTCGAGCGCGTCGGCTTTCGGGTACGCGTTGGATCGGTTCGTCGGCAGCTTCTTGACGAAGCCCGCGATGCTCTCGTTCGACAGGTATGCCGCACCGCCAGCGCGACCGATGATCTTGCCCTGCGGGCCGACCATCTTGCCGTTCAGGACCGCCCCGACGTTGGTCAGAGTGCCGATGACCGCGGAAGAGCGATACAGGCCCAGCAGTTGCATGAAGGGGATGAGCTCGCGCGAAGCCGGATACGCCGGTTTCAGCGCCGACGGCGCGGCGCGAAGGACGCGGCTCAGCGACGGCAGACCGCGGTTGCCCGCGGCCATCGTCGCCGGAAGGGCTCGGAAGACCCGCCCGAACTCGGGGGAGGCGGTCGCAACGGCCTCGACGGCGGGTCGTAGTCGTGGGGCGGCCGGGCGCAACGCACGCGCGGCCGCGTTGAGATCAGGACTCGCCGCGGTGACCGTCTTCGACGTCTCTCGAGCTGGCGGAGGAAGGCGGGCATGGCCCGGACCGTCGCCGCCAGCGCGCGGTTTCGCCGGCCCGTCACGCGGAAGAGGTCGTTGCCGGCGCGGACGGCACCCTGTCGCTCGCCTACCGCGTCGAAGACCTTCCCGCATTCGCGATCGGCCCCTGGAGTTGGCTGCTCTGCCCGTCAAGGGTCTCGAGGACGTCGTCCAGGTTGGCGGTGTACGGCGCGCTATGGCCCAGCGTGTCGTTGAGCGCACCGGCTCGGCCGTGAAATGCCGTCGCCAGGCCGGCGAACAGCCTTTGCATCCGCTCGCGCGTCCTGGGTTCGAAGGTGCCGAGAAACTCGTCGAACTGCACCGACGGTCGCACGCTCGTCGGCGAAAGGCTGCCTCCCTCCGGGATCGTCGGCGCAGTGGA
>VAWY01000147.1 GCA_005888335.1 Actinomycetota bacterium
GTCACGGCGGGCGGGAGCTGTGCGTTCACCGCAAGGGCGCCACGCGCGCCTTCCCGCCGGGGTCGCCCGACGTCCCCGAGTCCTATCGCGAGGTCGGCCAGCCCGTCTTCATCCCGGGCAGCATGGGCACGAGCTCGTTCGTCCTCGCCGGCCGTCCGGGCGCGATGGAGCGATCGTTCGGCACGGTCTGCCACGGCGCCGGACGAGCGCTGAGCCGGACCGCCGCGCGCAGGCGGATCAGCGGCGCCGAGCTGCGCCGTGAGCTCGAGGCCCGCGGCATCGTCGTGCGCTCGGCGTCGAACAGGGGACTGGCCGAGGAGGCGCCGTTCGCTTACAAGGACGTCGAGCGCGTCGTGCGCGTCGTCGAGCGCGCCGGGCTCGCCGCGCCGGTCGCCCAGCTGCGGCCCCTCGGCGTCGTCAAGGGTTGAGCCGCGCTCGCTAGCGTGTCCACCGAGCAGCCCTCCACCGCGAAGGAGGCGCGCATGCCACGTACCGATCAGGAAGACCGCATCACGAAGGTACGCGAAGAGCTGCCGCACGAGCGGGAGACCATCGCGGCGAGCGAAGAGGTCGCCGGCGATCCCGAGCGACCCGACCACCCGCTCGGCGTCTGGCCGCCCGACGACGACGAGAAGCAGTTGCCGGGCTTCCCGCGTGAGGATCCCTCGCAGGGCTAGAGCGATGGCGCAGGTGCCGGCCGTCGGCCATCACGAGCCGTGCTTCGGCTGCGGTACGGCCAACCTGTTTGTTGGGCCTGGCAGCGCCCAGCCGCCGTGCTCGAAGCCGCCGCTGAGGTCCTCGTCGGGCCGGCCCGGTCGCCCTGCGCGGCGATCCGCACGAGGAAGTCGGCGTGGGTCCGCGTCGTGGGGGCCATGGGCTCGGACTCGAGTTCTCGGAGGCCGATGCCGAACTCGGCCGCGTAGGAGCGATGCAGCTCCATCTCGTCGACCGGGGTCGACTGCGCCAGCTCGGCGAAGCGGCGCATGGTCGCCGGTTCGGGCGCCCGGGCGGCGCCCAGCGCGAGCATCCGCGCGTACTCGATCAGGACGAGGTAGTCCTGGCGCACCCAGAAGCGGAAGCGCTCGATGTCGAGCGTCCCCTCGGCGATCCCGCGCACGAACGGATGCGCGTGCTGGGCTTCCCACACGTCGGCCGACGCCGTGCGCAGCTCGTCGCTGAACGCCACCTCTGTGTCTTAGCGCGTGCGCCGACACTCGCCTACGCCATCCTCTTCGCCGCGGACCTGGAGCGCTCGATCCGCTTCTACCGCGACGTCCTCGGCCGCCACGCCCCGCCCGAGCCGGCGCCCTGGCCCCAGGGCGAGGTCGCGTTCTTCGTCGAGGGAACGCCTGCGCGGTGCCGGCGTCACGATCCTCCCGCGCCGACCGATCGCCCCTGGGGCGAGCGAACCCTGCACGTCGCGGACCCCGACGGCAACGTGATCGAGCTGACGCGCCCCAAGCGGCCGTCACCGCCGTAGCGCGTCGACGCCGACCGCCACGCACATCATCGGCTCCTCGTCGGTGCCGACGGCGCCTCGCACCTCGTCGTCATAGAAGGTGAGCCCCGTGGCACCCAAGCGGCGGGCGTAGGCGCCCAGCGACGCGCGCCCGGCGCGGATGCCGGCGTCGAGCTGGGCGGCGCGGTAGCCGCGGTCGCCGAGGGCGCCCAGCGTGCGGTCGAGATCCGCGGTCACGAAGACGGTGGCCGCGGCCTGACCGCCGAGGGGCTGATCGAGGCACAGGTGCGCCGTGCGCCGGCGATCGGCGCCCGGCCGCACGCGCTCGAAGCGCTCCGGCGGCTCGAACCGGTACACCCCGGGGTCGAGGCCCGCCACGGCGTGGGCGATGACGAAGGTCGAGCACAGCGAAGGCAGGTCGCCGGGCACGGGCGAGCAGGCCCAAGCGAGCACGGCCGCGAGGTCGCCGCTGGCGACCGGGTCCGGCGTGAACTCGCGCGCCGAGCCGCGGCGCAGGATCACCCGGTCGAGGTCGCGGGGCGGCTCGCCGCCGCCGGCCGGGGCGCCGAGGCGCCGCGCCCGCTCGCGCCAGGCGCCGACCTCGCCGGCGCCGGCGAGCGAGGAGGCCAGCTGGGCCTCCTCGGCCGCGGCGAAGCGACGCTCGCGCGCCGACAGCGGCGGGGTGTCGTGCGCGACGCGCTCGAGCCGCGCCGGCCCGGACGCCGGCTCGCCGCTTCCCGCCGCGAGCAGCGCCACCGGCGCCTCGCGCGGCGGCTCCACGCCGAGCACCGCGGCGACCTCCGCGTCGACGAACGCCGTCAGCAGCCGCGGACCGTCGCCCGCGGCGAGCGCCAGCAGGTTGGCGAGCATGGCGCCGGCGTCCCAGAAGACGTGACGCCAGCCGCGGTCGCCGTACTTCCAGGCGGTGCGCCAGAGGATCCCGGTGAGGACGAGCACGACGCGGGCCGACGAGAGCTCCGGCGCCGCGGCGGCGCCCGCCAGCGCGGCGCGCGGGTCCTCGCCGCGCAGCCGGCGCAGCGCTCCCTCGCCGGGGTGGTAGTGCCACAGCCCGGCGCCCGTGGCCACGTAGAGCTCCACCGGGTGCAGCGCCCCCGCGCTCATGAAGGTCCGGAAGTGCGGATCGCCGCGGCGCGGGTGCACGCCGGCGCCGAGGCGCAGCAGCCGCGCGAGCTCCTCCGGCACCGGCTGGGGCTCGAGCGCCCGGTAGCGCTTGAACGGGTGCGGGACGTTGGTCCACTCGAGCCCGTAGGGGTTGGCGCTGAAGCGTCCCGGCCGGTGCTTGGTCTGCTCGTGGTAGCGGCGGATCGTCGACGCGGGCACCCGTAGTGCTTACCCCGCGGGCGCCTGGCAGCGCGAGCGGCTCGACGGTCCACGAGCGCCTCGAGGAAGCAGGCGCCGGGAAGACAGCGCGCCCAGCCGGCGGCGCCTGCGCCTTGGGAGCGAGGCGCCGACCCGGGGGCGACGAGTTGTCGAGGAGGTCGAGCCGGCCGAGGCCGGCGGCGGCGGCGCGCAGATTGCGGGGCACGACGCCATGCTCGGCGAGCGGCTCAGCGGCACCGCGGTTGCCCCGGAACAGCGCCACGATCACGGGCCGACCGCCTAAAAGCAAGATTGTCGCGGTGGTGTGCAAGTCGCGCCCCGCGTGCGCGTCAGCTGAGCCGGGTGCGGGCTCAGCGCGCGTACATGATGATCCCGACGCCGATGAGGCAGATCAGCGCGCCGGTGATGTCGTAGCGGTCGGGGTGGAAGCCGTCGAAGGCCATGCCCCACAGCAGTGAGCCGACGATGAACACGCCGCCGTAGGCGGCGAGGACGCGGCCGAAGTGAACGTCGGTCTGGAGGGCGGCGATCGCGCCGTAGCCGGCCAGCGCAAGGGCGCCGGCGAGCGCGAAGAGGACACCGCGGTCGTCCTTGATCGCCTGCCACACGAGGTACGCGCCGCCGATCTCGGCGATGGCGGCGGCGATGAACAGGGCGATGGAGCGCGGGGTCACGCCGGCATCGTGCCAGCGGGCCCGGTGAGCCGTTGATCGCCGCGGGCGAGCAGTCCGGTGAGGGCGGCGGCGGCGAGATGCAGCCCGACCCGCGACTGACCTCCGCGCTCAAGGAGGCCTCCGGCGGCGTCTGCTCCGCGTGCCGGTGATCGGTTCCACGCGATCCGCGCTTGAGTGAAATCGGCTCGCTCTGGTCGGCTGGCGGACCGGCCCGGTACTGAGTCTGATGGGCTCCGAGGGCGGCGGCCGATCGCCCCGGCTCCGTGTCGGAACGTGGCCGGTGGTCGCGCCTTCGCCGGTGAACGTCAACGTTGCCGTCCGGATTGCGAGATAGTCCCGCTACGGCGCGCGTACCGCCCTGACGAATGGGGGTGTTCGAAACACGCACTCTGGTCAGGGCGGGCTCGATTCGGCGTGGGCGCGATCCAGCGGGCGTTGCCATCGCGGTGTCGGCAGTCCGCACTCGGACGTCTGGTTCCCGCGTGAGCGCGAGGCGCGTAGTCGAGCTCGACGGCAACCGAACCGCGGCCGAGAAGCGCAGCGGCGTCGGCTGGGAGTTCTGCCACTCATCACGCCCGCGGCTCGTGGCGCTCGACCGGAGCGCGATTGCGGTCTCTGCTGTACGGATCCTGGGCAGCGGGCTGTGCGCCGTGTCGCGCGGCGCCCTCGGCGTGCGGCCGTGACCGTCGTCATGTCGAGGCCGGGGCCGCAGGGAGGACGTTGTGACCTCGGTTGGAGCCGCCGGGGGGGGCGAGCGAGCGTGTGGTGTCGTGGCCGAACGACGGGCGGGATGTCGATCTGACTGAACGGCGCGGTGGCGAGTCGGTCAGGGCGCGGCGCCCAGGGGCCCGCTGGGCGCCGCACTGGTTTGGTGCAGGTTCGCCGGCGGCCGGCCGTGAACGCGAGGCCGGCGAGGGCGAGTGCGCCGGCGATGATCGCGATCCAGGCGCCCGTGCTTGGCGAGCTACCGTCGTCGGCGCCGGCCGACTGCGCCGTCGGCGTGGTCTTGTGGTTGGGCTGGCCCGGGCGGACGGCGCCCTTGAGCTGCGAGCCGTGGGCGGCCTTCGGGTTGGCTCCCGCGCCCGGGTCGGCGAGGTACGGGAACTCGTCCTTGAGCGGCACGTCGTTGGCGTCCACGCCGTCTCCGAGCGGGATCTTGTTGCCCTTCAGGACGCCGGCGACCACTTGGAGATCGATGTCGACGACGTCACGCTCCACGCAAGCTTGGTCACCGATTTCGGTCCGCCGTGGTGATGACAAGGAAGACAACGAGGGCGCGATGAGCATCCGAGTCGTGGTCGCCGACGACTTTCCCTTGATGCTCGTGGCCTTCGTGGAAGCGCTGCAGGGCGATCCGGACATCGAGGTTGTCGGCCAGGCCGCCGACGGCGTCGAGGCGCTCGCGATCGTCAAGGAGACGCGTCCCGACGTCCTGGTGCTCGATCTCGGCATGCCGCGGTTGGACGGCCTGGGCGTCCTGGCACGCCTGCGCGACGAGCTTCCCGACACCCGGGCCCTGGTCGTCACCGCCAGCGAGGACCAAGACACCCTCGTCCAGGCCGTCGGAGCGGGCGCCGCCGGCTACATGACCAAGCGCTCGACGATCTCGGAGCTGCGCCAGGCGGTGATGAGCGTCCATGACGGCGCCGCGGCGATCGCCCCCTCGCTGACCGCCAACCTCCTGCGCGCGTTCTCCGACGGCGCGGCGTGCAGGCGCAAGCGACCAGGACTCAGTCAGCGCGAGCTCGAGGTCCTGCGCTGCCTGGCGGAGGGCATGACGACGACGAGATCGGCCGCCGGCTGTACATCTCGGCGCGGACCGTGCAGGCCCACCTCGCCCGCGTGCGCGACAAGACCGGCATCCGCCGGCGCACGCAGCTGGCGCGCTGGGCAACGGAGAACGCGCTCATATAGACGGCCGGACACGCGGCCGGACCCAGGCGCAGCACCGGCGCCGCGATCGCCGACGAACACCGGCCGCCGAAGGTCAATCGGTCAGAGGCGCGGTGAGCATTGCCACACTCACCAACATGGCCGACGACCCGGTCACGACCGTACGGCGCGTGTTTGCGGCGTGGACGACGGGCGACGCGGAGACGCTGCGCGCGATCGTCGATTCGCGGCTGGTGATCGAGTCCCTACTGGGAGTGCTCTACGAACGCCCCACGTATCGGGGGCGCGAAGGGTTGACCGAGGCATTCCAGGAGACGGCCGGGCGATGGGATCAGTTTGAGATGCGCGTCGAGGACGCTCGGCCGGCCGGCGAACGGGTGATCGCGCGCGTGCACGTCGTGGTCGGAAAGCACGGGATGCACTCGGACACTCACCTCACGGTCGTCTGCACACTGCGGAGTGGGCTGATCGTCTCGGTCGCCGGAGACGTCGCGCAGCACGCGACCTGACAGACACCGATCTCGCGTGGGGGCACGCCGACCGAGGCGATCACGCGCCGTCATCGAAGGCGCGTGTCCACTCAGGGGGCGTTCGTGGTGACGGCGGAGCCGTAGGCCAGGCGCATGAGGACGCTCAGCGACCGGGTTGGGCCACGCCAGTGCTCGCGCAACAGCTCTGGGCCACTGGCTCGCAGCACGGCTCGGAGAACGAGCGCGACGATGATCGCATCGTCGAGCTGGCCGGCGACCGGGATGAAGTCGGGAACGAGATCGAACGGCATCGCGAGATAGCCGATCAGGATGACCAGCAGCAGCCTGTTGCGGCGCGGAACGCGCTCATCCGAGAGCAGACGGCGAAAGAGCACCAGGCAGTCGGGAATGAAGCCGGCGAGCGCGCGTGCGTCGCGTCGACGACCGGCGAACACGAGACACGCGATGAAAGCGATGTACATAGCGGCCGCGATGCCGGCAGCGAGAAGGAGCCATTGGGGCCAGGTCACGAGTCCGATGATGACGAGGCGTCGCCCGGCCGTGAGCTCGACACGCGGCGGGTCGTGGAGGCGCCCGCGGAGGGCATCGTCCAAGTCAGGGCCGTGGCGGCGTGGCTGGCCTTGGCGCGTGCCAGAGCAGACGGGCGCCGAGCAGGCAGATGGCGCCGGCGAGCAGCGCGCCGGCGCCAGGCCGATAGAGCACCCTCGTCGACGCGAACCGGTAGCCGGGCAGCGCGTGCGGCAGATCGCCCGCCTGGTCGAGCAAGTAGACCAAGGCGAGCGCGACCAAGACGAGGCCGACAATCGCCAGGGCGATGCCGATGACGCGGGTCGCCGTCATCGCAGGTCGCCTCCGATGACGAGGACCACGTCTGCCGCAGGAGCTGCTGCGCGCACAGCCGCGCGGACGGCGCCGGCGTGGAGATCGAGCGCAGCGGCCACGGCGCGCGCGGCCCGGGGCAGACCGGAGCGGTAGCTGATCGTGCTCCTCGCGACCGGGGCGCGGGCGTCGCTGACGGCGAGCACATGAAAGCCGGCCTTGGCGAGGCGTGCGGCGATGCTCGCGGCCTTGCCGGTTCGACTGGTGCCGTTGAGCACCGTCACCGTCGGGGCTTTGCTGGGTGCCCGGTGGGGGCACCGGCCTGCGGGGGCCGGCGTGGGTCCGGCGTCCCCGGTCCGGTGCAGCGAGGCGGCGACGACCGCCGCCACGGCGGCGGCGGCGCTCAGGAGGGCGAGCGTGGCCCAGACACGTCGCGGTCCGGCCCGCCGGCCGCGGGTCGCCTGCGAGCGTCGGCGACCGTTGCTCACCGCCGGCCGGCGCCGAGCTTGCGAGCGCCGCGGCGATGCACGATCGCGCCACCGATGAACAGCGCGACGGCGGCAACGACGGCGTAGTCGGCGTAGCGGAAGTCGTGGTGGACCGTCTCCCAGGTGCCCCCGAGCGCCCATCCCGCGCCCGCAAAGCCGAAGCACCAGATCAGCGAGCCGGCCAAGGTCAGGGCGGTGTAGGTCGCGATGGGGCTTCCCAGGACGCCGGCGGGGATCGAGATGAACGAGCGCACCACCGGGGTGATGCGGCCGAGGAAGACCGCTCGGTGCCCGAAGCGCTCGAACCATCGCTCGGCACGAGCGAAGGCCTGCGGACTGACGTGCAGCCATCGGCCGTGGCGCTCGAGGAGCGGTCGCCCGCCGGCGACGCCGATGCCCCAGCCCACCAGCGACCCGGCGAGGTAGCCGAGCGCGCCGGTCACGGCGAGGATCAGGTAGCTCTCGGCGCCGGTGGCGAGCCTTGCGCCGAACAGGACGGGGTGCTGCCCGGCGATCGCGCCGGCCGCCAGCGCGCCGGCGTAGAGCATGATGAGCTCGCCGCCCACTGGCAGGAGGGCGTCGAGGCCCATCAGCGCGAAGACCGCGTATGCGCCGTGGTGGGCGATCCAGCTCGTTAGCTGGCTGGTCAGGGCGGCAAGGACGATCGGGGCGTCGGTGGTCGCGATGGCAGTCATGGCGGCGGATGGGTCAGGTGCGCGCGGCGCGCAGTCGGCGCACGCCGCTGACGGCGCTGGCGGCGGCACCGGCGAACGCGATGAGCCAGAGGGCGTGACCGCGTGCGAGGCGGACGAGCTCGCCGGTCCAGCCCAGCCCGAGGCGGGCGGCCGCGCCGCCCGCGAGCATCGTGACGGCGACGACGAGCACGTCGCGGCGCTGGCGCGTCCAGTCGATGCGAGCGACGAGCGCGACCGCCAGGCCGAGCAGCGCCGTCAGGCCGAGGAAGCTCGCGGGGTCCTCGAGCGCTGGGATGCTGGTCACTGTGGCGGCGGCCACGCCGGCGATCACGCTGAGGACGATGATCGCGAGGCTCGCCGGGGCCAGGGCCCACCGTCGGGCAGGGGCGGGGCGCGCCGGCGCCGGCTTCTCGGGCACGGCGCGACGCCAGGCGACGTAGTTGCGCACACCGTCCTCGAAACGCGTCGACGGCCGCCAGCCGAGCTCGCAGGCCGCTCGCGCACCGCACACCTGCACGCCGCCGAAGTCGCCGGGGCGGCCGTCGACGCGGACGACGTCGACGTCGCCGACGACTCGCTGGACCGTCTCGGCGATCTGGCGGACAGAGATGTCCTCGCCGCCGACGAGGTTGTAGGTGCGGTTGGCGGCGATGGGCCTGAGTGCCCGCACGACGCCGTCGGCGAGGTCCTCGACGTAGACGAAGCGGCGCGACTGCAGGCCATCGCCCGCGATGGTCAGCGGCTCGCCGCGCAATGCCCTGGCGACGAAGCTAGGAACGACCGCGGCTTCACGGGCCCGTGGCCCGTAGGGGATGCCGAAGCGCAGGATCGTGCACTCCAGGCCGTACAGCTCGGCGTAGGCGCGGCAGTACAGCTCGCCGGCGAGCTTGGTTGCCGTGTACAGGTGGGCGGGCGGACGCAGTGCGCTGTCCTCGTCGACGGACTCAGCCTCCGTATCCGAGTACACCCAGATCGTCGATGCGTAGATCACGCGTCGGATTCCCGCGTCGCGGGCGGCCTGCAGGACGTGCAACGTCCCGCGCGCGTTGAGCTCCTCGGCCTCGACCGGCGCCGCGGCGACCTCGCCGACGTCGGCGGCGGCGGCCAGGTGGACGACCGCGTCGCAAGCGACCATCGCGGCGCGGACGGCCGCGAGGTCGCGAATGTCGGCCAACACCGTGTGGACGTCTGTGGGGGCATGGTGCGGGGACGCGCGCAGGTCGAGAATTCGCGGCTGGTGGCCGGCGGCGATCAGTTGGTCGACGACGTGCGAGCCGATGAACCCGGCGCCGCCGGTCACGAGCACCCGGCTCATGGCACGGCGTCGAGGTCAGGAGCGGGGCGCCGGCTGCGGCGCACGCGCCGGCGAATCGACAGCGCGATCGCCAGGACGGCGAGCGCGGCCAGACCGGCCAGTCCGGCCCGGCGCACGAGCTGCTCGGCCGCATGCCCCACGACATAAGCCAGCACGCCGACCGTGGTCGCCCAGGCGATGCCGCCAAGCGCGTTCCAGAGCGCGAAAACTGGCCAGCGCATCCGGTTGATCCCCGCAAGCCAAGCGGCGGCGATCCGCAGGCCGGTGACCCAGCGGCCGAGGAAGACCGCCTTGGGGCCGTGGCGCGCGAAGAACGGCTCGCCGCGTTCGAGCAGCCCCCGGCGGTGATGCTCAAAGGGGCCGGGCCGCTCGAGCAGCCAGCGGCCCCCGCGGCGACCGAGGACGAAGCCGAGGTTGTCGCCGAGGATCGCGGCGCCAGCCGCGACGGCGATCACCGCGGAGATCTGAAGATGGCCCTGCTGGGCGAGGACCGCCGCGGCGATCAGCGCGGTCTCACCGGGCAGCGGCACCCCCATCGATTCCCCCCCGACGAGCCCGGCCAGCGCTGCGTAGGCCAGGCTCGCCGGCAGGTGCGAGAGGCTGAGCGCCGCGCTCACAGCGGCCGAGGATCGGAGAGCGCCGACGAGGGAAGCAGCACGGCCGCCGCGCAGACCATCGCGAAGCCCGCACACTCGATCGTCAGCCCGAGCGCCCCGGTGGGCATGGGGTCGCCGAAGACGACGATCCCGCCGGCGATATATGCGACGTTGGCCATCAGCCCGGTGAGCGCGATGACGGGCACCGCCTCGCCCTCCTGCAGACCGCGCGCCGACGCGTACTGCGCGGCGACGCTGGCGGCGATGGCCACCCCGAGCCATGGCGCGAGCACTGCGGCCGTCCCGTGCGTGGGCAGGCCGGTCAGCGCCTTGACCGCGACGTCCGCGACCCCGAACAAGCTGCCCCCGGCGGCCCCCACCAGCAGCCCGCGATGATCGGCCAGGCGCCCGACGCGCCGGCCGAGCATCAGGCTCAGCCCGACGATGACCAGCACGCCCTCGAAGCCCAGCAGCGACGCGGCGCGAAACGCCGAGTGCGGTCCGTCCAGGGGCGGCACGCTGGCCACGAGCAGCGCCACGCCGAGACCGCTCAGCGCGGCGCCCCATGCCTGCCTCCGCGTGACGCGCAGGGCAAAGCGTCGCTCGCCTGTCACTCCGAGCAACACGACGCCGGCGGCGAGCACCGCCTGGACGACGGACAGCGGGGCGAGCGCCATCGCGGCGATGTGCAGGACGCCGGCCCCGGTCGCCATAGCCAGACCGATCGCGAACCACTTCGAGGCCAGGAGCGATCGCGCCGTCCGCAGCGGGCGGCGGATGTCGACAGCGTGCGCGTGCTGGGCGCCGCGGTGCTTGTAGAGCGAGCCGAGGTTCGTGATGCATGCGCAGGCCAGCGCGAGCGCCAGGCCGAGCTCGAGACTCAGAGTCATCGGAGCCTGGTGTAGCCCGCCGCGATGAGATGGCGATGAGGCGGCGTCGCAGGCCGTCGTGCCTGACGCCCTGGGCGTCGGCCGTGGGGGTGCGCCGGCCGGCCCGCCATGCTCAGGCCGTGCGGCGCCGCCTCGGGAGGTCGAGCACGCGGTCCCACAGCGCTCCGCAGATCCGGGCGACGGTCTCGATGAGCCGCCTGGTCGGGGCGGCGAAATACAGAGCGCCGGCGACCGCCATGCCGATCAGCGCCCCCGCCACGACGTCTCCGGGGTAGTGCGTGCCGACATAGACGCGCGAGAACGAGAGCAGCGCGGCCAGCACGAGCATGAGCGTGCCCATTGCGCGGTCGTACAGCCAGATGCCGAGCGCGAGCGCGAAGGCGCCGGTCGCGTGGTCGCTGGGGAACGACGGGTCATGCGAGCGCGCGATCAGCAGATGCGCGTGCGCGGGGTGGGCGAGGTAGGGCCGGGTGCGATCGACCAGATGCGAGATGGGCTGGTTGAGCAGCAGGGCCAGGCCGGCCGCTGCCGTGGCCAGCACCGCTCCGCGGCGGCGCTCGCCGCGGCGGGCGCCCCACGGAGCCAGGAACGTCAGCGCGACGAGGACGACCAGGACCGCCGGCAGATCGTTGGCCAGAACCCTGAACACATGATCCGGGAGGGACTCCCCGCTGAGCCCGTTGACGGTTCGGTACAGGCTGTAGTCCACGCCAGCGGCCCTCGCTACCCCGCCTGCGTGAGAGCGATATGAGAGAGCCGCCGGTTCATTCTGGCCTCATCGACCGCTGCCAGACTCCTGGCCGTGCGCGTGCTCATCATCGAGGACGATGTCAAGATGGCGGCGCTCCTGCGCCGCGGCCTGCAGGGCGACGGCGCCGTGGTCGACGTCGCACCGCAGGGCGAGGAAGCGCTGTGGCGCACCGCGGCGACGCCGTTCGACGCCATCGTCCTCGACGTCATGCTGCCGGGTATCGACGGTTTCGAGACCTGCCGGCGGCTACGTGCCGACGGCGTCTGGGTGCCGGTGCTGATGTTGACCGCCCGCGACGCAGTCGATGATCGGGTCCGCGGCCTGGATGGCGGTGCCGATGACTACCTGACCAAGCCGTTCTCGTTCGCCGAGCTGTCGGCGCGGCTGCGCGCGCTGGCACGCCGCGGTCCGGTCGAGCGGCCCACCGTGCTCGAGGTCGGCGATCTGCGCCTCGATCCGGCGACGATGCGCGTCTGGCGCGGCGACGTCGAGATCTCGCTGTCGACGAAGGAGTTCGCGCTGCTGGAGACGTTCATGCGCCGCCCCGGCGAGGTGCTCTCGCGCTACGACCTCCTGGAGCGGGTGTGGGACTACGACTACGAGCATCGCTCCAACGTCGTCGAGGTCTACGTGCGCTACCTGCGCGAGAAGATCGACCGTCCGTTCGGGCGCGACAGCATCGAGACGCTGCGCGGGGCGGGCTACCGGCTGTGCACCCCATCCGCGTCCTGAAGCGGGCGCCGGTCCGGCTCAAGCTCACGCTGGCCTTCGCCGGCGTGATGGCGGTGCTGCTGGCCGGGGTCGGGCTGTTCTTGTACTTCCACTTCAGGACGGGGCTCGACGACGGGATCAACCAGGGGCTGCAGGCGCGGGCCAGCGACGTCGCGACGCTGGCCCGGCAGCCGGGCACCCCGCCGCTGGGCGGCCGCGACCCGTTGAGCGAGCGCGGCGCGAGCTTCGCCGAGATCCTCGCGCCCGACGGGCGCGTGCTCGACGCCAGCCCGCAGCTCGCCGGCCGAGCGCTCCTCAGCCGCCGCGAGTTCGCGCTCGCTCGACGCTCCACGGTGATCCTCGAGCGCGGCGAGCGTGCCCGCCTGCTGGCCCGCCCGGTCGCTGGGTCGCGCCCGCGGGTGGTCGTCGTCGGCGTGTCGCTGGCCCAGCGCGAGCGCGCGCTGGAGACGCTCGGCGGGGCGCTGCTCATCGGCGGCTCGCTGGCGCTGCTACTGGCGTCGGCGGCCGGCTACGCGCTCGCCTTTCGCGCGTTGAGCCCGGTCGAGTCGATGCGCGCCCGCGCCGAGGCGATCCCCGCCGCTGACCCCGACGCCCGGCTGCCGGTGCCCGAGGCGCGCGACGAGCTGCAGCGCCTCGCGCTCACGCTCAACGCGATGCTCGGCCGGCTGGACGTCGCGTTCGCCCGCGAGCGCGCGTTCGTCGCCGACGCCAGCCACGAGCTGCGCACGCCTCTGTCGCTCCTCAAGCTCGAGCTCGAGCTGGCCCTGCGCGACCGCGGCTCGGCTACCGAGCTGGAGGCCGCGATCCGCTCCGGCGCCGAGGAGGTCGATCGCCTGGTCAAACTCGCCGAAGATCTGCTCGTTATCGCGCGCGCGGACCAAGGCGGGCTCCCGGTGCGCAAAGCGCCGATCACGATCCGCGAGACGCTGCAGCGCGTGGCCGATCGCTTCGCCGCATCGAGCAACGGCGAGCGGCGCCAGATCGCCGTCCACGCCAGCGACGCGCTGCGCGTCGACGCCGATGCGCAGCGTCTCGAGCAGGCCCTGGCGAACCTGGTCGACAACGCGCTGCGTCACGGGGCCGGAACGGTCACGGTGTCGGCCACACGTCAGAACGGGTCCCTCGAGCTGCACGTCACCGACGAGGGCGCCGGCTTCCCACCCGGGCTCCTGACTACGGCGTTCGAGCGCTTCAGCCGCGCCGATCGCGCCCGCGCGCGCGGCGGAACCGGACTCGGCTTGGCGATCGTCGAAGCCATCGCCCGGGCCCACAGCGGCAGCGTCGGCGCGACCAACCGGCCAACGGGCGGTGCCGACGTGTGGCTCACGCTCCCTGAGGCGGCGCGCTGATCGGCTCTCATCACCACCTCACCAGGGCTTGTCACCGTCGCCGCGATGCCAGGCAATCCGCCGTCCCCGCCCAGCGCGGCGGTCGATTCTCGGCGAACGATCGAAGCCAGGCCGCGCCCTGGCGGCGAGGCTCCCGACCCGACCCAGCAGACCGGTCGAATGCTCGCCGTCGCCGTGCACGATGTCCGGGCCGCCACCTTCGAGCACGTACGGGCGACTCGCGCCTGGCTGCTTGATCGCGGGGTTGAGCGGGCGACGCTGCTCGTCGTCCCCGCCGCCGACGGCTCGCCGTTGGCGGGTGAGCACGTCGATTGGTTACACGAGCGCATCGCCGCCGGCGACGCGCTCGCCCAGCACGGGTTCGGGAACCGTCAGCACGGCGCGAGCCGCTGGCCGCGCCGCAGACAGGGCGCCACGGTCGGGTTGCCGAGGTTCGACTGGCGGCGCACGGCAGCGCTCGTCGACGCGGGACGCGGCAGCCTCGAGCAGGCCGGGCTCGTCGTGCATGGCTTCATCGCCCCGGCCTACGCCTACACCGCCGCGCTGCGCGCGATCCTCGCCGGCCGCTTTGACTGGTGGGCCGGGCTGCTCGCCGTCCACGTGCCCCCGCCCAGCGCGCACGCGCCAATTGCTGTGCTGCTCCCCGCGCACGGGCTCGCGACCGCCACCCCGATCAAACGGCGCCTGTCGCAGCTCCACCTGCGCGCCAGCGCGCGCTTCGCCGGCCGCGCGCTGCGCCTCGACGTCCAGCCGGCCGACCTCGACCACCCAGGGCGCGTGGCCGCGCTCGAGGCGGCCCTCCAGCGCGGCAGCGCCCGCCTCCCCGTCACCTACGACGACCTCGTCACCCAGCTCCCGGTGAGCGGCCGGTGAGCCACGGCCGTTCGCCTCGCCCGGGGCGACACGGCACGCTGATCGCCCTGCTCATCGTCCTCGTCGCCGCGGCGGTGGTGCGTCTGACCGAGGGCAGCAGCATCCCGCCCGGCGCGGGCGGCTTTCCCTTCGTGCGCTCGCTGGGCCCGCGTCACGCGACGATCTGGGCGGTCGGCGACGGCGCCAACGGCGGCGCGAACGCCAAAGCGGTGGCGAGGCTGATCGCCGCCGCCCCAGCGGACGAGCTGCTCTACCTCGGCGACGTCTACGAGGACGGCACACCCCAGGACTTCAAGAGCCACTACGCAACGACCTACGGGCGATTCGCCTCGCGAACCGCGCCCACGCCCGGCAACCACGACTGGCACGACCACGCGACGGGCTACGACCCCTACTGGCGCAAGGCGCTCCGCCGCCGGCGGGCGGCCGACTGGTACGCCTTCCAAGCCGGCGGCTGGCAGCTGTTGAGCCTCGATTCGGAGGCCGACCACGGGACCGGATCGCCGCAGCTGCGATGGCTTCGTTCGCAACTGCGCCCGCCGGGCACATGCCGGCTGGCCTTCTGGCATCGCCCCCGCTACAGCGCCGGCACCAAGCACGGCGACCAGGACGACATGGCGCCCGTGTGGAACGCGCTGCGAGGGCACGCGGCCATCGTGCTCAACGGCCACGAGCACGACATGCAGCCCTTCAAGCCCATCGACGAGATCACCGAGTTCGTCACGGGAGCCGGAGGCCACGAGCTCTACTCCCTGCGGGCGAGCGACCGCCGGCTGGCCTTCGGCGACGACACTCACTACGGCGCCCTGAGGCTCAGACTGCACCCGGCAAAAGCGGACTTCGCGTTCATCGCGACCGAGGGCCGAGTCCTCGACTCCGGTTCGGTCCCCTGCCACGGCTCCGCGCCTACGGTCACACCGCGATCACGACGCCGATCGGGCGCGGGAGCGACCCGGTCGTGACCGACCCGCTCGTCCCCGTTATCGCGGCCGTCACGGCCGCCACGGTGGCGATCCTCGCCGGGATCGCCGGCGAGTCCCTGGTCTTTGGGCTGGCCGGACTCGTCGCCGGAGGCGCCATGGCGCTCGCGTGGTTGCTCCGGCGCCGGGGATAGGCCACGAGCCGCGCGTCCCCCTCGGCGCCGATCAACGCGGCGGCGACCCGGCCAGATGGCGCCCCGCGTCCACGTTGCAGTCGCGCGCCCGCAGCACAGCTTGAGCGGCGGTGGCGCATCGCCGCCTGATCTGGAGGGTCAACGATGGCCTGGCGGCGCTTAGCGCCGACGCGCACGGCCGCTCAGGGCCACGCTGAGGACCAGCACGAGCGCGACACCAGCGAGGACGACGAAGCCGCCGAAGTGATTCCATCGGCCGGCGAGCAGTGGTCTGATGAGCAGGGCCCCCGAGGCGACGACCACCGCCACGCCGGCCGGCAGCAGCCACGTCTCGTCGGAGCTATGCCGACGTCGGCATAGATCGACGAACTCGGCTACCTCGCCCTGCCCGACGGCGCCGCCGAGCTCGTCTTCCAGGTCCTCTCCGAGCGCCACGAACGCGGCAGCCTGATCGTCACGACCAACCTGCCGTTCGGCGAGTGGACCAAGGTCTTCCGCGACCCCCGCCTCGCCAAGGCCGTCGTCGACCGCCTCACCCACCGCGCCCACATCATCGACACCGGCACCGAGTCCTGGCGCTTCCGCCACGGCCTCACCCGCAAGACGAAGCCAGGCCGACCCCCCACCAGCTGAGCGCGCCCGCGCGCCCCTCGCCGCTGCGCCCTCGGCCTCCGGCCTCCGGCCTCAGGCTCCGCGACGACGGGCGCGCGGCACCACCACACCAGCATCAGGCAACATCACCACCGCAGATCAACCGACGCGAAGTGGGGCCACTTCAAGCCATCACGCCGGGGCCACTGCAAGCCATCACGCCGACGCAGACGACCTCAACCTCGAGAGCGCTGCAATCACGCGAGTGGGCTATCTGCTTCGCTCCCCTTCGCGATCTGGGGCCCCTCACGGCTGCGCTGGCGCCTGGGCCGCTCAGCCC
>VAWY01000244.1 GCA_005888335.1 Actinomycetota bacterium
CGGCGACGCCTCGACGCGCGCGAGCAGCTGCGGCACGCGCAGGAGATGTTCACCGACATGGGCGCGATGGCGTTCGCCGACCGCGCCGCGCGCGAGCTGAGGGCGACGGGCGAGACGGCGCGCAAGCGGACCTCCGCCACGAGGGGCGACCTCACGCCTCACGAGGCCCGGATCGCACGGATGGCGCGCGACGGGGCATCCAACCAAGACATCGCCAACCAGCTGTTCGTCAGCCGCAAGACGATCGAGTACCACCTGCACAAGGTCTTCATCAAGCTCGGCATCACCACGCGCGCGCACCTCGACCGCGTGCTCCCCGCCGATTGAGCGGCTAGGGCCCTCGCCTGTGACTAGGGCGTCTTGGATGCGAAGTCCTCCCTAGTGCGGCGATCGTCGTCACATGACGATCTCCGAGCAGATTCCAAACGGCGGCGTCGCGTTCCGGCGCCGCGGCGAAGGCGCAACAGCCGTCGTCTTCGTGCACGGGTTCCTCGATGACCAGTCCGTGTGGGACACGGTCATCGATGAGCTGACGACGGCAGGGATCGAGACCATCCAGCTCGATCTCGCCGGTCTGGGCGAGCGCGCCGGTGCCAGCGGGCCGTTCACGTACGACCAGCTCGCCGCCGAGGTGGGTGCGGTCGTCGACGGAGTGGGCAAGCCGTTCGTGATCGTCGGGCAGAGCATGGGCGCGCCGATCGCCGAGCTGGTCGCGACGGCCCGTCCGGAGCGCGCCCTGGGGTTGGTGCTGTTGACCCCGGTGCCGCTCGCCGGGACACGGCTGCCGGACGACGTCGTCGAGCCGTTCCGTTCTCTCGGCGCGGACGCCGCGGCGCAGCGCGGCGTGCGTCGGCAACTGTCGGTCGCGCTCTCGGACGCCGACCTCGATCGGCTCGTCAGCGTCGGTCTGCGGGTTCGGCCCGAGGTGGTCCGCGCATTGGTGGACTGTTGGAACGCCGGCCTGGACGATGCGCCCGAGCCGAGCCGCTACGCGGGGCCGGTGCTGATCGTGCGCGGCAGCCACGACGGTTTCGTCACCGAGGATCTCGTCGCGACGGCCGTCTCACCGCGTTTCGCCTCGGCACAGACACTCGTCATCGAGCGCGCCGGTCATTGGCCGCATGTCGAGCAGCCGGCCGCGCTGGCCGCGCAGCTCGACGGGTTCTTGACCGAGCACGCGACGGGCGCGGACGACAACACCGCGGCCGACGTTCGGCCGCAGGGATGGACGAACGCGTTTGCGAGCAAATCGGCGGACGCGTTCGGCGAGGCGTTCGCGGACGACGTGGTGCTCGAGGCGAGTGTCCTGACCCGCCCGGTCGAGGGCCGCGACCAGGTCATGCGGGTTATGGGAACCGCGAGTGGGATCTACGAATCACTGGTCTTCACCCAGGAGGCGAGCGCCGGCCGGCGCAGCTACCTGGAGTGGGAGGCCACCGCGTTCGGCGGCATGGTGCTCCGAGGCGTGACCGTCTTGACCAAGGACGCCGACGGCCGGATCGTGCGCGCGGCGATCCACCATCGCCCGCTCGGCGCCGCGCTGCGCTTCTCGGCGGAACTGGGAGAGCGCCTGACGGAGATCGCCGACCACTTCTATGACGACGGCGGGCTCGAGGCGGGCGGGCGATGACGGAACGCCTGGATGTCGAGTTCGACGCGGAGGGCGCGGTCACTTTGCGCGGGTGGCTCTACGTGCCCGATGGCCGCGGCCCCCATCCCGCGGTGACGATGGCGAGCGGGTACGCCGCGGCCAAAGAGCACGGCATCGAGCGGTTCGCACAGGCGTTCGCCGACGACGGGTTCGTGGTCCTACTGCACGATCATCGGAACTTCGGGGCCAGCGACGGCGACCCGCGACACGACGTCGATCCTTGGAGGCAGATCGCCGACTGGCGAGGCGCCATCTCCTTTCTGGAGAGCCGGCCGGAGGTCGACGCCGAGCGCATCGGCGTGTGGGGAACCAGCTACGCGGGCGGCCACGCGATCGTGCTCGGCGCGACCGACCCGCGCCTGCGCTGCGTGGTCGCCCAGGTCCCGACGATCAGCGGGTTCGAGCAGGGGCTACGCCGGGTCCCGCCCGAGGCCGAGGCCGCGCTCGAGGAGGCGTTCGCCGACGACGACCGGGCGCAGGCGCGCGGTGAGCCCCCGGGCTACCAGGCGATCGTCAGCGCCGATCCGGCCGTACCGGCGTCCTACCGCGCGCCGGACGCGATCGATTTCTATCTCCAACCGATTCCCGACGGGCGCTGGCAGAACACCGTCACCATCCGCTCGACCCGCGCCGCGCGGATGTACGAACCCGGTGGCTGGATCGGCCGCGTCTCGCCCACGCCGCTGCTGGTGGTGGTCGCGCTCAACGACACGATCACGGTCACCGACCTGGCCCTCGCCGCCTATGAGCGCGCGCTCGAACCGAAGCGACTGGAGCTCGTTCCGGGCGGTCACTTCGAGCCCTATCTCTCGAACTTCCCCGAGGCCAGCGGGGCCGCCCGCGCGTGGTTCCGCGAGCACCTCACCTAACGAAACCGAGGTTCCGTCATGCCGCATCTCACATACTCCTTCGAGGGCGGCGTCGCCACGCTGACGCTCGACAACCCGCCGCAGAACCGGATCGACGAGCAGATGGCCGACGAGCTCGCCGACGCCACGGCCGCGATCGCCGGCAGCGCCGCCCGCGCGGTGGTGCTGCGCGCCGACGGCCCCGATTTCAGCTTCGGCGGGGACATCACGCCCTGGCCGGACGCCGACGTACGCGACCTGCGCAGCCTGTTCGAGCGCTACATGTCGGTGTTCAACCAATTCGAGCGCCTCCCGCTGCCGGTGATCGCGGCGGTCCACGGCCTGTGCTTCGGCGGCGGCTTGGAGCTCGCCCTGCGCGCGGACGTCATCTTCGCCGCAGAGTCCGCTCGGTTCGGCCACCCCGAGCAGACGATCGCCATCGTCACGTTGCTCGGCGGGATCTATCGCGTTGCCGAGCGCGCCGGCCGCTCGCGTGCCGCCGAATGGGCGCTCACCTCCGAACAGGTCCCCGCGCCCGTCATGGCGGCCGCAGGCGTGGTGAATCGCGTCGTGCCCGATGAGGCGCTCCTCGACGAGGCGACGGCCTTCGCGCGCAAAGTCGCACAAGGACCCACCCGGGCATATGCCGCGCACAAGGCCCTGTTGCGCACCTGGGCCGTGGGGGGCGTCGCGGCCGCCGACGAGGCGATGTTCGACATCGCCATGCCGCTGTTTGAGACCGAGGACGCCAAGGCCGGCCTGACCTCGGCGGTCAACGCGCTCAGGGCCGACAAGCCACGGCCCGTGCTCGAGTTCCAGGGTCGGTGACATGCCCTCGCCGTCTTGCTCATGCCTCGCGTCCTGATCGCCGCTGGTGGGGGGCGCGTCGCCCGCCGCGTCGCCGCCGCTCTCTGCGCTGCAGGCGAAGAACCTCCGCGCGCGCTCGCCCGCGACCCAGAGAAGACGCGTGGTGTGCTCGTCGACGCCGATGGCGCGCCGTTGCCGGTGGACGTCGTCGGCGGCGACCTCACTGATATCGACGCGGTAGGGCGAGCGCTTGAAGGGATCGACGTTGCCTTCCTCGCGCTCGGCAGCAGCCCCGCGCAGGTAGACACCGAGAAGGCGTTCATCGACGCAGCCGCCGACGCCGGCCTCGCGCACCTCGTGAAGCTGTCGGTGGCCGATCCTGCACCAGACGCCGTCTCCTCGGTGTTGCGCTGGCACGCGGAGATCGAATCGCATCTCGTGACTCGCGGGATCCCGCACACGCTGATCAGTCCCACGACGTTCGCCGACGTCATCATGCTGGCGGCTCCGTCGATCCAGGCGAACAGCCGCTGGTCGGGCACCGCCGCGCACGGAAAGAACGCGTTGATCGACTCCGACGATGTCGTGGATGCCGTCGTCGCCGTGCTACGCGACCCATCCAAGCGCGGGGGTCGTCGCGTACTCAGCGGCCCGGCCGGGCTGACCTGGCTCGAGGTGGCCGAGGCGCTGACCGAGACGCTCGGCCGGCCGATCACCTACGACGAGGTCTCAGTCGAAGAACGCCGAGCGCAACTCGGGGCCTCCGGGCTTGACGAATGGCGAGTCGATCTTCTGCTCGGCCTCGACGAGATCAACCGGGCCGAGCTCTACCGCACGCCCACCGACACCGTCGAAGTCCTGACCGGCCACCGTCCGCGCACCATCCACGACTACATCGCGCGCCACCGAGCGGCCTTCGCCCAATAGAGCACGGGTGCACGATGATCGATCTTGATCCTGGCCCCGAAGTCGCCGAGCTGCGGGAACGCGTAGCCGCCTTCGTCCAGGCGACGGTGATCCCGGCCGAGCAGCGAGACCACTCCGAACACGGCCTGGACGAGAGCCTGCGGGCGGAGCTGCAGGACGCGGCGCGTGTCGCAGGGCTCTTCGCCCCGCACGTGAGCGTGTCGCTCGGTGGGCTTGGCCTGGACACGCGCGGCCAAGCGGCCGTGTTCGAGGAGGCCGGATACAGCGTCCTCGGGCCGCAGGCACTCAACTGCGCCGCGCCGGACGAGGGCAACATGCACCTGCTGTCGGTGATCGCCACCGAACAGCAGCGCGCCCGATACCTCGTCCCGCTCGCGGCAGGCGCGGTCCGCTCATGCTTCGCGATGACCGAGCCCGCCCCGGGAGCCGGCTCGGACCCCGCCATGCTCGCGACCACGGCGACGAAGGTCGACGGCGGCTGGTCGATCTCCGGCCGCAAGTGGTTCATCACCGGCGCCGAGGGAGCCGCGTTCGCGATCTGCATGGCCCGCACCGGCGAGAGCATCAGGGCAGGACGCGGCGCGACCATGTTCCTCGTCGACGCCGACAATCCGGGCATGCGCGTCGACCGCGTCA
>VAWY01000245.1:0-3953 GCA_005888335.1 Actinomycetota bacterium
GGTGACACAGCGGCTCTGGCTGGCGCGTAGGCGCTCGCGCCGGGGAGCCGCAAGCGCGCACGACGCCGCGCGGCCCGGGCGCAGACCCCGAACCGGTTTCCCTCAATGCCATCGGACCAGGCCACGGCCCGAAACACACGAAGGGACGGAGCGCAACTAATAAATACTCGGCTCCCGCACCCCCACCCGCCCCAACCGCAACCCCCGATGCAGCGCCGTCCCCGCCCCGAGCAGCGCCATCGCCACAAACGGCGCCAAATCATCAGCCGCAAAGAACGCCGCCTCATCGACCCCCCGCAGCGACCGCGCCCAGCGCCGCGCGCCGAGCCGCCCATCGCCGCGCAGCGCCAAGAAGGTCCGCACGTCGTACGGCTCCATGAGCCACTTGCGCCCGTCGCGCACGCGGTCGGCCGGGATCTGCTGGCCGGTCAGATCCAGGTACAGCGCCCGCGCGACGTCGACGCCGCGCTCGCCGACGAAGAGGCGGAACGTCCCGCCCAGGCGCGGGTTGACGTCGAGCAGCTTGTAGCGGCCGTCGCGCGCGTCGTAGCGGTAGCCGCAGTCGAGGATGCCGCGGTAGCCGAGCGCGCGCATGAACCGGCGGGTGAGCTCGTCGACCGTCGGATTGTGCGCGCAGACGCCCAGGCTGGTCATGCCGGTGTACGGCGGCGACTGGCGCAGCTTGCGGCCGATCGCGGCGAACCGGCACTCCGACCGCTCGTCGAAGTAGCCGTTGAACATCCAGACCGACGAGGGATCGCCCGGGATGTACTGCTGGAGCATCAGGTTCGGCTGGGCGGGGTCTTCGAGGCGGTCGTAGGCGAGCAGCAGCGCGCCGGCGTCCTCGGCGATCACCGTGCGCTCGCCGCCGCGCTGGTCCATGCGCCCGCCGTCGATGGCCTTGAGCACGACCGGGAACTGCGTTTCGGCAGCGAAGCGCTCGACGTCGGCGCGCGACGACGGGAACTCGGTGTCGGGCGTGGGGATCCCGTGGCGCCGGCAGAGCTCGGCCATGGCCCGCTTGTCGGAGAGCGCGCGGGCGAGCCCGTCCGGCTGGAGCGGCAGCCTGAACGCCTCGGCGAGCGCGGCCTGGTGGTCGGCGACGGCCATGGTCGACACGTCGTCGGTCGTGACGAGGATCGGCCGGCCGCCCACGCGGCGCGCCACGTCGAGCAGGAAGTCCGCCGTCGCGCGCGACGGCGCGCCGTCGACGTCCCAGACGAACGCGTCGCGCAGGTAGCGCGACCGCGCGGCCGCGGAGTCGTCGCGGTCGTGCACCGCGTAGACCGGCACGCCGAGCCGGCCCAGGCTGCGGATCAGCCCGAGGCCGAGGCTGATCTTCATGACGACGACCGGCGTCGACGCGTCGGCGATCATGCCGGCGCGCGCGCGACGCGCCGCTCGACCGGCGCGAGCATCCCGACCTCTCCTCCGGTCAGCGGGAACACGGCGTCGAGGTCGTCGACGTGCTCGAGGATGAACTCGAGGTCGGAGACCTGGCCGGTCTTGCGCAGGTACTCGGCGCTGTGGCCCTGCCCGCACGCCTCCACCGGCGCCGAGCGCCACGTGGCGACGAGCTCGGCGGTGCGCTCGTCGGCGGCGCCGAAGCTGCGCTCGAGCAGGGCGCCGGCGATCCACGAGCAGCACAGCGCGTCCTCGTCGCGGAACTCGTTGCGGCTCCCCGCGCCGATCACCGCGATCGGGCCGTCGGACCCGGCGAGGTGGTCGGCCTGCGCGGTGACGTTGCGCAGACAGGCGGCGTACGCGACGGGCGCGAGCCGCGCCTCCCACATCAGCGGCGTGCCCGAGGTCGAGAGCAGGAGCATCGGCCGCTCGACGTCGGGGCGCGGCGCGATCTGCGCCGGGCTGTTGGTGAGGTGGAAGCCGTACGGGGCGTTGCCGCCGAGCTCGCCGACCAGCAGCGGGTTGTCGAGCCGGGCGGCGAGCGGAACGGCCGTCTCGAGCGACGGGACCGGGAAGCAGCGCCGGCCCGAGGTCACCGCACTGACGGCGGTCGTCGTCGCGCGGATGACGTCGACGGCCACGATCGTGTGCGTGGCGGCGTAGCGCGCCACGCTGTCCGGGAAGCAGTCGATGACGACCGTGCGCTCCATCATGCCCGCGTGCGCGGTCGCAGGGCCGGGTTGCCGAAGGCGTCGGAGTGCAGGCCGCGGCGGTAGATCTCCACGCGCAGCAACTCCTCCAGGCGGACGTTCGACAGCCGGACGGCGGGCCCGAAGTGGTCGAGCAGGCGGAACTGGCTCCACTTGCTCGGCGCCTCGAAGATGACGGTGTCGAGGTCGAACGCCTCGGCGAAGCGATCGGCGAGCGCCGTGTCGAAGCCGCCGTGGTCGTCGAACAGGCCGACGTCGCGCGCGCTCTCGCGCGCTTCGACGACGACCCGCTCGGCGCCGGCGTCCAGCCACCCGCGCCCCTCGGCGATCAGCTCCTCGACCTCGGCCGCGCCGAACGCCCCGGCGTGCTTGGAGCCGAGCTCGACCTCGACGCCGAGGCCCCGCTCGCGGGCCGCCCCGACGACCTCCTCGGGCCCCAGCGGCATGTCGGTGAAGCCGCGGCCGCACTCGATCTTCGACATCCCGACGTCCGCGCACAGGTCGAGGTAGTCGGGCAGCGCCCCCTGGGCGACCGCGATCTCGAACGGGCCGCCGCCGGTGACCGTCGGCACGCCGTGGGCGCGGGCCGCGGCGACCTTGCGGCGCGTCGCGCCCTCGTCGGCCACGAGCCAGCAGGCCATCGAGATCTTCAGCTCGGCCATGAGGTGCGCGCTCTGCTCGAGATGGCCCTCGAGCGTCCCCGGGTCGTAGCCGGGATCGAACGGGCACGTCCGCGGGGGAAGCTCGGGGACGCCGAGCGCCGACAGGTAGTCGCGCGTGCGCATCAGCCGCGGACCCGGGCGAGGACGACGTGCTGGAAGCTCGCCGAGCGCAGCAGCGGCGCGCCGCGGTCCGCGCGATGCTGCAGGGCGGCCTCGAGGCGGATCATGGCGCGCTCGGGGAGCAGCGGCTGGCCCGCGGGGGCGAACGGGCCGAAGCCGACGGGCTCGACGCGCTCGGCCTCCAGGCCGGCGGCCGACAGCATGGCGAGCAGCTCATCGCGGTCGTAGAGGTGCATCAGGAAGTCCGACGGGGCCGGCGTGGGAAGGGTCCCGCGGCGGCGCAGCTCGCGGCGCAGCGCGCGCAGGATCGGCCGCAGCGGCGCGCGGCGGCGCGGATCGATGCGGCTGCTCAGGCGCGCGCGGTTGTCCGACGTGAGGATCACCGCGGCGCCCGGGCGCGCGACGCGCGCCATCTCGCGCAGCGCGACCTGGGGGGCGTGCAGCCAGGGCAGAACGCCGATCGCCACGACGAGATCGAAGGCGTCCGCCGGCTCGTCGAGCGCGTGGACGTCCGCGGTGGCGGCGGTGAGGCGGTCGGCGACCCCGCTCGCGGCGGCGCGCTCGCGCAGCACCGCCAGCATCGCCTCGCTCGACTCGACGGCCTTGACCTGATGGCCCCGGCGCGCGAGCTCGACGGCGACGACCCCGGCCCCGGCGCCCACCTCGAGCACCGCCGAGCCCGCGGGCAGGGCCAGCTCGTCGACCCACGCGAGCACGCGGTCGCTGCGGCGCCGGTAGATCGCGCCCTCGGTCGTCGGCGCGTCGTAGACGTCGCGCCACCACCGGGCGGTGGAGTCGAAGTGCGCGTCGACGTCGGACTGCGGACCGCGCGTCAGCACGTCGGAGTGATCGACGCGAAGGTCAAGGTCTGGGCCGGGCGTCCACGGGACGGTGGCCGAGTATATGAGCGCCGCGCGCTGGACCCGGGAGGCTCGTTGCTCTACATTCGCGCGCCTGCCGGAGCGCGGGGCAGGCACGGATGCACGACAGGGACTGGCCACGGAGCGAGGCTGCGCGCGCGCGCTGGGCGCGGCGTGCGCTCGTGCTCGCCGTCGCG
>VAWY01000245.1:3989-9126 GCA_005888335.1 Actinomycetota bacterium
CCCGGTGTCCCGGCCGCGCGCCGGCGGGCGATCGCGGCGGCTGCCGGCGCCGTGCGGATCCGCCGCGCCGGCGCCGCCGTCAGCTTGCGCGTGGGCCGCGGGCGCGAGCTCGCCGCCGTCCGCGCGCTGCGCCGCAGGCCGGAGATCCGCTACGCCGAGCCGGACTACCTCATGCGCGCGGCCGCGACGCTCAACGACCCCGACTTCCCGCTGCAGTGGGGAGCGGTCAACGACGGCGCGGCCGCGGCCTGGCACGTCACCACGGGCAGCCCGTCGATCGTCATCGCCGAGACCGACACCGGCGTCGACTACACCCATCCCGACCTGGTGGGCAACATCTGGCCGAACCCGGGCGGCGTGGGCGGCTGTCCCGCCGGGACGCACGGCTACAACGTGCTGACCGCCGGCTGTGACCCGATGGACGACGACACGTCGTTCGGCGGGCACGGCACGCACGTGGCGGGCATCCTCGGCGCGGCGGGCGGCAACGCGATCGGCGTAGCCGGGATGAACTGGTCGACGACGATCCTGCCCGTCAAGTGGCTGAACGCGTCGGGCTCCGGCTCGACCACCGGCCTCATCGCGGCGCTGGAGTGGGTCCTTCAGGCCAAGCAGGCGGGCGTCAACGTCCGGGTCGTCAACGACTCGGCCACCTTCGTCGGCACGGCGTTCTCCCAGGCGCTCTCCGACGAGATCGACCGCCTCGGGGCCAGCGGCATCCTGTTCGTGACCGCCGCCGGCAACACGGGCGACGACAACGACGATCCTCGCCTGCGGCGCTATCCGTGCGGCTACGACCGGCCGACCGAGATCTGCGTGACGGCGAGCGACGCGAGCGACCGGCTGCCGAGCTGGGCCAACTACGGCGACGCCACGGTCGACCTGGCCGCGCCGGGCGACCACGTGTATTCGACGCTGCGCAACTCGTCCTACGGCTACGTCAGCGGCGGCTCGATGGCCGCGCCGCAGGTCGCCGGCGCCGCCGCGCTGATCCTCTCGCGCGCCGACCTGTCGGTGACGGCGCTGAAGGCGGCGCTGCTCGGCAGCGTCGACCCCGTGCCCGCGCTGGCCGGGCTCGTCCGCACGGGCGGGCGCCTGAACGTGTGCCGCGCGCTGCCCGGTTGCGCCGCGCCTGAGACCCCGCCGGCCGAGGCCACGCTGGGCACGACGACGATCGGCGCGGCGGCCGACAGCCTCGGCGCCGACCGCAAGCGCGTGAACCCGTCGACGCTGGCCGAGGCGGCGACCGTCACGAAGCTGCGGATCTTCCTGGAGCCCGGCGGCGCGTCAGGGCAGGAGACGCTGCGCGGCGTGGTCTATGCGGACGCCGGCGGCACGCCGGGCGCGCTGCTCGGCGCCTCGGACGAGCTCGTCTACCACGACACCGATGGGCGGGGCTGGTACGACCTGCCGCTGCGGTCGCCGCTCGCGCTGGCCGCCGGCCGCTACTGGCTCGGCGTGCTGACCGGCGGGACGGGCGGCGTGGCGGGCTTTCGCTGGGCCAACGTGGAGGGCAGTCGTCAGGCCAACGCGAACCGCTACGCCGACGGCCCCAGCGATCCCTTCGGCACGGTGACCGCCGCCGACGACGAGCGGATGTCGCTGTACGCGGTCCTCGCGCCGCACGAGGTGCCCGGACCGGCGCCGGCGCCCGCTGACAGCGCGCCCCCGCCCGCAGAGCCGACAGCGCCCGACAGCGGCCCCGAGGCCCCGCCGCCCGCGGAGCCGGGCTCGCCGGCCTGCGCCGAGACCTCGCGGCTCGCGGGCGCGGCGGCTCGAGCGGACGGCCGCCGCCTCGCCTTCTCGCTGCCCGCCGGCGCCGGACCCGTGGACGTCGACGTCATCCGGCAGTCCGCCGGCGGGAGCCGGCTGGTCGCGCGCTTCGGCGCCCGGCGCGCCTCGTTCACGTGGAGCCCGCCGGTCCGAGTCGCCCTCGACGGCGTGTACGTCGTGCGCTTCGCCGTCGGCGGCGACGTGCGGCGCCTGGCGGTCGAGCGCCGCCGCGGGCGCTTCGCCCCGCGCCCCGAGTACCGCCTGCAGGTCGCCTGCGGCGCGGTGGCGCTGTTCGCGCTGGACCGCCCGGTCTTCGGCGGCCGCGGCGAGCGCCCGCTCGGCATCGCCTACCGGCTCGCGAGGACGGGCCGCGCCGAGGTGCGCGTGCTGCGGGCAGGGCGCACGCTGCGCCGCTACCCCGCGGTCACGGTGCCCGGTGGGCGGCTGGTCCGCCTGCGGCTCAGGTCCGAGGAGATCCCGGCGGGCGACGTGCGGGTCGTCCTGCAGGTGGCCACGGCGGAGGCGACCGTCACCCGCACGCTGGCCGCGCGTCGTCTTTGAGCCGCCGTACTGTCCTGGCGTGAGCACCGGGCCCCGACCGCTCGGCCGAGCAGCCGTCGCGACCTACGGGACGACCGTCCTGGTCGCCGCGCTCTCCCTCGGCAACGTGCTGGTCGTCGGGCGCGCGCTCGGGCCGTCGGGACGGGGCAGCGTGGCCTTCCTCACCACCGTCACGTACCTCGTCGCCCAGCTCGCCACGCTGGGCATCGCCCAGGCCAACGTGAACTTCGCCGGCCGCGAGCCGGCCTCGACGCCCCGCCTGGCCACCAACTCGGTCCTGCTGGCCGCGGCCGGCGGCTCGCTCGCGGCAGGGCTCACGCTGGCGCTGATGGCGCTCGTCCCGGCGGCGGGCGGGCCGGTGGGATCGGGCCTGCGCTGGCTCGCGCTCGCCACGGTGCCGGCGGTCGTGCTCGGCGTGCTGCTCTACCAGCTCGCCGTCGCGCACTTCGCCTTCACCGCGAGCAACGTCAGCTCGCTGATCGCCCCCATCCTCAACGTGACCGCCAACGGCGCGTTCGCCGCCGCCGGCGTGCTCTCGATCCGCAGCGCGGTGATCGTCTGGCTCGCGGGCCAGCTGGCCAACACGCTCTTCACGCTGTGGTACGTCACCACGCGGCTGGGGGGCTGGGGCCGCCTGGACCTCGCGCTGGCGCGGCGCACGCTCTCCTTCGGGCTGAAGGCCCACATCGGCTCGGTGCTGAGCCTGGCCAACTACCGCATCGACCAGTGGCTGATGGGCGCGCTGACCAGCGCGCGGCAGATCGGGCTCTACAGCATCGCCGTCTCGTGGTCGGAGGCGCTGTTCTTCCTTCCCACCGCGCTCGCGCAGGTCCAGCGCCCGAACCTCGTCCGCGACGACCCGGCGGGCGCCGCGCGCCAGACCGCGGTCGTCTTCCGCGCGGCCGTCGTGATCACGATCGCCCTGGCGATCGCCGTCGCCCTGCTGGCCCCGGTCCTCTGCACGACCATCTTCGGGCCGCGGTTCGCGGACTCTGTGCCGCAGCTGCGGATCCTGACCATCGGCTCGCTCGGCATCGTCGCGACGAAGCTGCTCGGCAACGCGCTCGTAGCCCAGGGCCGGCCGCTGCGCCAGACGCTGGCGATCCTGTCGTCGTTCGTCGTCATCCTCGTGCTCGACGTCGCGCTGATCCCGAGCCTCGGCGGGGTCGGCGCGTCGATCGCCTCGGCCGGCGCCTACGCCGTGGGCGGCCTCGTGGTCGTCGCCGTGTTCGCCCGCACGTTCGGCCTGCCGGCCTCCGAGCTCGTGCCGCGGCCGAGCGACGTCACCGCGCTGGTCCGCAACGCGCGCGCGCTGGCGCGCCGCAGCACGGCGGCGGCCTAGCGACGGGCGAGCTCGTCGAGCAGCGCCGCCACGTCGCCCGCGACGTGGCGCCGGTCGAAGGGCGCGAGCCGCTCGGGCTCCAGCGGCTCGGGGGGATCGTCGAGCAGCCGCTCGATCGTGGCGGCGATCGCGGGCGGGTCGTCGTGGCGGGCGACGCCGGCGTCGGCGCCCAGGCGCTCGAGGAGCCGGCCGAGCGCGCTGTCGGGCCCGGTGAGCGCGAGCACGGGGACGCCGAGGGCGAGCGCCTCGTAGAGCTTGCCGGGGACGGCGGTCTCGTCGCCGGGCGTGAAGAGGACGACCGCGACGTCGGCCTGGCGCACCGCTTCCACCGCCTCGCGCCACTGGGTCGGCGGGCGCACCTCGACGTCGATCCCGTCGCCGGCCGCCTCGAGCTTCGCGACGCTGCGGTCGTTGATGCCGCCGACCAGCACCAGCCGCACGCGGTGGCGCAGCTCGGGGCGGGCCAGGGCGTCGACCAGCCCGTCGATCGAGCGGCGGCCGTAGAGCGTGCCGGCGTGGGCGAGCACCGCGCGCTCGCCGCGCGGCGGGCGCGGCGCGTCGCGCAGCGCGAGCAGCTCGGGCTCGAAGCCGTTGGGGAGCACCGCGATGCGCTCGGCCGCTTCCGGGTGCAGGGCGGCCAGGCGCGCCGCCGCCTCCGGCGTCATGCAGACGATGCGCGCCGCGCGCGCGACCGCGCGGGCCTGCAGGCGCCGCAGCAGCGGCCGCCCGGCGTCGAGGCCGGGGTCGCCGGCCCACAGGTCGCGCAGCTCCAGCACGAACGGCAGGCCGGCGCGGTGGGCGGCGGCCGCCGCCGCGAACATCGCGGGGTGGGGGGGACAGGTCACCCAGACGACGTCCGGGCGCCGGCGGGCGATCGCCTCGGTGATGGGGCGCCGGCCGCGGACCGCCCACAGCGGGTTGTGCGCGAGCAGGCTCGGGTTGAGGCCCAGCGGGCGAAGGGCCGCCCACGCGACGCGGGCGCCGGCCCGCAGCGCGTTGCGTGCGCGGCGGCTGCGCGTCCGCGCGAGCAGCGTCGCCGTCCCGGCCGGATCGCCGCCGCCCCAGACCGTCTCGACGTCCCAGCCGAGCTCGGGCAGCGTCTGCAGCAGGTAGCGCCAGCGCACGCTCGCGCCACCACGCAGGTCGATCGGGCGCTGGCTGACGAGGAGCAGCCGTCCGGCGCGGGGGGCCATCGCGGGCGAGACTAGTGCCGCGTCAGGCAGGGTTCGCCCCGTTCGGCGGGGCGAACGTCACCTGACGCAGCACTAGTACCGGCATTCGCAATTACGCACGGTTCCGGGCCCCGCCGATCACCTCCTGACGCCACCCGACGACCGGATCATGTGCCTCGGCACACTTCCGGTCGCCGTGCGGCGTCAGCCGGCGCCGGCGACACCCGGCGACCGCACGTACTTACGAACACCGGCACTGGCCGCGCACCGCCGCCGCGATGAACGCCGC
>VAWY01000166.1 GCA_005888335.1 Actinomycetota bacterium
GCATGCGGAGCTCGTCGCTGCGCAGGCATCGCCTGCGAGCGCGCTGTCGTTTCCGCGCTACGCCGCGACCCTGCCGTCGGAGCAGGTCGCAGATGCGATCCGCACGCGTGCGTCCGTGCTCGTGGTCCCGGGCTCGATGCTGGGGAGCGAAGGCCATTTCCGGCTTTCGGTCGGCTTCGAGCCGGACTTCCTCGGCCCGGCCCTCGACCGGGTCGCCGCCGTCCTCGCGGAGCTGGAATGAGCGCCGAGGCGCTCGTCCCCCCGCTCCACCGCACGACGACCGGCGCGCAGGCGGAGCGGGCGCTGCGCGGGCTCATCCTCGAGGGCACGCTCGAACCCGGCACCCGCCTGCGCGAGGTGCAGCTCGCGGCGTCGCTCGGCGTCTCCCGCAACACGCTGCGCGAGGCGCTGCGCGGCCTCGCCGAGCAGGGCCTCGTGACGCACCACCCGCACCGCGGCGTCGTCGTCACCGACCTCACCGAAGACGAGATCGCCGACCTCTACCGGCTTCGGCAGGTGATCGAGAGCGCCGCGCTGCCTTCCGTCGCGGACGTCGAGGCGCTCGCCGCCGCCACCGACGCATTCGCGGACGCTCTCGAGCGCCGTGACTTCGTCGAGGCGCTCGAATGCGACTTCGCGTTTCACCGCGCGCTCGTGGCGGCGCTCGGCAGCAGCCGGCTCGCGACGGCACACGAGCGTGCCCAGCGCGAGCTCCGGCTCGCGTTGTTGCAGCTCGACCGCAACTACGAGCCGCCGCAGGTCGAGGAGCACCGCCGGATCGTCGAAGCGCTGCGCGCGCACGATCTGCCCGGTGCGGCGGATGCCCTGGCCGTCCACCTCGAGACGGCGGCCAACCGGCTCCAACGCCTCGTCCGTATGAAAGAGTCGCAACCCCAGTGAAAGGAGCACGACCCATGATCAGACGGCTCGCTCTCATTGCGGTCCTTGCGCTGAGCGCGACCGCGTTGTTCGCGACCCAGGCCTCCGCTGCGAAGCAACTCGTCTTCTGCAGCGATGTCAGCTACCCGCCGGAGGAGTTCGTGCAGAGCGGCAAGCCCGTCGGCTCGGACATCGACATCGCCGCGAACGTCGCGAAGCGGCTCGGCATGACGTCGAAGATCCAGAACACCGGCTTCGACGGCATCGTCGCCGCGCTGCTCTCGAACAAGTGCGACGCGATCATCAGCGGCATGAACGACACGCCCGAGCGGCGCAAGAGCATCGCCTTCGTCGACTACCTCAGCGTCGGGCAGTCGCTGATCGGGAAGAAGGGCAACCCGCTCGGCATCAAGACACCGCTGGACGTCTGCGGCCGCGTCGCCGGCGCGCAGGTCGCGACGACGAACCTGCAGACGTTGCAGAAATTCGACAAGCAGTGCAAGGCGAAAGGCAAGAAGGGGATCAAGATCATCTCCTTCAAGGAGGATCCGCTCGGCGTCACGGCGCTGAAGACCGGTCACCTCGACGTCTACGAGTCCGACTCGCCACCCGCCGTCTGGTACACGACGAAGGACACGTCGCTGCAGATCGTCGGCAAGCCGATCTCGCCGCTTCCGGTCGGCATCGCGATCAACCCGAAGAACACGGCGCTGAAGGCGAAGATCCAGAAGGCGGTCAACGCGATGTACAAGGACGGCACGATGGCGAAGATCCTCAAGAAGTGGAACATGAGCGAGTTCGCGCTCGGGTAGGCAAGGGGCTGAGGAAGGAGGACGGCGATGTACGCGGTCGTCGCCGCGGTCGACTGGCACCTGATCAAGGACCGGATCTTCAGTCCGGATCACGCGTTCGCGCAGGCGCTCCTGCGCACGGTCCTCATCGCCGTCCTCGCTCAGGTCTTCGGGGTCCTGCTCGGGCTCGCGTCGGCGCTCTTCCAGATGTCGCGTTGGCGCGTGCTGCGCGTGATCTCGTACGTCTACGTGCTGGCCGTGCGCGGCACGCCGCTGATCGTGCAGATCTTCTTCATGTATTACGGCGCGAACCTGTTCCTGGGGTTCGATCTGTTCCCCCGCACGGTCAACCTCGGTCTCTTGTCCATCGACGGCGTCGTCGTCGCCGGAACCGTCGCGCTGGCGGTGAACGAGGGCGCCTACATGAGCGAGATCATCCGCGCCGGCATCGGCGCGATCGACCGCGGCCAGATGGAGGCCGCGAAATCCGTGGGCATGACGTACGGCCTCGCGATGCGGCGCATCGTCCTCCCCCAGGCCGCGCGCGTGATCGTGCCGCCGCTCGGCAACGAGTTCAACGGGATGATCAAGAACACGTCCCTGCTTGCGTTCATCGGGGTGTACGAGCTCTTCCTCGACGCAGAGCAGGGCTACTCGGTCACCTTCAAGCCGGTCGAGTACTTCATAGCGGTCGCGTTCTGGTACCTCGTGCTGACCACGGTGTGGGGGCTGATCCAGGTGCAGATCGAGCGCAAGCTCGGTGCCAGCGACCGGCCCGAGGACGAGAGCTGGGCGCTGCGCTTGTTCGGGATCCCGTCGCCGGCCAAGGGAGCACGTTGAGCGACACGATCGTCAAGGCGGAACAAGTCGACAAGTACTTCGGCCGCCAGCGGGTGCTTTGCGGCGTCTCGCTCGAGGTGGAGAAGAAGGAGGTCGTCTGCATCATCGGGCCGTCCGGGTCGGGCAAGACGACGTTCCTCCGCTGCATCAATCATCTCGAGCGCATCGACGGCGGCCGCATCGAGGTGAACGGGCACCTGATCGGCTACCGGCCCGGCAAGAACGGTGGGCTCGTCGAGGACAGCGAACGGAACATTGCGTTGCAGCGAACCGAGATCGGATTCGTGTTCCAGCGCTTCAACCTCTGGCCGCACAAGACTGCGCTGCAAAACATCATCGAGGCGCCGATGCGCGTGCGGAAGGTTCCCGAGCAGGAGGCCGTCGCGCAGGGCGAGGCGCTGCTCGCGCGCGTCGGTCTCGCCGACAAGCGGAACGCCTATCCGGGGAAGCTCTCCGGAGGCCAGCAGCAGCGCGTCGCGATCGCCCGCGCACTCGCGATGAAGCCCGCGCTGATGCTCTTCGACGAGCCGACGAGCGCGCTCGACCCGGAGATGATCGGCGAGGTGCTCGAGGTGATGAAGGAGCTCGCGTCGGACGGCATGACGATGGTCGTGGTCAGCCACGAGATGGGCTTCGCGCGCGAGGCGGCGGACCGGATGGTGATGATGGACGACGGCGTCGTCGTGGAGGAGGCGCCGCCGGCAGCGTTCTTCTCGGCGCCGCGCGAGGAGCGCACACGGCAGTTCCTCTCGAAGATCCTCTAGTGCGCGTTGACGCCGATCAGCACGGCGCCGGCGACGACGAGCAGCGCGCCCGCGACGACGTGCCGGCCGACCAGCTCGGTGCGACGGATGAGGAGCAGGGCGAGCAGCACGCCCCAGAGAGATTCGGTCGCGATCAGCGGTGAGACGACGGTGACTCGCCCGCGGTAGTACGCCTCGAAGAGCGACACGTACGAGAGCCCGAACACGACGCCGACGCCGAGGAACGGCAACGCCGGGCGGAGCGAGAAGCGGACCCGCGGCGCGAAGACCGCGACGATCAACAGCGCCCCGCCGAGCAGCGCCGCTACGGCCGCGACGCCGGGCGGGACTGATGTGTCGCCCGCGAGCCAGCGGAGCACGTTGTCGCGCGTCGAGAAGCAGATCGTCCCGGCGAAGGCGAAGACGAGCCCGATCGTGAGCACGTGTTCGGGCCGGCCGCGCTCCCGCGCGAGCTCGACACCGCCCGCCACGATCAGCACTGCGCCGCCGATCAGCGCCGCGCGCACCGGTTCGCCGAGCAGGAGCAGCGCGATCGTCACCGAGACGAGCGGCGCCGAGCCGAGCACGACGGACGCGCGCGCTGCGCCCGCATCGCGTATGGCGTAGGTCACGAAGATCTGCCCGATTCCGGGCTGCAGCAGGCCGGCGAGCAGGAACGGCCACGCAGCGCCCGCGTGCACGCCGCGCGCCGGAACTTCGACGGCGGCGATCACGGCCGTCACCGCGAGGGCGCCGACCACGGTCGCGACGGTCGCGAGCCCGACGTCTGCGTGGCGGGCGAGGCCCATCTTCAGGCCGACGCTCATCGCGCCGAACAGGAATGCAGAGACGAGCGCGAGCCCGACCGCAGTCAACGAAGCGCGCGCTCCGCGGCGGCGAGCCAACGTCGGCGGATCAGTGACGAGAAGGGGCCGACGGCGGCCCAGTACGCGCGAAACGCGCGCCGGGAACGGGCGTCCATCGCCGCGACGCGCGTCTCGGTGGCCAGGATCGACTGACCGTCTCCTGCCGGTTCGGCGGTGATGTCGAACACGATCCGAACCTGCCCGGCGCCCGCCTGGTCGAACGCCGTCAGCCCGCGGCTACGCGGCGACCATGGCCGGCCCGCGGCGCCCATGACGATGCACGTCGGCTCCTCGACGAGCGGCGCGAGCCCGATGCCGCGCAGCGCGCTCTGGATCGAGCCGCCGCCGGGGAGCCCGCGCACCCGGAACAGGCGCCGCACGAGGGCGTCGGGCGCCACGGGGATACCGAGCGCCGCTGCGACCGCCAGCTCCGGCGTCGCCGGGACACGCCGCTCGTGACGCTCTCGGACGTCGTACTCAGGCAGGAACTCGTCGAGGCGCGACACGGCACGATTCTCGTGCACGCGGCTAGGCTGCCGCCATGGCCACGGAAACCGGCGCGGCGATCGCGTCCCAGCTCGCCGAGGACGCCGCCGAGCGCTTCCTGCGCTACGTCCGTATCGACACGCAGTCCGACGAGGATTCGGAGACCTACCCGAGCACGGCGAAGCAGCTCGACCTGCTGCGGCTCCTGTTCGAGGAGGTAAGGGAGCTCGGCCTGGACGGCGCCGCGATCGACGAGCACGGCTACGTCACGGGGACGCTCGCCTCGACGGTCGACCACGACGTGCCGGCGATCGCGTTCTTCGCCCACGTCGACACGGCGCGTGAGGTGACCGGCGCGAATGTGAACCCGCAGCGCGTCCAGTACGAGGGCGGCGACATCCCGCTCGGCGACTCGGGCCAGGTGATCCGCCCGTCGGAGTCGGCCGAGCTCGACCAGCACGTGGGCCACGAGCTGATCACGACGGACGGCACGACGCTGCTCGGCGCCGACGACAAGTCGGGCATCGCGGAGATCCTGGCTGCCGTCGCGTATCTCGCGGCGCATCCCGAGCTCCCGCACGGCCCGGTGAAGGTCGCGTTCAACCCCGACGAGGAGGTCGGGCGCGGCGTCATCCACTTCCCGGTCGACACGTTCGGCGTCGCCGCTGCGTACACGGTCGACGGCTCGACGGCCGGCGAGGTGCAGATGGAGACGTTTTCGGGCGCCCAGGTGCGGATGCACGTCCGGGGCCGCGCGATCCACCCCGGCCTGGCGAAGGGCGAGCTGGTCAACGCGATCAAGCTCGCCTCCGCAATCGTCGAGCGGCTCCCGAAGGACCGCCTCTCCCCCGAGACGACCGACGAGCGCGAGGGGTACGTCCACCCGGTCCTGATCAGCGGCGACTCGTCCGCGGTCGAGCTGCGCTTCATCGCGCGCGACTTCGAGAACGACCTGCTCGACGAGCACATCGAGCTCCTGCGCAATATTGCCGCGGAGGTGGCGGCGACCGACGAGCGCTGCTCGATCGAGGTCGAGACGCGCATCCAGTACCGCAACATGCGGGACACGCTGCAGCAGCACCCGGAGATCGTCTCGAACCTCGAGGAGGCCGTCCGCCGCGTCGGCCTGGAGCCGAAGCGCACCGCAATCCGCGGCGGCACGGACGGCTCGGCGCTGACCGAGCTGGGGCTGCCGACGCCGAATATCTTCACGGGCGGCCACGACGCGCACAGCGAGCGCGAATGGATCTGCGTCGAGGACATGGGCCTCGCCGCCGCGACGATCGTCGAGCTCGCGAAGCTCTGGGCCGAGTAGCGGGGGACAGTCCCCGTTCCCGAGTCGCCGGCTTGGTTGAGCCGACTGGGCGGCTCCGGAACCGTGACTTTCCCGAAACGGGGACAGTCCCCCAAACGGCTTTGTGCGGGCTCTGTGCCAAAAGCGTCACGGGCTAGTCTGTAGCCCGTGGAGCCGCTGCTCGACAGGTTCGGCCGCGCCCTCGAGACCCTCCGGATCTCGGTCACCGACCGGTGCAACTTTCGCTGCGTGTACTGCATGCCGAAGGAGGTCTACGGCCGGGATCACGTCTTCCTCGAGCGCAAGGAGCTGCTGAGCCTCGAGGAGATCGCGCGCGTCGTCGGCGTCTTCGCGCAGCTCGGCGTCCGCACGGTTCGGATCACGGGTGGGGAGCCGCTCGTCCGGCGGAACGTCGAGCACCTCGTCGAGCTGCTGCGCGAGATCCCCGGGCTCGAGCTCGCGCTGACGACGAACGGTGCGCTGCTGCCGCAGAAGGCACAAGCACTAGCCCGCGCAGGGCTCGACCGCGTGACCGTCAGTCTCGACTCGGTCGACGACGCGACGTTCCGGGCGCTGAACGACGTCGACTTCCCCGTGCAGAAGGTGCTCGACGGGATCGACGCAGCTGCAGCGGCGGGCCTCCGCGTGAAGGTGAACGCCGTCGTGAAGCGCGGTGCCAACGACCACGGCATCGTGGCGCTCGCCGAGCACTTCCGAGGCACCGGCCACGTGCTCCGCTTCATCGAGTACATGGACGTCGGTCACACGAACGGCTGGCGCCTCGACGACGTCGTCTCCGCAGCGGAGATCGTCCGGAAGATCGACGCGGTCTGGCCGCTCGAGCCGCTCGAGCCCGCCCGGGCCGACGAGACCGCGCGCCGCTGGGGCTACCGCGACGGGGCCGGCGAGATCGGCGTGATCGCGTCCGTGACCCAGCCGTTCTGCGGCGGCTGCTCGCGCGCCCGCCTCTCGGCGGAGGGCCGCCTCCACACCTGCCTCTTCGCGGTCCAGGGCCACGACCTCCGCGCGCCGCTCCGGCTCGGGGCGGACGACGAGGAGCTGGCCGAGCTCCTGCGGGGGATCTGGGGGCGGCGCGTCGACCGCTATTCCGAGCTTCGGAGCGCGGAAACCGCCTCTCTGCCAAAGGTCGAGATGTCCTACATCGGGGGGTAGCGGTGCCCCCCACCGGCCCGACTAGAATCGCGGTGTGACCGCCATGGTGGCAGCAGGCCGCCGCGTACTTCCGCGGGGCTGGACGGACTTCGGCTTCCAGATCGTGATCTGGATCGGGTTCTACTTCAGCTACCAGGCGGTGCGCAGCATCGTCGACCGCAATCCGGCCAAGGCGCTCTTGAACGGCTTCTGGGTGATCGACTTCGAGCAGCGCTTCACGAGCAACTTCCTCGAGCAGACCGCGCAGCGGGTCGCCGATTCGTCGAACTGGCTCTTCACCGCCGCCGCGTGGACCTACTGGAACTCGGAGTTCACGGTCATCGGGCTGACGCTCCTCTGGGTGTATCTGCGCCGGCACGACCATTTCGCACGGTTCCGGAACACCGTCCTGCTCGCCAACATGATCGGCCTCGTCGGCTACATCGTCGTGCCGACTGCGCCGCCGTGGATGTTCCCGTCGTTCGGCTTCGTCGACGGCGTCAACCACCAGGGCGACTTCGTCTCCGCGCTCGCGAATCCGTACGCCGCGATGCCGAGCCTGCACGCCGCCGACGCCCTGATCGTCGGCATCGCCCTCTTCGGCGCCTGCCGGCACTGGTGGTCGAAGGCGATCTGGGCGCTCTGGCCCGCCTGGGTGTGGTTCTGCGTGCTCGCGACGGCGAACCACTTCTGGCTCGACGTCGTGGCGGGAATCGTGGTCGCGCTGATCTCGATCGGCGTCATCTCGCGCGTCTCGAGGCTCCGGGCCCGGCAGCAACAGGCTGCCCCCATCGCAAACCTGCTATAGTCGGCCCATAGCAAGGTTGCGATCAACCTCAAGCTCGAGAGCCTCCGCATGCATGCGATGAACGAAGCCCCCACCCCACGTCTCAGTCGGGTCAAGGAGGGCTATACGACCGGCGCCAGGACGCTCGCGAAGCGCTCGGTGACCGGCCTCGCACGCACGCGGGTGACCCCGAATGCACTGACCACCGCAGGGGTCTCGCTTTGTCTCGTCGCGGCGGTGCTCGTTCCGTTCGAAAGCCGGGACAAGCTCCTCTACTACTGGCTCGGCGCGGCGGTCTTCGTCGTCGGCTCGGTCCTCGACATCCTCGACGGTGCGCTCGCGCGCGCCGGCGGGAAGTCGACCGTCTTCGGCGCGTTTCTCGACTCCACGACCGACCGGGTGGGCGAAGGCGCGATGCTCGCCGCGATCGCGCTCGTCTTCACCCGCGCAGGCAATCACGTCGCGGTCGTCTTCACGATCGTGGCGGTCGCCGGCTCCTTCCTCGTGCCCTATGTGCGTGCGAAGGCGGAGGCGCTCGGGCTGCGCGGGGACGTCGGCCTCGGCTCACGCGCGGAGCGGGTCGTCGTCATCACCGCCGGGCTCGTGTTCGCCCCGTGGGGCGGCCTCCAGTGGGCGATCTACGTTCTCGCCGCGACCTCGTGGCTCACGGTTCTGCAGCGCATCCTGCACGTCCGAAAGCAACTCATTGATGGAGGAAAAGCGAATGTCCGGAACTAACGGCAGCTCGAACGGTCGTGCGCGCGTGGATGACGGCAAGGTCCGCGTCGCGCTGATCGGTGTCGGCAACTGCGCCAACTCGCTGCTCCAGGGCCGCGAGTACTACAAGGACGCACCGGACGAGCAGTTCGTCCCGGGGCTCATGCACGTGAACCTCGGCGGCTACCACGTCCGTGACATCGAGTTCACGGCGGCGTTCGACGTCGTCAAGGGCAAGGTCGGCGAGGATCTCGCCGACGCGATCTGGGCGCACCCCAACGACACGATCAAGTTCGCCGACGTGCAGAAGACCGGGATCACGGTGTCGCGGGGGATGACGCACGACGGCATCGGCAAGTACCTGTCGCAGGTGGTCGAGAAGGCGCCGGGCTCGACCGCCGACATCGTCGGGATCCTCAAGGAGACGAAGACGGACGTCGTCGTCAACTACCTGCCCGTCGGCTCCGAGGCGGCCACGAAGTGGTACGCGGAGCAGATCCTCGAGGCCGGTTGCGCGATGGTGAACTGCATGCCGGTGTTCATCGCGCGCGAGGACTACTGGAACAAGCGCTTTCAGGATGCGGGCGTGCCGATCATCGGCGACGACATCAAGTCGCAGGTCGGCGCGACGATCACGCATCGCGTGCTCACATCGCTGTTCCGCGAGCGCGGCGTGCATCTCGACAAGACGATGCAGCTGAACGTCGGCGGCAACTCGGACTTCCTCAACATGCTCGAGCGCGAGCGCCTCGAGTCGAAGAAGATCTCGAAGACGAACGCCGTCACGTCGATGCTCGACTACGACCTCGGCGAGGGCAACGTGCACGTCGGCCCGTCGGACTACGTCCCGTGGCTGACCGACCGCAAGTGGGCCTACATCCGCATGGAGGGCTCCGCGTTCGGCGACGTGCCGCTCAACGTCGAGCTGAAGCTCGAGGTGTGGGACTCGCCCAACTCGGCCGGCATCGTGATCGACGCCGTCCGGCTCGCGAAGCTCGCGTTGAACAACGGCGTCGCCGGCTCGCTCGTCGAGCCGAGCTCGTACCTGATGAAGTCGCCGCCGCAGCAGATTCAGGACGACGAGGCCGCAGAGCTCACCGAGCAGTTCATCGAGCGCAACCGCCGGCAGGCGCCCGTCACCGCGCCGGATCCGACCACGGTCAAGTAACAGACGGCGCTTGCCGATACGGGCGGCATGGATTTCCGTGCGCGCGAGCGGCTCGTGCTCGGCAGCGGCCTGACCGCGGCCGGCTTCGTCGCGCTTGCGCTCGTGGCTGCGATCTCCGGCTCGGCGCTCGGCCACCCCGGCAACCGCTTCGTGGCCTCGCTCGTCCTCGTCTACCTCTGCGCGCGCATGTGGGGCCACGGCTCGACGCTCGAGGAGCGCGGCTCCCAGGAGACGCTCGGCCGGATCGCGCGGCTCGGCGCCCCGGTCGTGCTGCTGCTCCTGCTCGCCCAGACGTGGGGCTCCGGGAGCTTCGACATCCGCCTCGGCCTCGACTTCGTGCCGCACCTCCAGGTCGGGCTGCTGACCCGGCTCGAGTGGACGGCGGACATCGCCGTCTTCTCGCTCTTCCTGCTCACGGCGACGAACGTCTGGATCGAGTTCAGCGACGGGTGGTCGGCGCTGTGCTCCCGGATCGCGAACGCGCTCGTCGCGCTCCTCGCCCTCGACCTGCTCGCCGGCGCCTGGGGGCTCGTCTCGCTCGTCCCGCAGATCCGGCTCGTCGGCGCGCTGATCGTGCTCTCGCTCGCCGGCACGATCTTCGTCGCGACGCTCCGGCGGATCGAGCGTCTCGACGACCTCACGGTAGAGAGCTGAGCCAGGTCGCGAGCGCCGGCTGGTAGCGGCACTCGTCCGAGAACCGGATCGCGATCGGCTCCATGTGCCGCAGCGACGATCTTCTGCCTGACGGTCGTCACTACACTCGAAGCGAGCGATGGCACTTTCGGTCGCCCTCGTCACGCCCTTTGCCTGGTCGCAGCCGCACGACGTGAACGAGCACGTCGAAGGGCTCGCACGGGAGCTGCGCGCGCGCGGTCACCGCGTCACCGTGCTCGCCCCGTCGAACCGGGCGCGCGACCTCGCCGCCGGGCGGCGGGCGCTCTCGAGAGGCGCCGGGGGCGACCTGATCGCACTCGGCCCCGCCGTGCCGATCTCGCGGCGAAGCCGGATGGGCGTGCCGGTCGGCGTGCGCGCGAACCTCGCGGTGGCGCTCGCTGCGGGCGGCTTCGACGTCGTGCACGGCTTCGAGCCGGGCTTGCCGAGCCTCTCCTACCTCGCGCTCCGTGACGCGAGCCCGCTCACCGTCGCAACGTTCTTCTCGCCGGAGCGGCTCACCTACCCGCCGGCGCGCACGCGGCGGGAGCGGCTGCTGACCCGCCTCGACGCACTGCTCGCGACGAGCGAAGAGACCGCCGCAGCCGCAGGCGAACGGTTCCCGGGGCGCTACGAGCTCGTGCCGATCGGCGTCGACCTCGAGCTCCATGCGCCGGGAGCGAAGCGAAACGTGATCGTGCTCGAGTGGCGGCAGTCGGAGCGGCCGCTGCTGCGGGCGCTCGTCCGCGAGCTCGGCGCGTTCCCGGACTGGCAGCTCGTGATCCTGCGGACCCGCCCGCTCGGGTCGCGCCCGCCGCTGCCACGCGCGTTGCGGGGACGCGTCCGGGTGCGGACCGCGCTCGACGGCGCGGCCCGCGCGGAGGTTCTGCGAGAGGCGGCGGTGTTCGTCCCGTCGGCCGAAGGGGTGCCGCGGGTCGAGGTCGAAGCGCGCGCGGCCGGCGTTGCCGTCGCGTCGCCGCCCGGCCGGCTGCTCCAGCCCGAGCTCGCGGCCGCGGAGGCGGCGCGCCTGCTCGAGGACGACACGTTCCGCGCCCGTCGCGCCGAGCAGGGTCTCGCCGAGGCGCGAGGGCAGAGTTTCACGGCTCTCGCGGACAGGGTGATGGAGGTGTACACAGCCATCACATCGCGCCGCCGCCCGGCGACGCCGCGCGCCCTGCTCGAGGGCCGCGACTGGATTCTCGTCGACCTGCACATGCACACGAGCTGGTCGCACGACTGCTCGATCGACGTAGACGAGCTGCTCGACCACGCCGAAGAGGAGGGCCTCGGCGCGATCGCGGTCACCGACCACAACGTCTTCGGCGGAGCGCTCGAAGCCGTCGAGAAGGCCAAGGGCCGCAAGCTGATCGTGATCCCGGGCGAGGAGGTGAAGACCGCCGGTCAGGGCGAGGTGATCGGCCTGTTCCTGAAGGAGGAGATCCCACGCGGCATGTCGTTCGCCGAGACCGTCGAGGCGATCCGGGGCCAGGGCGGCCTCGTCTACGTGCCGCACCCGTTCGACCGGTTGCATGCGATTCCAGACCCGGCGACTCTCCACCGCCATCTCGCGGAGATCGACGTGTTCGAGGTGTACAACGCGCGTCTGCTCTTCGAGGGCTACAACGACGAGGCCGTCCGCTTTGCGCGCAAGTACAACCTGACCGCAGGCGCCGGCTCGGACGCGCACGTGCTCCAGGGCGTCGGCACAGGCGCCGTCCGGATGCGCCGTTTCGACGGGCCGGAGGAGTTCCTGCTCTCACTGCGAAACGCCGACGTTCTGCGCCGGCCGAAGTCGCTCGCGTACCTCCAAGGACTGAAGTGGGTGGCGCAAGCCAAGGAAAGGGTTCGTTAGAGGCGAACCATCCCAAGGGCTCAAGTGACCGTGGCGACCGACGAGATCTATGAGAAGTACCTGCAAAAGGCGATCACCGAGATCAACGCTCTCGGTGACGCCGTCGCGCAGGCAGCTGCGGGCACGCGGGTCCCGGTCGTCGGCTCCGGCCACCCGCTCGCCGACGTCTTCCTGCTGAAGTACCTGCCGCGCGCGTCCGAGCTCCAGGAGGGCGTCGCGTTCTACGGCCGGGCCGGCAACGCACTCTTGAAGTCGCTGCAGCGGCTGCGGGTCGACCCGATGGCGGTGTACGGGACGAATGCGCTCAAGTTCGCCGACGGTGACGAGGAGGAGTCCCGCCCCTTTCTGCTCCGTGAGCTGCACATCGTGCAACCGAAGCTCGTCGTCGTCATGGGCGACCAGGCGGTCGCATTCCTCAACTCCGTGAAGTTTCCGCTGGCGCGCAAGGTCGCGCCGACGACAGGCGAGCTGCAGAAGCTCACGCCGACGATCGACGCGCTCTACACGCCCGACATCGACGACGCGCTCGACGAGCAGCCCGCGAAGACGGCCTTCTGGAACGCGTTCAAGCTGCTCGGCGAGTGGTGGGCGTCGCTTCCTCCCTACTAGCCCGGCACCGCGTCGCGGCGTTCGCCGCCGTGGGCGCAGTCGTCGGCACATGGTTCGTCGTCGCGCCCCATCTCGAGCGCGTGGGCCTGTGGCCGGCGATCGCGATCGTCTCGATCGCCGTCATGCCGGTGACCTTCCTGCTGGTGCTGATTGCGCTGCCGCTCTGGCCGAGACGTTGGCTCCTGCCTGTGGTGGTTGTGCTCGCGCTCGTCGCACTCGTCTGCTCGCTCGCAGACTGGGGACTCGCCGCGAACTTCGCGAAGCTCTGGGCGGCCGTCTTTGCGGGCTGGGCGTTCCTGACGATGTTCGAGCAGCTGTCGTGGGTCGTGCTCGTCGCTGCGGTGATCCCGCTCGTCGACATCGTTTCGGTGTGGCGCGGACCGACGCACCACATCACGACGCACCACTTCGAGGTCTACACGGCAGTCGCGATCGCGTTCCTCGTTCCCGGCGGCGGCGCCGCGTACCTCGGACCGCCGGACGTCCTCTTCTTCGCCCTCTTCCTCGCGGCCGCCGCGCGCTGGCACCTCAGGGTCTTCTGGACGTGGTTCTCGATGGTGGCCGTGTACAGCCTGACGGTTGTGATCGCGAACGCCGCCGACATCGGCGGCCTGCCGGCGCTGCCGTTCCTCTCGGTCGGCTTCCTCGCGCCGAACGCCGACCTCCTGTGGCGGCGGCTCAGGCGCCCGTCGGCGGGTTCGTCCGCGTCGTCTTCTTCCGCGGGTGGCGGCCCGGCGCCGAGCTGACCGACGTCTCGCCGATCGAGAACGGCGAATGGAACGACGCGACGACCGCGAGGATGATCGCCGTCGACACGGCGAACCAGCCTGCTGCGGAGTCGTAGTCGCGCAGCACCATCACGAAGCCCAGGCCGATCGCCGCGAAACCGAGGATCCAGGCGGGCACCTGTTGCCAGAGTCGGAATCTGTTCGTCGCGCCCGTCACGGTGACGTGCAGGTTCGCGTCCGTCCTGATCTCCGCAGGTTCGTTCCGGGCCGCAACCGGAGCGCCGTCGTTTTCCATCGAGGCCTCCGTGTCCCAGTGACGGCTTGAGCCTAGGGCACGCGCTCGAAGAGAGCAACTGTCTCGACGTGCGGGGTGTGCGGGAACATGTCGACCGGCCGGGCGCGGAGGAGCTCGTAGCCGTACTCCTCGCGCAGCGTCTTCGCGTCGCCGGCGAGCGTCGTCGGGTTGCACGAGACGTAGACGAGCCGCGGCGCGCCGATGGCGCCGAGGCGGCGCAGCGCCTTGCCGGCGAGCCCGGCGCGCGGGGGGTCGACGACGACGACGTCGGGCGCGCCGGAGCGGTCGAGGAGGTCGTCGACGACCTGACCCACGTTGCCGGCGAAGAAGGCCGCATTCGTGATCCCGTTCAGCTCGGCGTTCTCGAGCGCACACGCGACGGATTCCTCCGAGACGTCGATCCCCCACACCGTCAGCGCGTCGCCCGCCATGGAGAGTCCGATCGTGCCGATGCCGCAGTAGAGGTCCCACACCGTTTCGTCGCCGCCGAGCTGCGCAGCGTCACGCGCGAGCGCGTAGAGCTTCTCCGCCATCGCCGTGTTCGTCTGCATGAACGCGTTCGGGCGAACGCGGAAGCGCAGGCCCCCGAGCTCCTCCTCGATCCAGTCGTCGCCCCACAGAAGCTTCGTCGGTAGATTCGTCACCTCGGCCGGCGTGTCGTTGATCGACCAGTGCACCGACCGCACCGGCGGGAAGCGGCGTACGACGTCGACGAAGTAGCCGTGCTCGAACTTCTCCCCGGCCGCGGTCACGAGCTGGACGAGCGCCTGTCCGGTGTTGCGTCCTTCGCGGACGACGAGATGGCGCAGGTACCCGGTGCCGTCTTCCTGCGAGTACGCCTCGAGCCCTTCCTCGCGCGCCCAGTCGCGCACCGCGTCGCGCAGGTCGTTGCCGAGCTCGGTCGTCAGCCAGCACTTCCGGATGTCGAGCACCTCGTCCCAGCGGCCGGCCCTGTGGAAGCCGAGCGCCGGCCCGGACGGCGTGCGGGTGAACGAGTACTCGAGCTTGTTGCGATAGTGGAAGACGTCGGGCTCGCACGGGACGATCTCCTCGAGCGGCGGCTCCGCTATGCCTGCAAGCCGTTGGAGCGCGTCGCGAACCTGGGACTCCTTCTGTGCGAGCTGCGCGTCATAGGCCAGATCCTGGAAGCGGCAGCCTCCACACGCCGGAAAGTGCTCACACGGCGCCTCGACGCGCTGCGGGCCGGGGCGCAGGACCTCCGTCGCAAGCGCCTCGGCGTGCGAGCGCTTCACCTTCGTGACGCGCGCACGCACCCGGTCGCCGGGGAGGCCGCGGCGCACGAACACGACGAACCCGTCCACACGCGCGACGCCGTTGCCGCCGTACGCAAGCGACTCGACGTCGAGCTCGAGCTCCTGGTTTTTCGTCACCGGCGCGGCCATCGCCGCAGGGTACTGCCTACTTCCGCGTCGGCCGGACGGGCAGCAGCAGCGGCTTGCGCGGCAGTTGCGCGAAGTCGAAGTCCCGCCTGAGGTCGCCGAGGATCTTCACGCGCTCGCGGACGTCCGGCCGCGGATCCGGCCGCCCGTCCGTGCGCGGGTCGAGCCGCTGACCGCCGAGGAAGTCGTCCTCGATGAACTTCAGGTACGCATCGTGGCTCAGGATCTGATGGTCGATGTAGCCGCGCTTCGCGTACGGGCTGATCACGAGCCCCGGGACGCGCAGGCCGTAGCCGCTCGCATCGACCCTGGGCGGCTTGACGTGGTCGTAGAAGCCGCCCCAGTCGTCCCAGCTGAGAAAGATCGCGGTCGAGCTCCAGTCGGGACTGCGCATGATCGCGTTGACCACGCCGGTCACGTATGCCTGGCCGCGGCGGATCGACGCCGGCGGGTGGTCGCTCACCGACTCCGCCGGCGCGAGCCAGGCGACGGCCGGCAGCCTCCCCGTGCGCGCGGCGTGCAGGAAGTCGTTGAACGGCGCGATGTTCTCGCCCTCGCGGTCCTGCTTCACCGTGTCGAACCACGGCAGCGGGTTCCAGATGCCCGGGGTCTTCGCGTTCTGCGGCAACGCCTTGCAGAACATCTGGTTGTTGTCGCAGTCGGGTTG
>VAWY01000167.1 GCA_005888335.1 Actinomycetota bacterium
CGAGGAGGGTCTGTTCTGCGAGCCGGCGTCGGCCGCAGGCATCGCAGGGCTCGAGCGCGGGTCCGCAGCGCAGGGCGAGCGTGTCGTCTGCGTCGTTACCGGCCACGGGCTCAAGGACCCGGACGCGGTCGAATGACGATTCACGTCAGAGCACCGGCAACCACGGCCAATCTGGGCGCGGGGTTCGACATCGCGGGTGCGGCCCTCGAGCTCTGGAACGAGCTCGAGGTCGGCGATGCCGACGGCGAGGTCGACGGGACGCACCTCGGAGTGCGCGCATTCGCGCGCTACGCCTCGCCGGCGGCCTATTCGTTCACCTTCACCGATCGCATCCCTCGAGAGCGCGGGCTCGGCTCGAGCGCGGCTGTCGTCGCGCTCGGCCTCGTCGCCGGCGCGATCGCGGCCGGCGCGGAGCCGTCAGCCGACGAGCTGCTCGCAGAGGGCCTCGAGCTCGAGGGCCACGCCGACAATCTCGCCGCCGCGCTCGCGGGCGGCGTGTGCCTGACCTGGGACGGACAGATTGCGCGCATCGCAGACGACGTGCCCGCGGCGGCGATCGCGGTTGTCCCGCAGACGCGCGTGAACACCGCGGAAGCGCGCGCCGCGCTGCCCGCGACGGTGCCGCACGCCGATGCCGCATTCAGCGCCGGCCGCGCGGCGCTGCTCGGTGCCGCACTCGCGCGCGGCGATGCCGGCCTCTTTGCGCAGAGCGCCGACGACCGCCTGCACGAGCCGTACCGGGCGGTACACGCGCCGCACCTCGCGGCGATCCGCGCCGACCTGCCCAAAGGCGCGCTGGGCGCGACGCTCTCCGGCTCGGGGCCGACCGTGATCGTCTGGGCCGACAAGCTTCGTGCGGGCGACGTCGCGGTCGAGCTCGCCGAGCGCTTCCCGGAGCACGACGTGATGCACCTGCCAATTGCGACGACTGGAGCCGGACCGGCATGAGTAACGACCCTTACGCCCGCCCCACCGATCCCGCCAAGCGTCACAGCGCGCTGCTCACGGACGGCGTCGACCGTGCGCCGGCGCGGGCGATGCTGAAGGGGATCGGCATGGACGACGAGGCGCTCGCGCGCCCGCTCGTCGGCATTGCGACGACGTGGATCGAGACGATGCCGTGCAACTGGAACCAGCGCGAGCTCGCGCGTCACGTTCGCCGCGGGATCATCGAAGCGGGCGGCACGCCGGTCGAGTTCAACACGATCGCAGTCTCCGACGGCGTGTCGATGGGCACCGAGGGAATGCGCGCGTCGCTCGTCTCCCGCGAGGTGATCGCCGATTCGATCGAGCTCGTCGCGCGCGGGCACCTGCTGGACGGGCTGGTCTGCATCGTGGGCTGCGACAAGACGATTCCCGCCGCGGTGATGGCGCTCGCGCGGCTCGATCTGCCCGGGCTTGTGCTCTACAACGGCTCGATCGCGCCGGGCCGCTTCCGCGGGCGTGACGTCACGATCCAGGATGTCTTCGAAGCCGTCGGCGCCGCCGCCGCGGGGACGATGTCGAACGCCGACGTGCACGAGCTCGAGGGCGTCGCATGCCCGGGCGCCGGCGCGTGCGGCGGCCAGTTCACGGCGAACACGATGGCGACGGTGCTCGAGTTCCTCGGCATCAGTCCGGCCGGGTTGAACGACGTGCCCGCAACCGACCCGGCGAAGCACGACGCGGCGTACGAGTCGGGCCGCATCGCGATGCGGCTGGTGCGCGACGACGTGCGGCCGTCGCAGGTGATCACGCGCGACGCGCTCGAGAACGCGGCAGCCGCGGTGGCTGCGACAGGCGGCTCGACAAACGGTGTTCTGCATCTGCTCGCGATCGCCGACGAGCTCGGCATCGAGCTGACGATCGACGAGTTCGACCGCATAGCCGCGCGTACGCCCGTCGTCGCCGACATCAAGCCGGGCGGCAGATTCGTCGCCACCGACCTGCACGCCGCCGGCGGCGTCGCGCTCGTCGCGCGCGAGCTGCTGAAGGCCGGACTCGTGCACGGCGACGCGCCGAACGTCGACGGCCGCTCCCTGTCGGAGGTCGCCACAGCCGTCGTCGAGACGCCCGGCCAGGAGGTCGTCGTTCCGATCGAGCGGCCGCTGAAGGCGACCGGCGGGCTCGCGATCCTGCGCGGCAACCTCGCGCCCGACGGGTGCGTCGTGAAGCTCGCCGGGCACGAGCGGCTCTTTCACCGCGGCCCGGCGCGCGTGTTCGACTCCGAGGAGGAGTGTTTCGCCGCGGTCAAGGCACGCGCGATCCAGGCCGGCGACGTGGTCGTGATCCGCTACGAAGGCCCCGCAGGCGGGCCCGGCATGCGCGAGATGCTGCACGTCACCGCCGCCATCGTCGGCGAAGGTCTCGGCGACGAGGTGGCGCTGATCACCGACGGCCGCTTCTCGGGTGCGACCCACGGCCTGATGGCCGGCCACGTCGCCCCGGAGGCGGCGCGGGGCGGCCCGATCGGAGCCGTCCGCGACGGGGACGTGATCGAGCTCGACGTCGAGAGGCGCGAGCTCCGGCTGCTGCTCGCCGAGGACGAGATCGCGGCCCGGCTCGCCGACGTCGTCCCGCCGCCGCCCAGGTACACGAAGGGCGTCCTCGCCCGGTACGCCGCCGGCGTTTCCTCGGCTTCGGAAGGAGCCGTCCTGCGGTGAGCTTTATTTTGTATAGTGCGACCCTGGAGACGGGCGCGTCCCGCTCCACATCGAGAGAGGCTGAGGGAACCGGCCCTGCGAAGCCTCGGCAACCTGCCCACGGTGGGCGTGGTGCCAAACCCGGCCGGGCGGAAGCCCGGGGGATGTCGAGCGATGGACGAAAGGAGAAGGAGTAGTGCCCGCCACCGCACTTCGCTGCAGGGTCTGTGAGACCCAATACCCGCTGGATCCCATCGGGGTCTGCGCGCGCTGCTTCGGTCCGCTCGATCCGGTCTACGACCGGGACGAGCAGCGCCGAACCGTCACCCGCGAGTCGATTGCGGCGGGGCCGCCGTCGCTCTGGCGGTACAAGGATCTCCTGCCCGTCGCGCCGCCCGCGGAGACCCGGCTGCCCTCCGGCTGGACGCCGCTCATCCGCGCGCCGCGCCTCGAGGCGGCGCTCGGCGTCGGCGAGCTCTGGCTGAAGCTGGACACCGCCAACCCGACGCACTCGTTCAAGGACCGCGTCGTCGCCGTCGCGGCTGCGAAGGCGCAGGAGCTCGGCCGGACGACGATCGCCTGCTCGTCGACCGGGAACCTCGCGAACGCGGTCGCCGCGCGCGCCGCCGCCGAAGGGCTCGAGGCGGTCGTGCTCTGCCCGGCCGATCTCGAGCCGGAGAAGCTGATCGCGACCGCCGTCTACGGCGCGAAGATCTTCGCGGTCGAGGGGAGCTACGACGACTGCTCGCGCCTAACGGTCGAGCTGTCGTTCGAGCTCGATTGGGCGTTCGTGAACGTCGAGCTCCGCGCGTACTACGCGGAGGGCTCGAAGACGCTCGGCTTCGAAATCGCCGAGCAGCTCGGCTGGGAGCTGCCGGATGCGGTCATCGCGCCGATCGCTTCGGGCGCGATGTTCTCGAAGGTGCACCAGGGCTTCGGCGAGCTGCTCGAGCTCGGGCTCGTCGAAGGGACGACGCCGCGGCTCTTCGGCGGGCAGGCGGAAGGCTGCTCGCCGGTCGCGACCGCGTTCCACAGCGGCGAGAAGGTGAAGCCGGTGCGACCGAACACGATCGCGCGCTCGCTCGCGATCGGGAGCCCGGCCGACGGGGAGATCGCCGTCACGACCGCGCGCACGTCCGGTGGTGCCGTCCACGCGGTGCCGGAGGACGAGATCGCGGAGAACATCGCGCTGCTCGCCGAGACCACGGGCATCTTCGGCGAGACCGCGCCTGCGGCGACGCTCGGAGCGTTGCGCGAGGCGGTTCGCCGGGGTGAGCTCGGCGAGCACGATCGCGTCGTCCTGATCGTGACGGGCGACGGGCTGAAGACCCCCGGCCTCGTCGCGGACCGGCTCGAGCCGATCGTCGTCCAGCCGGACGCAGATCTGATCCTGGAGAGTCTCGGTGTTTCTGTCTAAGAGAAAGGAAGGTGGATCATGAGAACCGGTCCGAGGACCGGGTTCCGCTGGACGCGAGAGACGATCGTCTACGCGATCAATCTCTGGCACCGCAAGCACAGTCGGACTCCGCTGACGAGCGAGTGGGACCAGGCCGGCGAGAACCATCCATCGAGGCAGACGGTCGCGCGCGTCTTCGGCAGCTGGAACGCTGCGATGGCGGCGGCCGGGTTCACGCCGCGCCCGCGCGGACGGCAACCGCGTTCGCTCGCAGAGGGGGCGCTTGTCGACGGCTAGCCGCGAGTTGGTCGTCCTCCTTCCCGGGGACGGCATCGGTCCGGAGGTGGCTGAGCAGGCGCGACTTGCGCTCGCAGCGCTCGCGCCCGAGATCGTGATCGACGTGCATCCGATCGGCGCTGCTGCGATCCGCGCCACGGGCCGGCCGCTGCCGGACGAGACGCTCGCCGCGTGCCTCGCGGCGTCCGCGGTGCTCAAGGGCCCCGTCGGCGACCCCGAGTTCGACGCCGCGGACGTGCGTCCCGAGCAGGGAATGCTCGCGCTCCGGGCGGCGCTCGATACGTACGCGAATCTCCGTCCGGCCGTGCTCGATCACGTGGACGTGCTCATCGTCCGCGAGCTCGTCGGCGGTCTCTACTTCGGCGAGCACGGCGTGCGTGAGGACGGCACGGTCTACGACACGTGCGAGTACCACCCGCGACAGGTCGAGCGGATCGCGAGGCGCGCGTTCCGCCTCGCGCAGTCGCGCAACCGGAGGCTGACGTCGGTCGACAAGGCGAATGTGCTCGAGACCTCGCGGCTGTGGCGCCGAGTCGTCAACGAGCTCGGCCCTGAGTATCCCGACGTGCAGGTCGAGCACATGCTCGTCGACAACGCCGCGATGCAGCTGGCGAGGACGCCGGAGCAGTTCGACGTGCTCGTCACCGAGAACATGTTCGGCGACATCCTCTCCGACCTCGCAGCGGCGGTGACGGGCGGCCTCGGCCTCGCGCCTTCCGCCTCGCTGTCCGACGGTGGGCCGGGGATCTTCGAGCCGGTGCACGGCTCGGCGCCGGACATCGCGGGCCGCGGTATCGCGAACCCGACCGCCATGCTGCGCTCCACGGCGCTCCTGCTCGAGTACGGGCTCGGGCGGAGCGACGAAGCCGCAGCGCTCGAACGGGCGATCGAGGCTGCCATCGTGAGCACGCCGACGCAGGATCTCGGCGGCACCGCGACGACCGCTGAGTTCGGCGCCGCGGTAACGGAACAACTTTCCATTGACGAGCGAGCCGGCGCGCCGTACGGTGGGTGAGATGCGTCTCGCGCCCGAAGCCGTTTCGCGCTCGTTTGCGGGCTTCTTCGCGTACGCCTTTATGCGCTAGCCGGCGCTTTCGTTTCCCCGCAGCGGCCGGCTAGGACATCTCTCGCGGGATCCCTTTCGCATGGAGGCTTCGCACGTGACACCGCCAGTTGCATATCCAGGCCCGCCCGGCTCCCACACGGCCAGTGCCGCGGCGGCGCTCCATCCGTTGGACACGCTCGTCCCGCTCCCCGGTTTCCGTGCGGTCGCGGACGCGGTGGTGGCGGCCGAGGTGGGGCACGGCGTGCTGCCGATCGAGAGCTCGCTTGCCGGCGCAGTCGCCGAGACGCACGACCTGCTCTACGAGCGGGCACTGTCGATCGTCGGCGAGACGGTCCTGCCGATCCGGCACTGCCTGGCGGCGAGGGATGCGATACCGCTCGACGAGATCCGGATCGTGCGCTCGCATCCGATGGCGCTCGACCAGTGCCGCGAGCTGCTCGCGCAGCTGTCGCAGGCCAAGGTGATCATGTCGGCGACGACAGCCGAGGCGGGCCAGCACGTCGCCGAGGACGGTGATCCGACGGAGGCGGCGATCGTCGGCGCCGAGGCGGTCTCCCTGTACGGGCTCACGGTCCTCGTAGACGACGTCAGCGACAGCCCGGCGTTCACGCGCTTCGTCTCGATCGCGCCGTACACGCGGATCGACCGGGTGAGGGCAGCGCGCACCGCATTCACCTTCGCCACCCATCACAAGCCGGGCGCACTGCACGCCGCGATCGAGCCGTTCGCGCGCGCCGGGCTCGATCTCGTCCGGCTGGTGTCGCGGCCGTTGCCGGCGACGCCGTGGAAGTACCGGTTCGACGCCGTCGTCGCCGGGCATCCGCTCGATCCCTCGGTGCGGGGCGCGCTGCGGGAACTGGAGGCGGCGACACGCGAGCTGCGCGTCGTCGGAGTCTACGAAGGTCACGAGGAGCAAGCATCATGAGCACTACCGTGTCGGAGGACCCGTACGTCCTGAAGGTGCGACGAGAGATCTCGGATCTCGATTCGTCGCTCGTCGCGCTGGTGAACAAGCGGCTGAAGCTCGTCGCGCAGCTGAAGCGCTACAAGGAGGAGCACGGGATCGGCTTCATCGATCTCGCGCGTGAGGAGTGGATGCTCCAGTACCTGCAGCGCGCAAACGGCGGCCCCCTCTCGGAGGAGGGCCTGTCGGAGCTCTACCACTACGTGCTCGGCCTCACCAAGCAAGAGGTCACCAGGCAAGAGGCGGTTTGACACAAGGAGCGAAAGTGCTTCGCACTTTCGCTCCGGACAGGCACGCGTGTCGGTGCCGCTCTTGCGCTCCGGCCAGAGCGCGGTCTGGCCTCCGCGCGCTGACGCCCCTCCACCAAGAACCCGCACCACGGCTTTCAGGCCGGTTGCATTCGTCTGCAAAGCGAGCGCCCCGCGAATCACACTCGGTGTTTGGATTGCGTGTCGGCTCCTGTCATGGTTAGCCCAGCCATGGTGATAGTCGACACAACCGCCCGTTGGGAGCGCCTCGCCGACCAGGCCCTGAGCGGCGAGGCTCCGAGCCGCGAGGACGCGCTCGCGGTCCTCGCGTCCCGCGACGACGAGCTGCTCCAGCTCCTCGGTGCCTCATTCCGCGTTCGGAGCGCCGCGTTCGGCCGCAAGGTCAAGCTGAACATGCTGATCAACGCGAAGAGCGGCATCTGCCCGGAGGACTGTGGTTACTGCTCGCAGTCGATCGTCTCGACCGCTCCGGTGGCGAAGTACCAGCTGCTCTCGCGCGAGACGCTCGTTGCCGGTGCGCGCGAGGCATGGGCGCGCAAGGCGGGCACATATTGCATCGTCGCGAGCGGCCGTCGCCCTAGCGCGCGCGAGCTGCGCGAAGTGACCGACGCGGTGCGGGAGATCAAACAGGAGCTGCCGCTGAAGATCTGCGCGTGCCTCGGCCTCCTCTCGGACGGAGACGCGACGGCGCTGAAGGAAGCCGGCGTCGACCGCTACAACCACAACGTGAACACGAGCCGCGACCACCACGACCGCATCACGACGACGCACAGCTACGACGACCGCGTCGCCACAGTCGAGGCCGTCAAGCGCGCCGGCATCTCGCCGTGCTCCGGCTTCATCGCGGGCATGGGGGAGAGTGACGAGCAGATCGTCGACGTGGCCTTCGCGCTGCGGGAGCTCGACGCCGACTCGATCCCGGTCAACTTCCTACACGCGATCCCCGGCACGCCGCTCGAGGGGATGGACGAGCTCGAGCCGCGCCGCTGCCTGCGGATTCTCGCCCTGCTGCGCTTCGTCTGTCCGACGAAGGAGATCCGCGTCGCGGGCGGGCGGGAGGTCAACCTCGGCTCGCTGCAGCCGCTCGCTCTCTATCCGGCGAATGCGATCTTCATCGGCGACTACCTGACGACGGCGGGCCAGACGGCGGAGGCCGACTACCGGATGATCGAGGACCTCGGCTTCGAGATCGAGGAGTGCGCGCTGTAAAGCATCGGTAAATCGACCGCCGTGGCCGTTGCAACATGCCCGGCAGAGTCGCTTTATCTATATGCCGGACCGGCGTTTCTGACGGTCTGCGGCCAGAGTGCTCTCTGGGGAAGAGAGCACGGCGCCGGCCCGGCTGTCTCACGCCTGAAGCGCACTCAGGACCGCCACCCCGACGGCGATGACGGTGATCCCGGCGAGCTGCACGCGCGTGAGCCGCTCGTGGAAGAGCACGAACGCGGTGAGCGCTGCGAGGGCGGCGAACTGCGAGGCGAGGACGGCGCTGACGGCGATGCTGTGCCTCGAGCCGAGTACGAAGAGCGCGGCCCCGCCCACCTCGCACAACCCCGAGGCGACGACGAACGGCAGCGCCGCCCGGGTGAGCCGGAGCCTGCGCGTCGCAGCCAAGGGGAGCGCCACGGCCGCGACGCCGACCAGACGCGCCGGGATGACCGCCCAGACGAGCGGCAGGGATTCGCCGAGGCGGCCCGTTGCATAGAGGCTGACGCCGAAGCAGAGCGCCGAGCCGCCGGCCAGCAGGCTCGCGCGCAGTGGGTCGCCGGACCCGCCGCCCGGCGCGATGCTCGCGAGCACGACGCCGATGCTGATCAGCACGAGCATGGCGCCGACTCCCGCCCCGAGCGTCTCCCCGGCGACGATCGCGATCACGGCGGTGAGCGCGCCCTCGGTCGAGACGATCGGCGTGACGATGGCCACCTTGCCGACGCGTAGCGCGGCGTACTCGAACAGCAGGCCGGCGACGTTGCCCGCGCCCGACGCCGCCAGCAACCAGACCTCGTGAGCGCCGAGCGCGTCGGGAATGCCGCTTGCCGCAGTCGGCGGAGCGACGACGACGAACCCGGTGAGCATCACCCATGCGAGCACCGACCACGGCCCGATCAGCTTGGTCGAACGCGATGCGCACACGGCCGCGCCGGCCCAGCACGCGGCCGCGCCGAATCCGCCCAGGACCGCGATCACTCTCGTATGCAACCAGGTTGCTGCGCAACCCGGTTGCGGGACTAGGAGGGCTTGGCGAAGTAGTGGCTGAGCCGCAGGGCCGCACTGGGCATCCGCGCTGCGGCGTCCTCGGTCGCCCCGATAGGCCCGCTATCGAGGCTCCCTGCGTCCTTGCATCGCGGCGCCCATCGCACCCCTGCGACGAGCACCATTCCGCCAAACCCTCCTAGATCGCCAGCGTCGAGACCGGCGCCGTGTGCGACGCCTCGTACGCAGCGAGCGCGTCTTCCTCGCGCAGTGTGAGCGCGACGTCGTCGAGCCCTTCGAGCAGGCACTCGCGCGCGTGGTCGTCCAGCTCGAACGGGAAGCCGCCGGCCGTGCGCGCCTCGAGGTCGACCGTGATCTCCTCGCCGCCGTTTGCGCGCTCTGCCAGCTTCTTCACCTGCTCGACCGGCAGCGTCACGGGCAGCAGCCCGATCTTCAGCGAGTTCTGCCGGAAGATGTCCCCGAACGACGGCGCGACGATCGCGTCGAAGCCGTAGTCCTCGAGCGCCCACGGCGCGTGCTCGCGCGACGAGCCGCAGCCGAAGTTGCGACCCGTGATGAGGATGCGCGCTCCCTGTGCCTCCGGCTGGTTCAGCTCGAACGCTGGGTCCTTGCGCCAATCGAAGAACAGGAACTCGCCGAAGCCGGTGCGCTCGATGCGCTTCAGGAACTGCTTCGGGATGATCTGGTCGGTGTCGACGTCGGGCCGGTCGAGCACCGCTGCGCGCGAGGTCACCGTTCGAAATTGCTTCACGCCGGCACCAGGTCTCGCACGTCGGAGAAGTGGCCGGCGATCGCCGTCGCTGCGGCGACGGTCGGGCTGACGAGGTGCGTGCGCCCGCCCGCCCCCTGGCGGCCCTCGAAGTTCCGGTTCGACGTCGACGCGCACCGTTCGCCCGGCTGGAGCACGTCGGGGTTCATCCCGAGACACATCGAGCACCCGGCGCGCCGCCACTCGAAGCCGGCGTCGATGAAGATCCGATCGAGACCCTCGGACTCGGCCTGGCGCTTCACCTGTGCAGAGCCCGGAACGACCATCGCGCGAACGGATGCATGTACGTGCCGCCCCTGCACGACGGCGGCGGCGGCGCGCAGGTCCTCGATCCTCGAGTTCGTGCATGAGCCGATGAACACGCGGTCGACGGCGATCTCCTGGATCGGCGTACCGGGCTCGAGCGCCATATAGGCGAGCGCACGTTCCGCCGCGGCGCGAGCGTCGGCGTCGTCGAAGTCGTCCGGATCCGGCACGACACCGTCGAGCGGGACGACCATGCCGGGATTCGTGCCCCACGTGACCTGTGGCCGGATCTCCGAGACGTCGATCTCGAGCTCGCGGTCGAACACCGCGTCCGGGTCGGTCGGCAGCTCTCGCCAATGCTCGACGGCGGCGTCCCAGTCTGCGCCCTTCGGTGCACCCGGCCGGCCTTCGAGATATCGGAACGTCACATCGTCCGGCGCGATCAGCCCGGCGCGTGCACCCGCCTCGATCGACATGTTGCAGATCGTGAGGCGCCCTTCCATCGAGAGGCCCTCGATCACCGGGCCGGCGTACTCGATCACGTGGCCGACGCCGCCGTCCACGCCGAGCCGGCCGATCGCGTTCAGCACGATGTCCTTCGCGCCGACGCCATCCGGAAGCTCGCCCACGAAGCTGATGCGCAGCGAGCGCGGCTTCCTTTGCTGCAGCGTCTGCGTCGCCAGCACGTGCTCGACCTCTGACGTGCCGATTCCGAACGCCAGCGCGCCGAACGCGCCGTGCGTCGAGGTGTGGGAGTCCCCGCACACGATCGTCATCCCCGGCTGCGAGAGCCCCAGCTCCGGACCGATCACGTGGACGATGCCCTCGCGCCCGCTGCCGGTCGCGTAGAGCGGTACGCCGAACTCCTCGCAGTTCCGGGCAAGCGCCGCGAGCTGCTGCTCGGAGAGTGGATCCATCGGGGTGTCGTCACCGGTCGCGACGTTGTGATCCATCGTCGCGAGGGTCAGGTCGGGACGCCGCACCCTGCGGCCGGCGAGCCGGAGCGACTCGAACGCCTGGGGCGAGGTGACCTCGTGAACGAGGTGCAGATCGACGTAGAGGAGGTCGGGCAGGCCCTCCGCACGGCGCGCGACATGGCTCTCCCAGACCTTGTCGAAGAGCGTCAACCCCATGCTTCGACGCTAGCGCGGGTCCCTGCCCCTGGGTACCCCTTTGTGCGGTTTTTCGGCGATTTCGGCCTACGCTTGACGGCATGGCCGTACAGGACGCCCCCGCCGACGCCCCGCTGCGGCGCGACGTCCGCCTGCTCGGCGGCCTGCTGGGGCGGGTGCTCGTGGAGCAGGAGGACGAGACACTGCTCGAAGACGTCGAGCGCGTGCGCGCGCTCGCGCGGGCCGCCCGGGCCGGCGCCGGCCACGACGATCTGGCCGCCGCGGTCGCAGAGCTGCCGCTCGAGCGGCAGGCCAGCGTCCTGCGTGCGTTCGCCCTCTACTTCCAGCTCGCGAACACGGCCGAGCAGCAGCACCGGATCCGGCGGCGCCGCGCCTACGCGGCCGAGGACCGCGTGCTGCCCGAGTCGCTGGCCGAGTCGTTCGCCCGCGTGCGACGCGGCGACGTCGAGGACAGCGTCTCCCTCGAGCTCGTGCTGACGGCTCACCCCACCGAGGCAGCGCGACGGACGGTGCTCGCATCGCATCTCCGCCTGGCTGCACTCCTTGGCGAGCTCGACGACCCACTGCTCGCGACCGCGCGGCGCGAGGAGATCGAGTTGGGGTTCGCGGCGGAGATCACGTCGCTCTGGCAGACGGACGAGGTTCGCTCGCGACGCCCGCGGGTCGTCGACGAGATCCGCAACGGCCACTGGTTCTTCGAGCAGAGCCTGATCGATGCCGCGGAGCGGCTCCTCGCGGACTACCGCCGGCACCTTCCCGATGCGCGGACGCCGCTCCGCTTCGGCACGTGGATCGGCGGCGACGCCGACGGCAACCCGAACGCCGGCGCCGACACGATCCACCTGGCGCTCGAAGGCGCGCGGACACTTCTGCGTAATCGCTACCGCGACGAGGTGCGCGCGCTCGCAGCCGAGATCGGCGTGTCCTCGAAGCTCACGACGGTCGACGAAGAACTGCTCGAGTCGATCGCACGCGACGAGCGCGAGCTTCCCGACTATGCAGAGGCGATCGGGGACCAGAATCTCGACGAGCCGTACCGGAGAAAGCTGTCCTTCATGTGGCGGCGACTCGACGCCGACGCCTACGAGTCCGCCGACCGCCTGGCCGACGATCTGGCGCTGCTCGACCGAAGCCTTCGCGCCCACCGCGGTGCGCGCATTGCCGACGGCGCCCTCGGTGCGCTCCGCCGACGTGTCGAGCTGTTCGGTCTCCATCTGGCAAAGCTCGACGTCCGCGTGCACGCGGACGATCTCGTGAAGCCCGACGACCGCATCCGCGGCCTCCTCGCCGCCGTGACCGAGGTGCGCCGCCGCCACGGTGCCGAGGCTCTCGACACGGTGATCGTCTCGGGGACGTCGAGCGCGCAGGATGTCTTGCGGGTGCGCGAGCTCACGGACGAGCCGCTGTCGCTCGTGCCGCTGTTCGAGTCGATCGACGACCTCCGCGCCGCGCCGGGGATCTACGAAGAGCTGCTCGACGAGGTGGGCTGCCGCGAGGTGATGGTCGGCTACTCGGACTCCGCCAAGGACGCGGGCTACCTCGCCGCACAGTGGGAGATCCGCAGCGCGCTCGTCGCGCTCGCAGACGTCGCGCGCAGGCGCGGCGCCGGGCTGACGGTGTTCCACGGCCGCGGCGGCAGCGCCGGCAGGGGCGGCGGACCGACCTACGCGGCGATTCTCGCGCAGCCGCAGGGGGAGCCGCCGGGGCGGTTGAAGCTCACGGAGCAGGGCGAGACGATCGCCTTCAAGTACGGCCTGCCGGGGCTCGCCTACGCGAACCTCGAGTCCGCGCTGGCCGCGACGATCCTCTCCGCGTTCCCGGAACCGGTCGAGGTCGATGCGTCGCTTGTCGCCTCGCTGGCCGAGCGCTCGCGCGGCGTCTACCGGAAGCTCGTGGAAGATCCGGGGTTTGTGGACTTCTTCCGATCGTTCACGCCCGTCGACGAGCTCGCGCTCCTCAACATCGGCTCGCGTCCGGCGCGCCGACCGGACGGCGCCGACTACCTGGGGTCGCTGCGCGCGATCGGGTGGGTCTTCGCGTGGACGCAAAACCGCTGCCTGCTCCCGTCGTGGTACGGCTGCGGCACGGCGTTCGGCGAGACCGATGTCCCGGAGCTGCGCCGCCTCTACCGCGAGTGGCCGTTCTTCACGTCGCTCGTCCAGAACCTCGAGATGACACTGGCGAAGGCGAGCATCGAGATCGCCCGTGAGTACCTGGTGCTCGTCGGCGACGGGCGGCTGTGGGAGCCGATCGCCGAGGAGCACGCGCGCACGGTTGCCGCCGTTCTGGACATCGTCGAGGCAGAGGAACTGCTCGAACGCCACCCGGTCGTGCAGCGCGCAGTCCGCCTGCGCAACCCGTACGTCGATCCGATGAACGCGATCCAGGTCGAGCTGCTGCGGCGTTACCGCGGCGGGGACGAAGCCGCGGTGGCGCCGCTCCTACGGTCAATCGCGGGCATCGCGGCCGCGCTGAGGAACACCGGATGAGGGAGCAGGTCGAGCGGGAGGCGGCGCAGGCCGCGGCCGCGGTCGGGCAGCTGCACGACGAGGGCGTCACGCGAGCGCTCGAGCGCGCGGCCGAGCTCGTCGGCGAGCGTGCCGGGACGATCGCCGAGGCGAACGCGGCCGACATCGAGGCGGCGACACTCGACGAGGGGGCTCTCGACCGGCTGCGCCTCGACAACTCGCGCATCGCGGCGCTGCGCGAGCAGCTCGTTCAGCTCGCCGCGCTGCCGCCGCTCGAGCGGGACGAGGATTCGTGGACGCTCGAGAACGGCCTGCGCGTCTCCGTCCGGCGGATTCCCATCGGCGCAGTCGGCGCGAACTTCGAGGCGCGGCCGAACGTCGCGGTCGACGTCGCGGGTCAACTGCTGAAGTCGCTGAACGGCGCCGTGCTGCGCACGGGCGGTGCGGCCCTCCGGACCGTGACGGTGCTCGTCGACGAGGTGCTCCGGCCGGCGCTCGCGGCCGCGGGGCTGCCGCCGGAAGCCGTCGGCCTCGTCCGCTTCCCCGACCGCGAGGGGGCGCGCATGCTCGTCTCGCTGCCGCACGTGCTCCCGCTCGTGATCCTGCGCGGGAGCGGCGAGACGACGGCTGCCCTCGCGCGCGAAGCGGCCGGCCACGGTGTCCGGACACTCGCGCACGCCGAGGGGGGCGGTGTCCTCTATCTAGGGGCTGCTGCCGACCCGGCGAAGGCGGAGACGCTCGTCGAGGCGAGCCTCGACCGGCTCGGCGTCTGCAACCGGCTGAATCTGCTGCTCGTCGACGCTGCCGCGCGCGTCGACGTCGCGCCGGTGCTCGAGCGCCTGGGGATCGGGGTGCGCGAGCCCGAGCGCATCGGGCACGAATGGGCGAACGATCCGGAGCACATCGCCTCGGTCACCGTGCGAACGGTCGCATCGCTCGACGAGGCGGTGGCGCTGGCGAATCGCGAGACCTCCGGGCTCGCCGCGGCGATCGTCACGGAGGACGCCGGCGCCGCGGAGCGCTTCCTCGAGTCGTACCGCGGCACAGCGGCGTTCTGGAACGCGACGACGCGCTTCACCGACGGCTTCGCGCTCACCGGCTCGCCCGAGACCGGGATCAACGTCGACCGCGTTCCCGGCCCGCGCGGACCGGTCACGTACCGCGATCTCTACCTGCGGCAGTTCCGCGTGATCGGCGACGGATCGCAGCACCGGTGAGGCGGCCGCTCGTCGTCAAGCTCGGCTCGAGCCTCGTCGTCGACGGGCGCGGTCGTCCGCGGCGCGCGCTGCTGCGCGCGCGTGCGGCGGAGATCGCGGAGATCGTCGAGAGCGGGACGCCGGTGTGCGTCGTCTCGTCGGGAGCGATCGCGCTCGGTCTGCGGCGGTTGAATCTCGCGCGCCGCCCGACGAGCCTGCCGCGGCTGCAGGCTGCGTCGGCGCTTGGCCAGGCAGCGTTGCAGCGGGCGTGGCAGGACGCGCTCGGCGCGCACGGGCTCGACGCCGGGCAGATCCTGCTCACGAGCGCCGAGATTGCGGAGCGGCGCGCTTACGTCAATGCACGAAGCGCATTGAACGCGCTCTTCACGCTCGGCGCCGTGCCGGTCGTGAACGAGAACGACGCGACGGCGACCGACGAGATCAGCTTCGGTGACAACGACGCATTGGCGGCGCAGGTCGCGGTGCTCGTCCGCGCGCGGATGCTCGTGCTGCTGACGTCGGTGCCCGGCGTGTTGCACGAGGGAGTGCTGATCGAAGACGGGGCCTCGGCGCGCTCGACCGTGTTCGGGCGCGGGACCGCGCTTGGCCGAGGCGGGATGGAGAGCAAGGTCGGAGCCGCTGAGCTCGCGGCGGGCGCGGGGATTCCGACCCTGATCGCAGACGGCACCGGAGAGGGCGTGCTCACGGCAGCGTTGGCGGGGAGGGCCGGTGGCACGCGGTTTGCCGCGGGCGAAGGAGCTCCCGCTTTCAAGCTGTGGCTGCGCCACGGGAAGCGGGTGGTGGGGCGGATCGCAGTCGACGCCGGGGCGCGTAAGGCGATCGTCGAAGGCGGCGCCAGCCTGCTGGCCGTCGGCGTCACGGCGTGCGAAGGCGCATTTCGTGCGGGCGACGGCGTCGAGCTCGTCGGGCCCGACGGCGACGCGTTCGCGCGCGGCGTAGCGGCGGTCGACGCGTCCGAGCTCGCCGGCCGGCCTGCGAACGTCGAGGCGGTTCACCGCGACTGGCTCGTGCTCCTTCGCCGGGACCCTGGTGCCAGGCCCGGGCCTGGCACCAGACCTTGATCGCAGGCCGGGAACGATCTAGGTTCGCGAAACGAGGCCCACCAGCTGGAGGAGGCGTTATGAGCGCATCAGCGACAGCCACCGAGCAGGAGGCGATCGCCGCGACGGTTCAGCTCTACATCGACGGCGTGTCGGCCGGAGATACCGCGAAGTTGAAGCAGGCGTTCCACGAGCAGGCGTGGATGTTCGGGGCGCTCGGGGATCAGCGCGTCGACATGCCGATCAATCAGATGATCGAGATGGCGGCGGCTCAGCCGATGAACGCCGCGGGGACGTACGAGGCGACCATTACGTCGGTCGAACAGGTCGACGACGCGGCCGTGGCAAGGCTGGAGGAATCGGGCTGCTGGGGCGGCGTCTCCTTCGTCGACTTCTTCTTGCTGTCGCGCATCAACGGTTCGTGGGTGATCGTCGGGAAGAACTTCGCTCACACCGGCGGCGAGATGCCGGCCCCGTAGCGGAAAGTCGGCCGGAGGGGTCGGGAGCACCGTGTTGGATCGTATGCCCGGGTATGGTCTCGGCCATGAGCGGATACACGAAGAAGAACCTCAAGCAGGACGTCGAGAACCAGGCACCGAACTTCGGGATGCCGGAGGAGCTCAACGCTCGCTTCGCCCGAACGGCACTTGGCGGCGAGACGCTCGGCCTGAGCCTGATGAACCTTGCGCCCGGCTTCCGCATTCCGTTCGGCCACAAGCATGCGAACCAGGAGGAGGTCTACGTCGTGCTTCGCGGCTCGGCGCGGATCAAGGTCGAGGAGGAGTTCGTCCAGCTCGGCGAGCTGGACGCGATCCGGTTCGACAAGGACACGATGCGGGCCGTCGAGGCGGGTCCGGACGGCGTCGAGTACCTCGCGTTCGGCGCCGGAGACGACCCCCGGGACGCCGAGATGGTCCAGGGCTGGTGGAGCGACTAGACCGTATGGAGTGTGACCCGGCGCCTCACTCGTAAGTTGGCGCGGGTTGCCATCGGCAATGGGCCGACGGTAGAGCCGCAATTACGGGAGGCGCCGGTATGGCT
>VAWY01000246.1 GCA_005888335.1 Actinomycetota bacterium
CATGCGTCGAGCGCACGGCTGACGTAGAAGGCGTCCGGGTCGGACTGCGCGAGCTCGGGCAGCTCGGGCGCGGCCGGCCGCAGCCGCGCGACGAGGCTCCGCTTCGGATCGGCCTCGCGCAGTTCCTGCAGCTCGTCGATGCCCATCTTGACTGCGGCGCGGACCTCGTCGCGCAGCGCTCGGGCGCTCGCGTCGTCGTCGGCGCGCCCGTCAAAGCGCGCGGTGTCGATCGGCTCCCCGAAGCCGAAGTACAGCCGCTCGGGGCGCGGCAGCAGCGTCGGGCCCAGCCCACGTGCCAGCGGCGGGAGCGGCATGCCCACCAGGCGCTTCATCAGCGCGGACACCTGCCGGAAGCCGAGCGTCGTGTCGTCGGCGACGACGTCGTACATCTCCTCCGCCCCGACCGCGGCGAACGGGACGATCGGATAGCCGAACTCGATCGCCAGCCGCGCGAAGCCGAGCCGCTCCTTCCAGAGCAGCTGATACTTCTGGTCGCGACGCTTCATGACCTCGCCCGCGCCGCCCGGGAAGACGAGGATGTGCTCGCCCTGGCGCATCAGCGCGCGCACGTTGTCGCGCGTGCCGCGGACCATCCCGCACATCTCGAGCAGGTCGCGCCACACCGGGATCGCGTAGTGCCCATGCTCGCCCAGACCTCGGAGCACGATCCCGCGCCGCGCCCACAGCTCGGTCATCATGAACGGCAGGTCGAGGAAGCCGAAGATCGTGTGGTTGCCGACGAACAGCGCGCCGCGGTCGGGCACGCGATCGATGCCGACGATCTCCGGCGCAGTCACGCGAGCGAGCGGAGCGAAGAGGCCGGTGAGCCGGTCCATCTGGGCCGCGGCGGGCGTCGGAGGGAGCGGCTGCGCGTCGGGGGCGATCAGTTCCCGAGGAGTGTTGCGGAGCCTTATCACGCCACCACGTCCTTCGCCGTCGCGGAGGACGCGACCGCGATGTCGACGAGCAGGTCCTCCTGGCCGCCGACGAGCCGCCGTTCGCCGGCGGCGCGCAGCAGTTCGTGGGCCGGGACGCCGTACTGTTCGCCGATCCTTCGCGCGTGCTTGAGGAAGCTCGAGTACACGCCGGCGAGTCCGAGCGTCACGGCGTCGCGGTCGATGACCGGGACGGCGGGCTGCAGCGGGGCGGCGACCTCCTCGGCGACGTCGAGCAGGGCGGCGATGTCGATGCCGGGTCCGCAGGCCGGCGCGATCGAGCAGCGCGGCGACGACCTCTGTCTGAGCTTTGCCCGACCCGGCGCCGAAAGAGCGCAGCGATCCGTCGACCTGCACGGCGCCGTGGACCATCGGGACGGTCGCCGGGTAGACAGCGGGGCGATCGGCTCGCGCCCGATCTCGGCGAGCATCAGCACATCGGCCATCGCGTGCAGCGTCGTGGGGCTGAGCCCGGTCCGCTCGGCGGCGCTCATCGGTCGCCGTCCACACCTGCGGGCACCGCGGCCGTCGCGCGGCCCGCACCGTCGGCCACGGGCAGGCACGGCGTGGTCGGGTCCATCGGCCCGCCCGAGCCCGGGATGAAGTCTGGGCCGACCCAGACCATCCCGGTCTCGATGTTCGTCTCGTCCCAGCGGACCGGCTCCCAGTCGGGGTCGAAGATGTGGTAGCCGCCGGCGAACAGCTCGACGCGATGGCCCGAGCCGGGGTCCTTGACGTAGAAGAAGAACGCCTGGCTGATGCCGTGCTTGCCCGGAGCGAGGTCGATCTCGCAGCCGGCGTCGCGCATGATCTCCCCGGCCCGCAGGACGTCTGAGCGGTCCTGATGGATGTAGCTGATGTGGTGGAGGCGCCCGTCGCGCAGCGACGGCGGCGGGTCCATGGCGATCGCGATGTCGTGCGCCTGCGAGGTGACCGACATCCACGACGCGACCACCGGCCCGTCGGTGGGTTGCACGTACTCGCGGCGCAGGAACCCGAGCCGGTCGGCGAGGAACGCCTCGCCCGCGGCGACGTCGACGCACGCGATGTTGATGTGGTCCAGGTGCATCGGCGACGAGCCGCGCAGGTAGGCCTTGCCGCGCTGGTTGAGCAGCCGGGAGTCCTGGCGGCCCTTCTCCATCTCCCAGTAGACCTCCCACGGGTGGCCCTGGGGCGAGACGAAGCGGATCGCGTCGCCCTGGCCGAGCTCGGCGCCGGCGGCGACCTCCTCGACTTCATGCCCGTGCGCGCGCAGGTCCGCGGCCAGCGCCTCGAGGTGCGCGGCGCTCGACGCGCGTAGGGCGAAGTGGTCGACGCCGGTTGGCCCCTCGCGCAGGACGAGCGAATGGTGGTCGATCTCGTTCCACGCGCGGAGGTACACCTTGCCGTCGTCCTCGCCGATCACGTCGAGGCCGACGAGATCGCGGAAGAAGTGCAGCGAGGCGTCGATGTCCGGGGTCGACAGCTGGACGTGGCCCAGCTTGCAGACCGGTGCGGTGCGGTTCATGGGTCAGGCCTCCACGAGGTCAGAGACGGTCACGACGGGCGGGTCGACGGTCGGCGGCGTCACGTAGACGTCGGGCGGCGCGGGGCGGCCGAACATCGAGCCCAGGCGCGCGGCGAGCAGGCCGTCACCGGTGAGATCGATGCGACGGGCCTTGAGCAGCTCGACCTGCTCGAGCTCCCCCGCGGCCATGCGCAGGAAGTCGCCGAGGCCGATGCGCACGACGAGCGCCGGGGCCGTCGCGGCGCCGCGGCGTGCGAACGCGCGCTGGCCGGCGACCTTCACGGTCCAGCTCGTGACGCGGCCGCTGCTGCGGCGCAGGTCGTATTGGATCTGGCCGACGAAGCCGTTGGCCACACGCGGGACGTACGCCCTGGCCATCTCGATGAAGATCGCCCTGAGGGCCGGAGCGTGCCCGAAGGCGCGCTCGAGCGCACGGTCGTCCAGCCGCGCCGCAGCGGCCGCGAGCAGGCGCTCGCCCGGGCTCTGCGGCGCGGCCATCGGCACGGGCGCGCCGGGGCCGCGCAGCGCCGCCGGCGGCGGGGCGAGCGGCGCCCCGGCAGCGGCGGCGGTGAAGACGGACTTGTCGGGCCGAACGACGACGGCGTCCGTCGCGCCGAGGAAGTCATCCAGAAGCGGTCCGTCGACCCTGAGGTCACGGCCGAGGAGGTGGACGCGGGCGAGACCATCCCACGGGCCGGGCTCGCGCGGGCTGCGCGACACGATCGACCATCCGCTGCCGAGCACCTCGTCGAGCAGCACGGGCGTGTCGTGGCCGGTCGCGGTGACGAGCGGTTGCGGGAGCCGCAAGCCGACGATCGCGTGCTCGCGCCGGCTGTCGCGGTCGACGAACCCGTGGACGACATCGATGTCGGGGAACCAGTCGGCGTCGCGGAAGTACGACCCGACGCGCGGAGCGCGCATCGCCGCCCTGAAGGCGACGTTGCGGGCGACGGCCAGCGCGGGGCGGCGCTCGGTGATCACCCTTCCGAAGAACACGGCCTTGTCCGTCATCGCGCGGACGTGCGGCTTGCGCTCGGGCTCATAGCTGTCCAGCAGCGCCGGCGTGGCGTCCCCGGCGATGACCGCCGCGAGCTTCCAGCAGAGGTTGTGCGCGTCGCGGACACCGGAGGCCATGCCCTGCCCGATCCACGGCGGCATGCAGTGCGCGGCGTCGCCGAGCAGGAAGATGCGCCCCTCGCGCCAGCGCTCCGCGAAGCGCACGTGATGCACGTAGACGGCGCGCCGCAGGATCTCGACGTGCTCGGGCGTGATGCCGTAGCGCTCCAGCAGCGTCCAGATGTAGGCCTCGCTGGAGACCTCGTCGCGGTCCTCGCCCGGCAGGACCGGGAACTCCCAACGATGGTGGCCCAGCGGCGTCGGGCAGTCGACCGCCGGCCGTTCGGGGTCGCAGTGG
>VAWY01000247.1 GCA_005888335.1 Actinomycetota bacterium
TGATGCCGTCGCTGCTGACACTGTCCGACGTGATGGGCACCGGCCACCACGCCGCCGTCGTCGCCAAGGTCGGGCCGGGCAAGCGCGCCGCGGTCGTGGGCGACGGCGCCGTCGGCCTGTGCGCGGTGGTCGCCGCCAAGCGGCTCGGCGCGGAGCAGATCATCATCATGGGCCGCCACCCCGACCGGATCGCGCTCGCCCGAGGGTTCGGCGCGACCGATGTCGTCTCCGAGCGCGGCGAGGAGGCGGTGGCGCGCGTCCGCGAGCTCACCGGCGGCGAGGGCGTCCACTCGGTGCTGGAGTGTGTCGGTCACGGCTCGGCGATGGAGACGGCGATCGGCATCGCGCGCCCCGGTGGCGCGGTCGGCCGAGTCGGCGTGCCGCAGCACACCGCGATCCCCGGCTCGCTGCCGGCGTTCTACGGCAACATCACCATCGGCGGCGGCCCCGCGCCCGTCCGGGCGTACCTGGATGAGCTGCTGCCCGACGTGCTGGAGGGCCGCATCGACCCCGGCCGCGTCTTTGACCGCACCGTCGGCTTGGATGGCGTCCCGGACGGCTACCGCGCGATGGCCTACCGCGACTCGATCAAGGTCATGGTCACCCCATGAGCGCCCGCTTCGACAGCAAGGTCGCGTTCGTCACCGGAGCCGGCAGCGGCGTCGGCCGCGCCACCGCCCTCGCGTTCGCGCGCGAGGGCGCGAGCGTCGTCGTCGCCGACGTCGCCGCCGACGGCAACCGAGAGACGGCTCGCCTGATCGACCGTGCCGGCGGCCACGCGCTCGCCGTCGCCTGCGACGTCACGCACGCCGACGACATCAAGGCGGCGCTGCACGCCGGCGTCGAGCGGTTCGCCCGCCTGGACGTCGCCTTCAACAACGCGGGCATCGAGCAGCCCGTCAAACCGGCTCACGAGATCAGCGACGACGAGTGGGACCGCCTCATCGCCGTCAACCTCCGCGGCGCCTTCCTGAGCATGAGGCACGAGATCGAGCTCATGCTCGAACACGGCGGCGGGGCGATCGTCAACACGTCGTCGGGCGCAGGTGTCAAGGGCTTCAAGGGCCAGGCCGCCTACGCCGCCACCAAGCATGGACTCATCGGCCTGACCAAGTCGGCCGCGCTGGACTACGCCGCCGCGAACATCCGCATCAACGCCATCTGTCCCGGCATCATCGACACCGAGATGATGCGCCGGTTCACCGGCGACACCGACGAAGGCCGCGCCGCCGTCATCGCCCAGGAGCCGATCGGCCGGATGGGCCGGCCGGAGGAGATCGCGGCCGCGGTTCTGTGGCTCTGCTCCGACGAAGCGGCGTTCACGATCGGTCACGCCATGGTCGTCGACGGCGGCCAGACCGCCTGAGCCCGACAGGAGAGGAGCGCTCATGCAGATCACCCGAAGCAGCATCGACACCCAGAAGGGCCCCGCCGACTGGTTCACCGGCGACGTCTACATCGACGCCCTCGCCGCGCCCGCCGGCAGCTCCACGTTCGCCGCCGCGCTCGTCCACTTCACCCCGGGCGCCCGGACCGCCTGGCACACCCACCCGCACGGCCAGACGATCTTCGTCACCGAGGGCGTCGGGCTTTGCCAGCGGGAAGGCGGCCCCGTCGAGGTCATCCGCGCCGGCGACCGCGTGTTCTTCGAGCCTGCGGAGAACCACTGGCACGGCGCCGCGCCTAACCGGTTCATGGTTCACATCGCCATGCAGCAGAACGACGAGTCCGGCACCCCGGTCACGTGGGGCCGGCACGTCACCGATGAGGAGTACGGCGCGGCGCCGACGAGCGCCGACTGAAGACCGCCGCTGTCCATCCAAAGCGGCCAGGCACTCATCACGCATGCGCGGGCCCGCGATCGATCGGCGAAGCCCTCTGCCGGGCTCGAACCGGCGACTTCCTGAGCATGAATTGGCCCCACGTCACGGTTCTGAGACCGCCAGGGGCCACTTCGACGGTGCGCCAACGGCGTACGCCGAGGTCGCTCTGACCAACGGCCCGAGGATCGACGCCCGCCCCAGCGATGCGCTCACGCTCGCGGTCATCGCAGGCGTTCCGATCTGCGTTGCTCGCGCCCGAGCGCGGCGAAGGCGAGTTCGACCTCTTGGCGGCGGGTGACACCTCGTTCCCACCCCGGGGGCGGACGCGCCGGTAAGACACTCACTCGAGCGACTCGAGCAGATCGGCTACCGACCCCACGATCCGCGACGCGCGATAGGGGAAGCGCTCGGCCATCGGGCGCGTGGTCACGCCGCTGAGGACGAGGATCGTCTCGAGGCCCGCCTCGATGCCGGCGACGATGTCGGTGTCCATGCGATCTCCGACGATCGTCGCGCCGGCGGAGTGAGCGCCGAGTGCGTTGAGGGCCGAGCGCATCATCAGCGGGTTCGGCTTGCCGACGAAGTACGGCTCGATCCCCGTGGCTCGGCTGATGAGGGCGGCGACAGAGCCCGTCGCCGGCAGCGGACCGCCGGGCGCCGGTCCGATCGTGTCGGGGTTGGTGGCGATGAACCGGGCGCCGTCGAGCACGAGACGGATGGCGCGGGTGATGCGCTCGAAGCTGTAGGTGCGCGTCTCGCCGAGGACGACGTAGTCGGGGTCTCGGTCGGTCAGCGTGAAGCCGGCTTCGTGGAGCGCGGTGGTCAGGCCGGCCTCACCGACCGCGAAGGCCAGCCCGCCGGGCCGCTGGTCGGCCAGGAAGCGTGCCGTGGCCAGCGCGGAGGTCCAGATGGCCTCCTCGGGGACGTCCAAGCCGTTGCGGCGCAACCGCGCTGAGAGGTCACGCGGCGTGTACATCGAGTTGTTGGTGAGGACCATGAACGGGCGCTCGAGTTCTCGCAGCCGCGTCAGGAAGCGATCGGCACCGGGAATGGGAGCGTCCTCGTGCACGAGCACCCCGTCCATGTCCATCAGCCACGAGCGCGTCTTCATGTCCGGTCGGGTGCCTAGGCCGCTCGCGTAATGAGGCAAGCGGCCTATGGGACGCGATGTGCCACGCGACATCGACATCTCGGCGTTCTCCCCGGAGCGATTCCGTTCGGTGCTGTCGCCCGACCGGTTCGCCGACTTCGAGCGCGGCGTGGGCGAGGCGCGCGAGCTGCTCGTCGGGCGGGTCGTCTGGAACGTGAACTCGACCGCGCTCGGGGGTGGCGTGGTCGAGCTGCTGCGCCCGCTTGTCGCCTACGCGCGCGGCGCCGGGGTCGACGCGCGCTGGGTCGTCATCGACGGCCCGCCCGAGTTCTTCGACGTCACAAAGCGCATCCACAACCGCCTGCATGGCGCCGGCGGCGCGCTCGACGACCGAGCGCGCGCGGTCTATGAGCGTGTGATCGCCGACAACGCCGCCGTGTTCGCGGCGCGGGTGCGCCCGGGCGATGTCGTCATCCTCCACGACCGGGCGACTCCCCATCGGATGGCTGAGGTCGGGTCGCTCTCGCCCCCGTGTAGACGGCGGCGTATGGCCTGAGCGTCGGCCGCCCTGCGCTCGACGGCTCGTCGAGGCGGCGCGGGAGCAGTGTCTCGCGGGCGATGACCAGCCGCTGGATCTGCGAGGTGCCCTCGTAGAGCTGCATGATCTTCGCGTCGCGCATCAGCTTCGTACTCCTTGATGAACCCTTAGCCGCCGTAGACCTGCACGGCGTCCGTGGTGACCTCCATCGCGGTGTCCGCGGCGAAGCGCTTGGCGTGCGAGGACTCGATGGTGTTGCGCTTGCCCTGGTCGAGCAGGACGGCGCTGTTCCACGTGGCCAGGCGCGCCAGATGCACCTTGGTCGCCATGTCGGCGATCATGAACTGGATCGCCTGGTGCATGGCGATCGGCACGCCGAACTGGACGCGCTCCTTGGAGTACTCGGTGGCGAACTCGAAGGCCGCGCGGGCGATGCCCGTGGCCATGGCGGCGACGCCGGGGCGCGTGCGGTCCAGGGTCATCATCGCCAGTTTGAAGCCGTGGTTCTCCTGGCCGAGGAGGTCGCCGACCGGAACCTCGGTCTCGTTGAAGGTGACCGTCGCGGTGTCGGACGCGCGCAGACCCATCTTGTCTTCGTGCTTGTCGACGGTGACCGTCGCGTCCTTGGGGACGACCAACGCGGAGACGCCGCGGTGGCCGGCGTCGGGCTCGGTCTTGGCGTAGACGGTGAACCAGTCGGCGTAGCCGCCGTTGGTGATGAAGCACTTCGAGCCGTTGATGACGTACTTGTCGCCCTTGCGGACCGCGCGCGTGCGCATACCCGACACGTCGGAGCCGGCATCGGGCTCGGTCAGGCAGAAGGACGCCAATCTCGGCTCTTCGGCCAGACGTCCCAGATACGTCGCCTTGATCTTGTCCGAGCCGCCGAGCAACACCGGAGCCGCGGCCAAGTCGTTGGCGCCGAGTGTGATTCCGCTGCCGGCACAGCCCCAGGCGAGCTCCTCACCGACCAGGCAGCCGTCCAGATAGGACGCGCCGACGCCGCCGTGCATGGCGGGGAGGTGGGAATTCATCAGACCGAGCCCCGAGGCCTGCCTGATGATGGCCTGGGGCCAGGTGCCGTCCTTGTCGTAGTCCCACGCGACCGGCCGGATCACCTGCGCGGCGAAGTCATGCGCCATCTCGCGCATCGCGTGTTGCTCTTCGGTGGGCGTGAAAATCGTGGTGTCCCCGGCTCGAGTAGGAGCGACTCGACGAGCGTGTCGCTCCCGCTGGGCCGTCGCGTACGCCGTCGAGGTGGCTCATCGCCGCCTCGACGGGCGCGCGCAACGCAGCGTCCTCAGCCACCGGGCCTAGCTCGGCCGGCGACGAGATCGTAAGGCGAGCCCACGGCAGCGCGACCGGCGATCGCAACGGACGACCACCGAGCGCGGCGTCCGGCGCCCGGGCCACGCCCGCTTCCGGGTGCCGAAACGAGAGCCCGGCTGCACGGGGCCGGCGCGACTGGATGTCGTCCACAGCGAGCGTCGTCGGCACCTCGGCGCAGACGCCTCCTTTCATGGGGAGGGAGAGCACTCTCAAGCGCCCCCCGCCGATGCCCGCCAAGACGCTTTGCAGGCTCGTCTCCTCCGGCGACATCCGAGCGTGGCACCACTGAGGTGGGAGCGCTTGTCGGGACAGCCGCCGACC
>VAWY01000135.1:0-20359 GCA_005888335.1 Actinomycetota bacterium
CACTTCGAGTAGTTGTCCTCCATGGCGTCGATGAGCTCGCGCATGAAGCGCGGGGACAGGTTCACGCGCGTCACCACCACACCCGGGATCTCCTCGTCCTCCACCTCGTGGTCCACGCGGGCGAACGTGATCGTGAACTCGTAGTCGGAGTGGCTGACGTTCGCGAAGTTCGCGTAGACGCCGGCCATGATCTCCGGGGCGAAGTGGATGTTGATGTGGCGCTCGGGCCCGTGCTCGTCGGAAGCCATGGCCCTAGTGTCACACGTGATGAAGCTGGTCGTCGTCTCCGTGGGCCGGCTGCGGCCGCCCTACGTCGACGACGTCCAGCACTACAAGAAGCTGCTCGCCCGCCACGCCCGCCTCGACCTGATCGAGGTCCGCGAGGACGAGTCGGTCGCCCGCCGGCTGCCCGAGCGCGCGTTCATCTCCCTGCTCGCCGTCGACGGCCGGACCTATGACTCGGTGGCCTTCTCGCGCTGGCTCGAGGAGCGCCGGCAGTCGGGCCGCGACCTGTGCTTCGTGGTCGGCGGGCCGGCCGGCCTGGAGCTCGCCTCCGACCACCGGCTGTCGTTCGGGCCGCTGACGCTGCCGCACCAGCTCGCGCAGGTGGTGCTGCTCGAGCAGCTCTTCCGCGCGCACAAGATCCTCGCCAACGAGCCCTACCATCTCTAGCCGTGACCCCGCTCGACGAGTTGCGCGCGACGGTGCATGAGGCCGCCGCCGCGCTCGGCGACGGCGGGCCGTCGAGCGCGCCGACGCTCGAGCGCCCGAAGCGCGCGGACTTCGGCGACTACTCGACCAACGCGGCGATGCTCCTGGCGCCGGTGCTCAGGGCGCCGCCGCGCGACGTCGCCGCGCGGCTGAGCGAGGAGCTGCGCGGGCGCCTCGCCGATCGGCTCGAGCGCGTCGAGGTCGCCGGGCCCGGCTTTCTCAATCTGTTTCTGGGCGACGAGTGGTTTCGCGACGCGCTGCGCGCCGTGCTCGCCGCCGGCGAGGGCTTCGGCGGCGGGGGCGCCTCCGTCACCGAGCGCATCGATGTCGAGTTCGTCTCCGCCAACCCGACCGGCCCGATGCACGTCGGCCACGCGCGCAACGCGGCCTACGGCGATGCGCTGGCCCGTCTGCTGGCCTTCCATGGCCACGACGTCACGCGCGAGTTCTACGTCAACGACTACGGCACCCAGGTGCGCAAGCTGGGCGAGTCGATCCGGGCGCGGGCGCGGGGCGAGGAGGTCCCGGAGGACGGCTACCACGGCGACTACATCGGGGACCTGGCGCGCGAGATCGAAGGCGCCGCCGAGCTCGACATCGAGACGCTCGCCCGCCGCGGGGTGGAGCTGATGGTCGCCCACATGCGCGAGTCGCTGCACCGCTTCCGCGTCGACTTCGACGTCTGGTTCTCCGAGCGCGACCTTCATCAAGGCGATCCCGACCCGGTGCGCCACGCGTTCCACGTCCTCGAGGAGCAGGGGCAGGTCTACCGCAGCGAGGGCGCGCTCTGGCTGCGCACGAGCGAGTTCGGCGACGACAAGGACCGCGTGCTCGAGCGCTCGTCGGGCGAGCACACCTACTTCGCCTCGGACATCGCCTACCACCAGGAGAAGCGCGAGCGCGGCTTCGACCGCCTGATCAACGTCTGGGGCGCGGACCACCACGGCTACGTGCAGCGCATGAAGGCGGCCTACGAGGCGCTCGGCGGCGACCCGGACCGGCTCGAGCTGCTGATCATGCAGTTCGTCCACCTCGCCGGCGGGCAGTCGATGAGCAAGCGCGCCGGCGAGTTCGTGACGCTCGACGACCTCGTGGCCGAGATCGGCGTCGACGCCGCGCGCTGGTTCCTGCTCGCCCGCTCGCACGACACGACGATCGAGCTCGACCTCGACCTCGCCCGCGAGGAGTCGGCCGAGAACCCCGTCTACTACGTGCAGTACGCCCACGCGCGGATCGCCGGCGTGCTGGCCAAGGCGGGCACGCGCGACGTCGACTTCGGCGAGGTCTCCGCGCCGCTGGAGCCGGCTGAGCGCGCGCTGGTCAAGAAGCTGCTCGCCTGGCCGGCCGAGGTCGCCGAGGCGGCCGAGCGCCGCGCGCCGCACCGCATCGCGACCTACGCGCTCGAGCTCGCCCAGGAGTTCACGGCGTTCTATCGCGACTGCCGTGTCGTCGGCGCGGAGGGCGAGGGGGTCGAGCGCTGGCGCATCGCGCTGTGCGTGGCCGCGCAGCGGACGATCGCCGCGGCGCTCGCCCAGCTTGGGGTCAGCGCGCCGGCGAGGATGTAGCGCTACAGGTTGTAGATGAAGTCCAGCCCCAGGTTCCCGAGGAAGTCCTGGGCCGAGCTGTTCAGGCGCGTGAGCTCGTTGGTGAAGATCAGCACGCCCATCACGACCAGCACGACGCCGGACACGGCCGTCACGATCACGTAGCGGTCGCGCAGCCAGCGCCAGGCGCCCGTGGCGCGGTCGAAGAGCACGGCGGTGAGCAGGAACGGGCCGGCCAGCCCGGCCGAGTAGAAGGCCAGCAGCACGCCGCCGTGCCCGACCGAGTCCGACGTCGACGCGGCGGCCAGGATCGAGCTGAGCGTGGGGCCGATGCACGGCGTCCACGCGAGCGCGAAGGCGGCCCCGGCGACGAGCGGTCCGCCCGACCCGGCGCGGCTGATGAGCGCCTCCGGCCGCCACTCGCGGTTGAGCTTGGGCACGAACGGCGAGACGACGAACAGCACGCCCATCGCGATGATCAGCCCGCCGGCGACCTTGTTGAGCGTGTCCTTGTGCTCGTTGAGCGTGTGGCCCAGGCCGGTGGCCGTCATGCCCAGCGCGACGAAGACGATCGTGAACGACAGGCAGAAGATGAGGGCCGGCCACAGGACCTTGGCGGCCGAGTGCTCGCGCGAGCGCATCTCGGCGACCGACACGCCGCTGACGGCCGACAGGTAGCCGGGCACGAGCGGCAGCACGCACGGCGAGATGAACGAGACGAACCCGACCGCGAACGCGGCCAGGACCGTCGTATCGGCGGTGGCGGCGGCGATCATCAGCGCTCGTACCGAGCGATGTCCTCCTCGAGGCGGCGCGCGTCGGCGGCGCTCAGCGCCGGGACGGCGGCGGCCTCCGGGGCGGCGGCCGCGGCGAGGCGGCTGCGCCGGCGCCAGCGCGGCACCAGCACGGCCAGGCCGGCGATCAGCGCGAGGACCAGCGCGGCCGGCACGAGCCAGGCGGCGATGTTGAACCCGCCGCCCTGCGGCATGGCCAGGACCGCCGGGCCGTACTGGCCGACGAGCGCCTGCTTGACCTGCTCCTTGGTCTTGCCCTGCCTGATCTGGCTGCGGATGAACGCGCGCTCGCGATCGGCCTGGCTCGACTCGGAGATGTTCAGCGCGGTGCCGCACAGCACGCACATGACCTCGTCCTCGACGTCGGCTAGCGTGGTGCGCTGCACCGGCGCGGCGGCGGCGGGCGCGGCGACCACCAGCGCGGCGAGCAGGGCGGTGAGCAGGCGGCGCGTCATCGTCACGCCCCCACGATGGCAAGCGCCTCGTCGAGGAACTGCCGATTCACCGGGCCGCGCTGGATCGCGGCGACGCGCCCGCGGCTGTCGATGACGAACGTCTCGGGCAGCTGGCGCGTGCCGTACGCCTTGGCCAGCTGGCCGTCGACGTCGCGAATGCTCGGGTACGTCACCTTGAGGCGCTTGACGAAGTCCTGCGAGTCCGGCGAGGCGTCGCGGTACGTCACCCCCAGGACCGTGCCGCCGTGCGCGGCGAGGCGCTTCTGCGCGCGCTCGAGCAGCGGGGCCTCGAGCCGGCACGGGCTGCACCACGAGGCCCAGAAGTTCAGGACGACCGGCTTGCCGCGGAAGCTGGCCAGCGAGCGCTGACCGCCGCCGCCGAGCACCGGCAGCGGCCGGTCGGGCGCAGCGGGCCGGTGACCGTTGGCCACGGCATCATCGAGCGTGCGGTTCTCCCCGCGCTGGGCGACCCCGTAGACGAGAAGTCCGATGAGGGCGGCGGCGGCGATGACGGCAACGAGCGGGACGGCGTTCCGCTTCACAGGTGGTGAGCGTAGCCACGCCGACGCCCATCCACCATCGGCCATCTGTACCACGTACCGCTGCGAGATCGCGCAGCTAGGATGCGAACTCTCGCGGGATTAGTTCATCGGTAGAACGCCAGCTTCCCAAGCTGGAGAGACGGGTTCGATTCCCGTATCCCGCTCTCGGTCCACTCGACCAGCCCTACTCGACGAGCGTCTCCTCGTGCAGCAGGAAGCCGGCGGCGTCGAGCACGCCGCGCACGCGGAGGCGCTCGAGGGTCTCCGGCGTGTCGGCGGCGCCGACCGGCCACCACAGGTGCGCCGCGCCGGCCTCGCAGGCGAAGTCATGGGCGCCGGGGTCGTCGACGACCTCGCGCAGCCAGGCGAGCTCGTCGGCGATGCGGCGGCGCGGGATGCCGTCGCCGGACGGCGCCTCGGCGGGTCGCTCGCGGCGTTCGCGGACGCCGCGCGGGCGCTCGAGGGCGCGGGTGAGGGCCGCCTCCCAGTCGGGTTGGGGACGGACGAGCTCCACGGCGGCGACGGCCATCCGGCGCAGCATGTGCCCTCCTGGCCCGCGCGTCAAACGCAGGGGCGCGGGGTACGCGCGAGACTATGCGCATGGAACCCCAGCCCGTCACGCTGGCCGAGGTGGCCCGGCGCGCCGCCGAGGTCGTCGATCCCGAGGACACCGATCCGGACGTCGCCGACCTGCTCGCCCAGTTCGAGGATGCCGACGAACCGATCGGCGGGGTGCTCGAGGGGCTGGATGAGCGCGTGGCGGAGGCCGTCGGGCGCGTCGATCCGGACGGGACGTTGCCGGCGGTCCAGATGATGGGCGCCGTGATCACCTATCTGGGCTACCGGCGCGACGAGGTGACCGACGTCGAGGCCGACATCCTGCGCCTCGCCGCGCGCGCGGAGTACGACGGCGATCCGCCGGCGGTCATCGAGGAGTGGCTCGCCGACCAGGGCGTGACGCTCTAGTGCTGCGTCAGGTGACGTTCGCCCCGCCGAACGGGGCGAACGTTGCCTGACGCGGCACTAGTTCGCCGGGTGGCAGGTCAGCACCGCCGAAGGCGGTCGCTACCCGCTACCAGGCCTGCCCGGCCCCGCAATGCGGGCAGTCGACGGTCGTCGAGACCCGGGCCTCCCACTGGAACCCGCAGACGCAGGTGTAGGTGGCCAGGTCCTTCGGGCCGCCGAAGGCCTCGCGGATGCGCGGCTCGGGCTGCGGAGCGGCGGGATCGAGCGGCGGGCGGGCCGCGGGCGCGTGGCCGCGACGGCGCTCAGCTGACCGGCGACGACGCTCGGTGATGCGTTGCAGACGTGGTCGCATGTGTGTTCATTACATCTAACGCCCCAAGCCGGAAGTGGTTTCGCCCTTTCCATGTGAACGTAGACTCCGGGGCGTGGATCCCGCGCGCAAACGGACCATCCGGCTGACCGTGGCGCTGACCGCCGCCGTGCTGCTCGCGGGCGCCCTCATCTACACGAGCTTCAGCGCGTCGAGCCCCGCCAAGACGCCCAGCCAGCTCATGGCGGGCGCGGAGGCGGGCCGCTCCTACCAGCTCACCGGCAAGGTGGCCCCCGGCTACGTCCGGCGGGGCAACACGCTCGACTTCCGCGTGCGCGACCGCTCCGGGCGTGCCGCGGTGCCGGTCCGCTACACCGGAACGGTGCCCGACCCGTTCCGCGCCGGCCGCGAGGTGATCGTCACGGTGCGCAAGCAGGGCGCGGGCTTCGTCGGCGAGCGCGACTCGCTGGTGACGAAGTGCCCGTCGAAGTTCACCGACAGCAAGCGCTCGACCTAGCCACGCGCCCATGCCCGTCCTAGGCCGCGCCTGCCTGATTCTCGCCCTCGTCGCCTGCGCGTACGGGATCGGCGCCTCGCTCTACGGCGCGCGGACCGGCCGGCGGGAGTGGGCGGACTCCGGGCGGCGCGCCGTCTACGCGCTCGCCGGGCTGCTGACCGTCTCCTTCGGCGTGCTCGAGGTGGCCTTCCTGCGCTCGGACTTCTCGTTCGCCACGGTGGCCACGCACTCGTCGACGACGACGCCGGGCTTCTACAAGGGCGCCGCGGTCTGGTCCTCGCAGGAGGGCTCGCTGCTGCTGTGGGCGTGGCTGCTGGCGATGTGGTCGAGCCTGGTGCTCTTCTCCACGCGCCGGCGGATGCGCGCCATCACGCCGTACGCGACCGCGATGCTGCTCGGCTTCGGCGCGTTCTTCTGCGGGCTGCTGGTCTTCGCCGCCTCGCCGTTCCACGTGCTGGCGAGCGCGCCCGCGGAGGGCAACGGGCTCAACCCGCTGCTGCGCCACCCGAGCATGATGATCCACCCCCCGATGCTCTACTCGGGGTACACGCTGTTCACGGTGCCCTTCGCGTTCGCGGTCGGCGCGCTCGCCGCCCGGCGCGTCGACGCCGAGTGGATCCGCTCGACGCGCCGCTTCGCGCTCGCCGCCTGGTTCTTCCTCGGCATCGGGATCCTGCTCGGCGCGCGCTGGTCCTACAGCGAGCTCGGCTGGGGCGGCTACTGGGCCTGGGACCCGGTCGAGAACGCCTCGCTGATGCCCTGGCTGACCGGCACCGCGTTCCTGCACTCCGTGATGATCCAGGAGAAGCGCGGGATGCTGAAGGTCTGGAACGTCTCGCTCGTGCTGGCCACCGGCGTGCTGGCCATCCTCGGGACGTTCCTGGTGCGCTCGGGGATCCTCGACTCGATCCACGCGTTCGGCGCCTCGACGCTGGGCAAGCCGTTCGTCGCCTTCATCGCGCTGCTCGCCGCGGGGTCGATCGCGCTCGTGGTCTCGCGGCGCGACCTGCTGCGCACCGAGAACCGGCTCGACTCGCTACTCAGCCGCGAGGCCATGTTCCTGCTCAACAACCTCGTGCTCGTCGGCCTGTGCTTCGTGGTCCTCTGGGGGACGTTCTTCCCGCTGATCTCCGAGGCGGTGACCGGGCAGAAGGCGTCGGTCGGGCCGCCGTGGTTCGACCGCTACACGGTGCCGCTCGCCCTGATGCTCGTCCTGCTCAGCGGGATCGGGCCGGTGATCGCCTGGCGGCGGGCGACCGCGGCCAACACGCGGCGCAACTTCCTCTTCCCGAGCGCGTGCGCGGCGCTGTGCGCGGTCGCCCTGCTGCCCGTCCACGTCGCCCAGAAGCCGCTCGCGCTGTGCATGTTCGCGTTCGCCGCCTTCGTCGCGGGCTCGATCGGCCAGGAGCTCGTGCGCGGCGTGCGCGCGCGGCGCGCCATGGCCAGCGAGAGCGTGCCGCTGGCCGCGGTCCAGCTCGTCCGTCGCAACCGCCGGCGCTGGGGCGGCTACACGATCCACGTCGGGATGGCGGTGCTCTTCGTCGGTGTCGCCGCGTCGTCGACCTTCCAGCACACGCGCGACGCGTCGCTGGTGCCGCGACAGACCGTCCGCGTCGACGGCTACGACGTGCGCTACGTGAAGGCGACGGGCCGCGTCGCCGACGACCCCGACGGCACGGGCGCCTTCATGACGCTCGGCGCCGTGCTCGACGTGTCCAAGGGCGGCCGGCACGTCGCGACGCTGCGTCCGGCGCGCAACTACTACCCGGGCGACCCGTCGCAGGGGACCGTCGGCCAGTACATCATGGGCGACGCGACCAGCGAGGTCGGCCTGAAGGCGGGCGCCACGCGCGACTTCTGGGTCGCGGTGCAACCCGACGCCGGCTGGCTGATGAAGGTCGTCGCCAAGGGCAACGACCTGCCGCCGAGCGCCGGCGGGCTCGCGCTGGCGGCGATCGCCCAGCGCTACGCCGAGCGCCCGCCGCCCGCCGACTTCCGGCTCATCGCGTCGCCGCTCGTCACGTGGATCTGGCTCGGCGGGATGATCGTGGCCGCCGGCGGGCTGGTCGCGCTGTGGCCCGCGCCCGACCTCGCCCGCCGCCGCGTGACGGCCAGCCTGCGGGCGCGGGTGGCGCAGGAGCTCGGCCGCGCGTAGCGCGCCGTTGCGGTGGACGCCCTGGCCGCGCTGCTGGTCTTCGTCGTGCTGGTCGCCGCCGTGGCGCTCGTCGTGGCGCCGCTGCGGCGCGGGCGGACCGAGCGGCTCATCGCGGCAGAGGAGGCGCGCCGCGAGGAGCTCGAGGCGGCCAAGGAGGCCAAGTACCTCGAGATCCGCGACGCGGAGATGGACTTCCGGATGGGCAAGCTCTCGGAGGCCGACTTCCGGGCGCTCGATCGCCAGCTGCGCGCCGAGGCGGTCGAGATCCTGCGCGATCTCGACCGGCTAACCTGACGCGACGATGTCGACGATCCTCTCGTTCGTCCAGGTGATCATCTCCGTCGTCCTGATCTTCCTGGTGCTGATGCACTCGGGGAAGGACGCCGGCCTCTCGGGCGCCTTCGGCGTGGGCACCGGCACGGGGCCGTTCGGCGGCGGCTCGCTCGTCGAGCGCAACCTCAACCGCTGGACGATCGGCTTCGCGATCGCCTTCGTGATCAACACGCTGATCCTGCTGAAGATCTAGGGAGCGGCTGCGCCCGCCGGCGCTGCGCTGACCGCGATCACACGCCGCCGGTGACGCGGAAGCCCTGCGCGCGCAGCGCCGGGCAGACCACGCCGGTGGCGAAGCGCGTCCCGTAGAACTCGCCCTCGCTGACGAGGCGCTGGCCGGCGGTCAGCGCCTCCGTCGCGTCGAGCAGCCGCAGGGCGGAGTCGGTGAACCGGACGTCGCGCGCCGGGCGCGTGATGCGGCCGTCCTCGATGAGGAACGTCCCGTCGCGCGTGACGCCCGTGAGCAGCGCGGTGCGCTCGTGGACGAGGTTGACGTACCACAGCCGCGTCACGTAGAGCCCGCGCTCGATCGGCGCCACGAGCTCGGCGGCGTCCGCCGCGCCGCCCCCGATGAGGACGAGGTTCGTCGGCGCCGGGCCGTCGATCGCGCCGCCCGGCTCGAGGGCGTGCCCGGTCGAGCGCGCCGCGCCGCCCGCCTGCGCGGCCGAGCGCGTGTCGTGCACGACACGGTGCGCGACGCCGTCCTGGATCAGCGGCAGCGGCGCCTTGGGCACGCCCTCGGCGTCGAAGGCGCGCGGCAGCGTGCCCGTGAAGCGCGGCGAGTCGGCCAGGTTGATGCACGACGCGGCCACGCGCGTGCCAAGCCGCCCGGTCAGCGCGCCGCGCTCCTCGCTGTGCGCGAGCCCGTTGAACGCGCTGTAGGCGAGCATCTCGAGGATCGTCCCGACCGCGTCGTGCTCGAGGACGACCGGGTACTCGCCCGGCGCGACCGTCGCGGGCTCGCCGCCGACGACCTTGGCCGCCGCGGCGTGGGCCAGCGCGCCGCCGTCGAGCGCGCCGATCCCCGTCCCCATCGCGGCGGCGAAGCCCGAGCGCCCGTCGTGGTCGCGGCAGAGGACCTTCATGTACGCGTCGGTCACGCGGTCGACCGCCTGCAGGCCGGTGGTGGCGACGATCGCGGTCTCCACGGCGCCCGCGCTCCACAGCCCGTACGCCTCCAGCCCGCGCTCGGCCGCGGCGGCGAACGCGGCGGCGAGCGCGCCGCCCGCCGCGTGCGGGTCGAGCGCCGCCGTCTCGGCGTCGAAGCCCGTATGCGCGCGGGCGGGCGCGGGCTGGGGCAGGCCGGGGTAGGCGCCGCGCCCGCCGCGCGCGGCGGCCTCCGCCGCGGCGCGGGCGCGGCGGGCGGCCTGGGCGAGCGCGTCGCGGTCCAGGCGCGCGGCGGTGGCACCGCCGGCGTGCCCGTCGACGACGCAGAGGACGTGGACGGTGTGCGCGTCGACCTCGGTGGCCTGCGTCGGCGCCGAGCGGCTGAACCGGGACGTCAGCGAGCGCTCGCGCACGACGGTGACCTGCGCCTCGCCCTCGACGCCGCTCAGGACGGCGGCGGCGAGCTCGAGCGGGCTCGTCATCCGATGCCGACCTGCACGCCCCGGAAGCGCGCGGGGGCGACGCCGTGGGAGACGGCCATCATCTGCCCCGGCTCCCCCTTGCCGCAGTTGAGCAGCCCCTGCACCTCCCAGGCCTCGCGCGAGCAGACGGCGTCGAGCGCGGACCAGAAGCGCGGCGTGACGCCCGCGTAGGACGCGTTGCGCACCAGCCGCCCGAGGGTCCCGCCGCGGATCTCGCGGGCGATCTCGGTGCCGAACTGGAAGTGCAGGCGGCGATCGTCGATCGACCACGACCGGTTGGTCTCGACGTAGAGGCCGTCGTCGGTGTCGGCGATCAGGTCCTCGAGCGTGCCCGCGTCGCCGGGCTCGATCGAGACGTTGGTCATGCGCACGATCGGCTGGCGCGTGTAGCCGTCGGCGCGCGCGCACCCGCCCGAGCGCGGCAGGCCGACCGCGGCGGCGCTCGTGCGGTCCGACAGCGTCGCGCGCAGGACGCCGTCGCGGATGAGCGGCGTGCGCTGCGCGGCGACGCCCTCGTCGTCCCAGCCGAAGCTGCCCAGCGCGCCGGGCAGCGTCGCGTCGGCGGTGACGGCGAGCCGCTCAGAGCCGTAGCGCAGGCGCCCGACGTCGCCGGCGGCCACCCAGCTCGTGCCCGCGTACGACGCCTCGCCGCCGAGGATGCGGTCGAGCTCGAGGGCGTGGCCGATCGACTCGTGCACCTGCAGCGCGAGCTGCTCGGCGCCGATGACGAGCGTGCGCTCGCCCTCCGGGCAGGGCGGCGCGGTGAGCAGCTCGACCGCCTCGGCGGCGACGCGCGGGGCGTGAGCGGCGAGCTCGAGGGCGAGGACCTGCTCCCAGCCGGCCTGCGCCACCGATCCGCCGTGGTTGGAGGGGTACGAGCGCACCTGCGCCTCCTCGCCGTCGGCGGCGAGGGCCGACAGGCCGCCTCCGCACGTCGTGACCTCCTGGGTGCAGGCGGCACCGTCGGTCGAGGCGAAGGCCCAGCGCGTCCGGCTCGACTGGCACGACGCCTCCCGGCGCACGACGCGGGCGTCGCCGGCCATCGCGGCGTCGGCGGCGAGGAGGTGGGCGAGCTTGTCGTCGACGCTGACGGCGAACGGGTCGTGCGTGCATGGCGACGCCCAGTGGCCGCGGGCGGGCGGCTCGGGAGCGAGCGCGGCCGCCCACGGGCTCGCCCCGCGCGGCTGGGCCTCGGCGACGGCGATCGCGCGGCCCAGGGCGCGGCGGGCGCCTGCGGCGCTGAGGTCATCGGTGGCCGCGAAGCCCCATCCCCCCTCGATCCGCACGCGCACGCCGAGCCCCGCGCCCTCGTCGCTCTCGACGCGATCGATCGCGCCGTTGCGGACGGCGACCATCTCGTTCAGGCGGTCGACGTGGCGCGCCTCGGCGTAGTCGCAGGCCGCAGGGACGACGCCCATGAGGTCCGTCAGGAGGTCGAGCATGAGTCGTCCCGTCCGCAAGTACCTTCGCCGCCTGGTGGTCGCTCAGCGCGGCTGGCGGCGTCCTCGGTCGGGGCAAGGGCTCCGCCCTGGCACCCTCCCTGCGTCCTTGCCAGCCACGCCGATCGGCTCACCAGGACGACGAACGTACTCACGGACGGAACCACTAGAACGCGCCAGCGTAGAGCGCGCGTATCTCGGCCTCGTCCGCCGGCGGCGGGGTGAGCGCGAGCTCGGGGCGCTGGGCCGCGGCCTGGGCGCAGGCGTCCAACTGCTCCTCGGTGACGCCGAGGTCGCGCAGGCGAGCGGCGCCGGCGCGGCGCGCGAGCGCGGTGGCGAGCACGGCGGGATCGGCGCCGAGGCCGAGCGCAAGGGCCTCGAGCCGGTCCGGCGACCGGCGGCGCAGCGCTTTGAGAGTGTGCGGCAGCAGCGCCGCGTTGGCTTGGCCGTGCCCGACGCCGGCGAGGCGGACCAGCGTCTGGCTGAGCACGTGGTGCAGGCCGTAGCCGGTGGAGTCGATGACGTAGCCCGAGAGCAGCGCGCCGAGCGCGAGCGCGTCGCGGTCCGGCTCGGACGCGTTCCAGGCGGTGGCCAGCAGCCGAGCGGCCTCGCGCGCCGCGAGCTCGGGGACCGGGCTCGAGCGCGGGGTCAGCGGTCCCTCGAGCGCGTGGGCGAGCGCGTTCGCCGCACTGGCCGCGAGCTCCTCCTCGGGCTGGGAGGCGCTCAGCGCGGGATCGTTGAGGACGATCGCCGGCCGGACGCCGGGGACGTCGGCGGGCGTGCCCGCGGCGCGGCGGTGCACAGCGGTCATCTCGGCGGCCGACAGCGTGGTCGGGATGGCCGCCACGCGGGCGGGCGGGCGGGCCGCGGCGAGCGCCTTGGCGACGTCGACGACGCGCCCGCCGCCGAGCGCGACGAGGAGGGGGGTCGCCGGGAGCTCGTCGAGCAGCGCGCCGGCGAGCTCGTCCACGCGGCCGGGACCGACGTGCAGCACGCGCTCGGCCTGCTCGACGACGCCTGGGGCGAGCGCCCCGGCGCGCTCGGTTGTCAGCAGCGTGTACGGCTCGTCGAGGAGGGCGGGCGCGTCGGCGAGGGCGCCGCGGCCGAAGCGGATCAGACGCTCGCCATCCTGCCACGTGAACCCGCGAGTCACTGCGCGGACTCTAGGTCCCAGCGCGTCCGACAGGTCCCCGGCTTACCATCTGACGGCTGAACGGGGTCTTCGCATCAGTGCCGCCTTCCTCGCCACTTGCCGTCGACGCCTTCGAGCTCGTCAACGCACCCGGCGGCGCGCGCCTGCTGAGGCTCGCGGGCCGCTGGCCGGGCCCGACGCCGGATTTGGCCGCCTTGGCGGTCTGCCGGGACGGCGCGGAGGAGACGTTGCCGCCGCTGCCCGGGCCGCCGGGGACGAACGGCGTGTGGAGCGCGGCGTGGGCGCTGCCCGCGGGTGTCGACCCGCGCGTCGCGACGTTCGCGCTTGTGCTGGCGGACGGCGCGCGGATCGACCTGCCGCGCCCGGGCGCGCGCCAGCTCGGCGACCCCCTGCGCAAGGAGCGGATGCGCGCGCTCGTCGACGCGTACGCCGTCGCCCGGCGGGAGCGCGAGGCGGCGGTGCGGGCCGCGCGGTCGGCGGAGGCGGCGCGGGCGCAGGCGGCCGAGCGGGCGCGGCGCGCCGAGCAGGGCGAGCGCGACCAGCGAACGCTGGCGGGCGAGGCGCGCACCGCGTTGGCGCGGGCGCACATGGCGCTCGACGCGGCCGAGCGGCGCGCCCGCGACGCCGAGCAGGGGCTCGCGGCGGCGCGATCGGATCTCGCGCGGCGAGCGGCGGCCCAGCGGAAGGTCGAAGCGCAGCTCGCGGCGGCGCTCGAGGCGGGCGCGCGCGCCGAGCGGCTCGACGCCGAGCTTTCGGCGGTGCACTCGCGGCTCTCGCAGGTCGAGTCCGCCGCGGCGGCGGAGCGCGAGGAGCTCCACGGCCGCCTCGACGCCGCCGGGGAGGCGGCGCGCTCGCGCGAGGCCCGCCTGGCCGCCGCGCTGGGGCGGATCGACGAGCTCCAGGCGGCGAGCGAGGCCGTGGTCGCCGGGCGCGACGCGGCCGAGGAGCGCGCGGAGCGAGCGCACGCTGTGCGGCTGGAGCTCGAGCGCGCCGCGGGCACAACGCGCCGGCGGGCCGAGGAGTTGCAGGGCCGCCTGACCGCAGAGCGGGATGCGGCGCTGGCCCGCCATCAGGAGCTCGAGACCGTGCTCGCTTCCGAGCGGCAGGCGGCGGTCGCGCGGATCGCCGACCTCGAGCACGCGGTCGGCCGTGAGCGGGAGCGTCTTGCCGCGATGATGCGCGACCGCGAAGCGCAGTCCGCGGCGACGGCCGCGGCGCAGCGGCGCGTCGAGGAGCTGCAGAGCCGGCTGACCGCCGAGCGCGAGGCCGGGTCGGCGCGCGTGGCCCAGCTCGAGCGTGGGCTGGCGGAGGCTCGCGGGCGCGGCGAGGAGCTCGAGCGTGAGCTGGCCGCCGCACTGGCCCGTGGCGAGGAGCTCGCGGCCGAGGTGGCGACGGCGACGACCCGAGGCGACGACTTCGAGCGCGGCCTCGCGGCGGCGACCGCGCGCGGCGAGGAGCTGGAGGGTGAGCTGGTCTCGGCGAGGGCGCGCGGCGAGGAGCTCGAGCGCGAGCTGGCGACGGCTCCGGCGACAGCTCGCGGCGGCGAGAGCGCGCGGCGACAGGTTGGAGGACGAGGTCGCGGCGGCGAGCGCGCTCGGCGAGGAGCTGCGGCGGGAGCTCGCGGTGGCGACGGCGCGCGGCGAGGAGCTTGAGGGCGAGCTGTCTGCGGCGACCGCCCGCGGCGACGAGCTCGAGGGCGAGTCCGCGGCTGCGGCGGCGCTGAGCGAGGCGCTCCGGGATCAGCTCGCGGCGGCCACGGGTCGGACCGAAGAGCTGCAGAACGAGCTGGCAGCCGCCGGGGCGCGCAGGGAGAAGGTCGAGCGCAGCCTGGCGGCGGCGAGCGCGCGCGGCGGGGAGCTGGCGCGCGAGCTGGAGGCGGCCCGGGCTCGCGGCGACGCCCTTGAGGGCGAGCTGGCGGCGGCGCGGGCGCGTGGCGAGAAGGTCGAGCGCAGCCTGGCGGCGGCGAGCGCGCGCGGCGGGGAGCTGACGCGCGAGCTCGAGGCCGCGCGGGCTCGCGGCGAGGAGTTGCAGGACGAGCTCGCGGCCGCGACGGCGCGCGGTGAGGAGCTCGAGCGCGAGTCCGCGGCCGCGACGACGCGCGGCGAGGAGCTGCGCAGTCAGCTCGCGGCGGCGACGACGCGTGGCGAGGAGCTGGAACGCGACCTCAACGGCTCGCGCGCGCGCAGCGACGACCTCGAGCGGGAAGCCACCGCCGCTGCAGCTCTCAGCGACGAGCTGCGACGCCAGCTCAGCGCGGCCACCGGGCGCGGCGACGAGTTGGAGGCCGAGCTCGAGGCGGCCCGGGCGCGCGGGGAGAAGGTCGAGCGCAGCCTCGCGGCGGCGAGCGCGCGGGGCGGCGAGCTCGAGCGCAAGCTCGCCGCGGCCACGGCGCACGGCGAGGAGCTCGCCGGCGAGCTGACCGCCGCGCGGGCGTGGGTCGAGCAGCTCGAGGGTGACCTTGCGGCGGCCACGTCCCGCGGCGATGGCCTCGAGCAGGACCTCGCGACGGCGAGCGCGCGCCGAGGGGAGCTGGAGCGCGAGCTGGCGGCGGCCGGCGACCGCGCCGAGGAGCTTCGCGACGAGGTCGCCGCGACGACCGCGCAGCGCGACGACGTCGCCGCTGAGCTCGTGGCGGCCCGTGCGCGCGGTGCGGAGCTGGAGGCCGAGCTCGCGGCGGCGACGGCGCGAGGCGGCGAGCTCGAGGACGAGCTCGCGGCGGCCGCGGCGCGCCGCGAGGAGCTGGAAGGCGAGCTCGCGGCGGCGAGCACGGCGGGCGAGAAGCTGCGGCGCGAGCTCGCGGCGGCGACGGCACGCGAAGAGAAGCTGGAGGACGAGCTCGCGGCGGCGAGCGCCCTCGGCGAGGAGCTGCGGCGCGAGCTCGCGGAGGCGACGGCGCGCGGCGAGAGGTTGGAGGACGAGCTCGCGGCGGCGGGCGCCCTCGGCGAGGAGCTGCGGCGGGAGCTCGCGGCGGCGACGGCGCGCGGCGAGAAGGCGCAGGACGAGCTCGCGGCGGCGACGGCGCGCGGCGAAGAGCTGGCGGCCGAGTTGGCGGCGGCGGTCTCGCGGGGCACGGAGCTGGACGGCGAGCTGACGGCCGAGCGCGCGCGGCGTGGCGAGCTGGAGAGCGAGCTCGCCGCGGCGAGCACGGCGCGCGAGCGACTGCGGCAGGAGCTCGCGGCGGCGACGGGGCGCGGCGAGGAGCTGGAGAGCGAGCTGGCGGCGGCGACGGGGCGCGGCGAGGAGCTGGAGAGCGAGCTGGCGGCCGCGACGGCGCGCGGCGAGGAGCTGGAGAGCAAGCTGGCGGCGGCCACGGGGCGCGGCAGAGAGCTGGCGGCTGAGCTGGCGGCAGCGGTCGCGCGGGGCAAGGAACTGGACGGCGAGCTGACGACCGAGCGCGCGCGGCGTGGCGAGCTCGAGAACGAGCTCGCGGCCGCGAGCACCGCGGGCGAGGAGCTGCGGCGGGAGCTCGCGTCGGCGACGGCGCGCGGCGAGGAGCTGCGGCGAGACCTCGCGGCGGCGACGGCGCGTCGCGGCGAGCTGGAGAGCGAGCTGGGAGCGGCGACGGCGCGCGGCGAGGAGCTGGCGGCTGAGCTGGCGGCAGCGGTGGCGCGTGGCACTGAGCTGGGCGGCGAGCTGACCGCCGAGCGCGCGCGGCGTGGCGAGCTCGAGAGCGAGCTCGCGGCGGCGAGCGCTCTCGGCCAGGAATTGCGGCAAGACCTTGCCGGGGCCACGGCGCGTCGCGACGAGCTGGAGAGCGAGCTGGGAGCGGCGACGGCGCGCGGCGAGGAGCTGGCGGCTGAGCTGGCGGCGGCCACGGGGCGCGGCGAGGAGCTGGCGGCTGAGCTGGCGGCGGCCCTCGCGCGGGGCGCGGAGCTGGGCGGCGAGCTGACGGCCGAGCGCGCGCGGCGTGACGAGCTCGAAAACGAGCTGGCGGCGGCGGGCGCTCTCGGCGAGGAGCTGCGGCGAGATCTTGCGGCGGCCACGGCGCGTCGCGACGAGCTGGAGAGCGGGCTGGCGTCGGCGACGGCGCGCGGCGAGGAGCTGGCGAGTGAGCTGGCGGCGGCGCTCGCGCGGGGCACGGAGCTGGGCGGCGAGCTGACCGCCGAGCGCGCGCGGCGTGACGAGCTCGAGCACGAGCTGGCGGCGGCGGGCGCTCTCGGCGAGGAGCTGCGGCGAGATCTTGCGGCGGCCACGGCGCGTCGCGACGAGCTGGAGAGCGGGCTGGCGTCGGCGACGGCGCGCGGCAAGGAGCTGGCGAGTGAGCTGGCGGCGGCGCTCGCGCGGGGCACGGAGCTGGACGGCGAGCTGACGGCCGAGCGCGCGCGGCGTGGCGAGCTGGAGAGCGAGCTCGCCGCGGCGAGCACGGCGCGCGAGCGACTGCGGCAGGAGCTCGCGGCGGCGACGGGGCGCGGCGAGGAGCTGGAGAGCGAGCTGGCGGCGGCGACGGGGCGCGGCGAGGAGCTGGAGAGCGAGCTGGCGGCCGCGACGGCGCGCGGCGAGGAGCTGGAGAGCAAGCTGGCGGCGGCCACGGGGCGCGGCAGAGAGCTGGCGGCTGAGCTGGCGGAAGCGGGCGCGAAGCGTGAGGAGCTGGAGGGCGAGCTTGCCGCCGCGCGTGAACGCGCCGGCGAGCTCGAGCGCGACCTGCTGACGGCGACCGCCCGCGGCGGCGACCTGGAGCGCGAACTGGCGGTCTCCCGCGACCGCGGCGAGGAGCTCGAGCGCGACCTCAGCGCGGCAGGGGCGCGCGGTGAGACGCTCGAGCGGGACCTCGCCACGACGCGGGCGCGGGCGACCGAGCTCGAGCGGGACCTGACGGCGGCGCGGAGTCGCGGGACCGAGCTCGAGGCCGGGCTTGCCGCGACCTCGGCGCGCGCGCACCAGTTCGAGCGCGAGCTGGTCGATGCGCGGGCGGAGCGCGAGCAGGTTGGCGAGGAGCGCGACGCGGCCGCCGCCCGGGTCGCCGGGCTCGAGGGCGAGATCGCGCAGGGCCAGAGCGCGGTGGCGGAGCTGGAGCAGCAACTGGCCGGCGCGCGGACGGCGATCGCGCAGCTCGAGGAGGCCGCGGGCGCCGAGCGTGAGCGGGCCGAGGCGATGGCCGCCGAGCGCGACGCGGGTGCCCGGCTCGTCCGTGAGCTCGAGGCCGAGCTTCGTGACACACGCGCTCTCGCCGAGTCGTTCGGGGGCGAGCGTGACGAGGCGACCGCCCGTCTCGGACGCGCGGAGAGCGAACTCGCCGAGGCTCGCACCCGCGCGCACGAGGCCGCGTCGGCGAGCGAAGCCGCTGTGGCCCGCGCCGACGAGGCCGAGCGCTCGCTGGCCGATGAGCGCACGACGCTCGCGGCGCAGCGCGCCGAGGCCGCCGCTCGGGTCGCCGAGGCCGAGCGCGAGCTCGCCGGCGCGCGCGACGAGGCGGCACGGCGCATCGCCGAGATCGAGCATGCCGCCGCCGCCGAGCTCGAACGCTCGCACGACCGCCTCGCCGCGCTCAGTGGCGAGCGCGACGAGGCCGCGACACGCGCCGACGACCTCGAGCGCACGCTGGCCGCCGAGCGCGACTCCGCCGCGGCTCGGGCGCAGGAGCTCGAAGCGGCACGCGACGAGGCGGACGTCGCGGCGACGCGCGTGCAGGAGCTCGAGCCGGTGGCCGCGCGCGTGCCCGAGCTGGAAGCGGCGCTCGAGCTGGCACACGCCGCTGCGCGGCGCGCCGTGGAGCTGGAGCCGATCGCCGAGCGGGTGCCGGAACTGGAGGCGGCACTCGAGGAGGCGCAGGCCGCGGCGAGGCGCGCCGAGGAGCTGGAGCCGGTCGCTGGCGCGGCGCGCCGTGGAGCTGGAGCCGACGGCGGCGCGCGTGCCCGAGCTGGAGGCGGCGCTCGAGCAGGCGCAGGCTGCGGGAAGGCGCGCCGAGGAGCTGGAGCCGATCGCGGAGCGCGTGCCGGAATTGGAGGCGGCGCTCGAGGAGGCGCAGGCCGCGGCGAGGCGCGCCGAGGACCTGGAGCCGGCGGCGGCGCGCGTTCCCGAGCTGGAGGGGGCGCTCGAGCGGGCGCAGGCCGCGGCGCGGCGCGCCGAGGAGCTGGAGGCGGCGCTCGAGCGAGCGCAGGCCGCGGCGCGGCGCGCCGAGGAGCTGGAGCCGGCGGCGGCGCGCGTTCCCGAGCTGGAGGCGGCACTCGAGCAGGCGCAGGCTGCGGGAAGGCGCGCCCAGGAGTTGGAGCCGGTGGCGGCGCGCGTTCCCGAGTTGCAGGCGTTGCTCGGCGCCGCGCGGGAGAGGGTGGAGCAGCTCGAGGCGCTGGAGCCCGCCGCCGCGCGCGTGCCCGAGCTCGAGGGCGAGGTCGCCCGGCTCGGGCCCGAGGCCGCTCGGGCCGCTGCGCTCGACGCGCGCGCCCGACAGCTCGAGGAGGAGCTGGCCGCGGTGCGCGAGCAGCTCGAGGAGCAGGCCGGCGCCACCGCGGATGCCGCCGACGCGCGCCGGCGGGTCGCCGAGCTCGAGCGCGCGCTCGGCGCGGTGCGCGACACCCTGGCCGGCCGCGAGCGCGAGCTCGCCCAGGCGCACGCCGCCGCCTGGGAGGCGGGTGAGCGCGTCACCGCGCTCGACCGCGCGGTCGCCGACGCACGCGCCGCAGCGGGAGACGCGACGGGCCGCGTCGCCGAGCTCGAGCAGGCCCTGGAGGAGGCGATCGAGCGCGCCGAACGCCTCGAGCCCCAGCTCGAGCGCCACGAGCAGGCCATCGCCGACGCCGAGGCCGAGCTCGCCCACCGGCGCGAGGACTCCGGCGAGCTGGCGAGCCTCCGCGAGCGCGCCGCGCTGCTCGAAGTCGAGCTCACCGAGCGCGCCCGCGACATCGAGGAGGCGGAGGACAGCCGCCGGGCCGCGCGCGGCGAGGCGAACGGGTTGCGCGAGCGCATCGCCGTGCTGGAGGTCGAGCTCGCCGAGCGGGCCGCCGACCTCGAGGCGGTCGAGCAGGACCGGACCGTCAACGCGGCCCGCGCCGCCGACCTCCACGAGCGCTTCCTCGAGCTGGACCGGCGCCGTGAGACCGCCGAGCGCCGCGCCGCCGAGGTGCTGGCCGCGGTCGCCGACGCCCGCGACCTCGTCCGCCGCCGGCTCGCGCAGCTCGACGGCGTCGACGCCCGCCTCGCCGTGCTCGCGTCACGGCTCGACGAGGATCAGCTGATGGCCGAAGCGCGCTCCCTGCGCGCGCAGTGGTCCGAGCTCGACCTCGCGCTCGAGCGCCTCGAGCCGGCCGGCGCTGCGCCGACGCCGCCGGCCCCCGATGCCGCCGGCGGCGACACCGCCGGGCTCGTGGCCGCCGAGCTCTTCCGCGCCGGCCATTCGCGCGCCGAGGTCGAGACGTATCTGCGCGAAGAGCTCGGGATCCTTGCGGACCCCGAGCTCCTCGACCGCGTCTTTGCGAGCCGCTAGCCGTCCGAGCCGGCAGGCGCGCGCGAACGAAGTTCGCGCAGAGGAATCGCGCTCTGCGCGATTCCTCTAGGCCGCGAGGCGCGGGCGCAGCCCGCCGGCGCGCCGGAGGGAGGACGTGCCGCCGTCGTTCAGCTGCGCGCGCAGGCGCAGGAGCTCGACGACGTCGGCGGTGCGGCGGAAGGGGTCGGCGACCACCGCGCCGTCGGCGAGCGAGATCGCCGCCAGCGGCTCGTCGTCGACGAACGCGACGAGGACCTCGCCGCGCAGGGGCCGGCGGCTGTCGAGGTAGGCGAGGCGGCGGACCGCGAAGGCCTCTTCGATGCGGGGGGAGCGGATGATGATGGTGTGGCTCATGTGTGTCCTCCTTCGCAAACGAGGATGACGGCGCGCGTCCATCAGCGCAAATGACATTGCGCCATGAACGCGATAAGGTT
>VAWY01000135.1:20400-96378 GCA_005888335.1 Actinomycetota bacterium
ACCCAGTCGGCCATCTCCCAGCAGATCGCGGCCCTCGAGCGCGAGGCCGGCACCATCCTCGTCGAGCGCAGCGCGCGCGGCGTGCGGCTGACCGAGGCGGGCGCCGCGCTCGTCCGCCACGCCGAGGCGATCCTCGCCCGGCTCGACGCCGCCGAGCGCGAGCTCGAGGCGATCGCCGGCCTGCGCGGCGGCCGCCTGCGGATGGTCGCCTTCCTCAGCGCGGCCGCGTCGCTCATGCCGCTCGCCATCGCCGAGTTCCGCCGCCGCTACCCCGCGGTCGAGCTGAGCCTCGAGCCGCGCGAGCCGCCCGAGGGGATGGACTGCCTGAAGGCGGGCGAGTGCGACGTCGCGCTCGGTCTCGAGTCGAGCTTCCACCCGGTCGTCGACGAGGCGATCGAGAAGACGATGCTCCTCGACGACCCGATGTTCCTCGTCCTGCCGTGCGACCACCGTCTCGCCCGCAAGCCCGACCTGCGCCTCGCCGACCTCGCCGACGAGTCCTGGCTGCAGGGCGACACGGCGACCTGCCCCGACACGATGATCCTGCTGCGCGCCGCCACCGCCGCCGGCTTCGAGCCCCGGATCGCCTTCCAGTCCAACGACTACACGGCGATCCAGGGCTTCATCGCCGCCGGCGTCGGCGTCGGGCTCATCCCCGACCTCGCCCTCGCCTCGGTGCGCGACGACATCGTCATCCGCGACATCGGCGACCAGGCCCCCTCGCGGCGGATCTACGCGGCCAGCCTGGCCGGCTCCTACCGGGCGCCGGCCACCGCCGCCATGCTGGAGATCCTCGAGGAGGTCGGCCGCGACTACGAGCGCGGGCGCCGCAAGCTCGCGCTCGCGTCCTGAGCGCCCGCCGCGACGAGGTCGCCCGACGCCGATCCGCCGGCACCGAAGAACTCGATCAGCAACGGGGCCAGGACCTTCGCCTTGACCATGTGCGTCTGACCCTCGAGGACGCGGAGCTGCGCGTTTGGGAGGACGTCCGCGAGCGCCCGCATGCCGTGGTGCAGCCACGCGGGGCTCTTCCCGCCGACCACCGACAGCGTCGGCATCGTGACGCCGGCCCACCGGCCCGCCGGCAACGGGTCGCCGGCCTGCAGACCGCTCAGCGCGGCGAAGTCGTAGGGAAGGGTGTGGGCGACGGCCTTGAGCTTCGGCCACGCCGGCATCAGGCGCATCAGGGCGATGACGATGCCCGGGACCCCGACCTGTCGCATGAAGAGCCTGACCGCGTCACCGCGGCGATCCGCGGCGAGCAGGGCAGTGAGCTGGGGCAGATGGTCGGCGGGAAGCGGGGCGCGGCTGTCGTCGACGATGAACGGCGCCTCGTACACGACGAGCCTCTCGATCCCCAGCCCGCGATTCGCCGCCTCCAGCGCGAGCGCCGCGCCCGATGAGATCCCGTACACGCGCGCCGATCCGCCGGCCTCGTCGATGAGGGCCGCGATGTCCTCGACCTCGCGCCCGACCGCGTACGGCGCGGTGTCGCCGCTCTCGCCGCGGCCGCGGCGGTCGTAGGTGAACACGGTGAAGTGCTCGGCCAGCAGCGCCGCCAGCGGCGCGCTCGGCCCGGACGCGCGGTAGCACAGCGCTCCGTCGACCAGGATGACGGGCGGTCCGTCGCCCGCTGTCTCGTACGCGATCGGCGTGCCGTCGCTCGAATGAAGTGTGCCCATGCACCTCAGACCGGCGCACGCGCCGGAACTCATCGCGGTCAGCTGTCCAGCTCGGCCGCGAGCCGCGCCGCCTCCGCGCGGAAGCGCTCGGCGTTGCGCAGCTTGATGTCCTCGTAGCCGCGCACCATGTCGGGCAGCTCGGCGAGCCGGAGCACCGTGGCGTGCGTCCCGGGCGTCAGCCGTTCGAGCGCGCCGGCGACCAGCGCGCGGTACTCGCCGACCAGCGCCCGCTCGACGCGCCGCACCCGCGGCGCCCCGAAGACGTCGAGCGGCGTCCCGCGCACGAAGCGCAGCGCGCGCAGCAGCCGGAAGGCGGGCACGAACCAGCCGCCGAGCTTGAGCTTGCGTTTCATCCCCAGTGCGCGCAGGAGCGGCGGGTGCAGCAGGAACTTCACCTTCGCGCCCCCGCCGAACTCGGCCGTGACCTTGGCCCGCTCGACCGCGTCGAGCGTCCTTGTAGGCCATCAGCTTGTGCAAGCCACGCGCGTACGCCTCGGCGACCGCGAGATCGACCCGCGCGACGGCCATCACGTCCTCGGCGTAGCGGCGCGCGTAGGCGGCGTTCTGGTAGGCGACGAGGTCGGGGACGCGCACGCGCAGCAGCCGGCGCAGCTCGCCCGTCGCGCCGGTCGCCTCGAGGATCGCCGCCGAGGCCGCGTCGAGCTCGGGCTCGACCGCCGGCGGCTCGAGCAGCTCGGTGATGAGCTCGGGCCGCGCGACCGCCGCGCGGCCCCACGCGAAGGCGGTCAGGCTCTTCTCGACCGCGGCGCCGTTCAGGCGGATCGCCTGCTCGATCGCGTCCGCCGACACGGGCACGCACCCGTGCTGGTAGGCCGCGCCAAGCAGCAGGAGGTTGGTCGGCATGTGGTCGCCGAAGAGCGCCTCGGCCAGCGCCTGCGCGTCGAGGTGGACGTTCTCGTCTGCGCGCGTCGCGCGGCCGATCGCGTCGAGGTTGCGCCGCAGCGCCGGGAAGCGCACGCCGATGTCGGTGACCATGGCGGCGGTCGGCACGGTGGCGGTGTTGACGACGGCCACCGTGCGCTCGGGATCGGCGACAGCGAGGTTGCGCGGGTTGGCCGCGCCGAGCACGTCGAGCCCGAGCAGCAGGTCGACCTGGCCGATCGACGCCTTGTTGGAGCCCTCGATCGGCGACCGCGAGATCCGCACGTCGCTGATGACCGGGCCGCCCTTCTGGGCCAGGCCGGTCTGGTCGAGCGCGTAGGCGTGCTTGCCGTCGAGCAGGGCGCCCATCTGGAGGATCTGCGAGACGGTCACGACGCCCGTGCCGCCGATGCCCGGCATCCGCAGCGTGAAGTCGTGGCGCGGCACGCGCAGCTGCGGCTCGGGCAGCCCGGCCGGCGGCGGCGGCGCGACCTTGGCCGCCTTCTTGCCCGGCACGACCTCCAGGAACGACGGGCAGTCGCCCTTCGCGCACGAGTAGTCCTTGTTGCAGCCGGCCTGGTGGATCTGCGTCTTGCGGCCGAACTCGGTCTCGACGGGCAGGACCGACAGGCACGAGCTCTTCTCGCCGCAGTCGCCGCAGCCCTCGCAGACGCGCTCGTTGATGTGCATCCGCTCGGGCGGGTCGGCGAGCTTGCCGCGCTTGCGCAGGCGGCGCTTCTCGGCCGCGCAGCCCTGATCGTGGATCAGCACGGTGACGCCGCGCACGCGGGCCAGCTCGGCCTGCGCCGCCGCGAGCTCGTCGCGGTGGCGCACCTCGGCGATCGGGTCGAGCTTGACGCGGCGGTACTTGCGCGGCTCGTCGGTGGTGACGATGACGCGCTCCACCCCCTCCAGCGCCAGCCAGCGCGTCAGCTCGGGCACCTTGAGCTGGCCGAGGACGTCCTGGCCGCCGGTCATCGCGACCGTGTCGTTGTAGAGCAGCTTGTAGGTGATGTTGGCGCCGGCGGCGACGGCGAAGCGGATGGCCAGCGAGCCCGAGTGGTGGAACGTCCCGTCGCCGAGGTTCTGGACGAAGTGCTCGGCCTCGGTGAACGGCTGCATGCCGACGAACTGGGCGCCCTCGCCGCCCATCTGCGTGAGGCCGGTGACCGTGCCCTTGCCCTCCGGCGAGAGCAGGACCATCGTGTGGCAACCGATCCCGACGCCGAGCAGCGTGTCGTCGGGGTTGCTCGTCGAGCTGTTGTGCGGGCAGCCCGAGCAGAAGAACGGCGTGCGAGCGAGCGGCAGCGCCGCGCGCGCCGGCGGGGTGCGGCGCGCCTCGATGGCCTCGACGCGCGCGCGCACGCCGTCGAGCGACACGCGCCGCTCGAGCCGCGCGGCGACCGCCAGCGCGATCGTGTCGGCGTCGAGATCGGACTCGGCAGGAAGCAGCGGCTTGCCCACGACGAGCGGCTGGTCGGGGCCGCCGTAGAGCGCGTCGCGCAGCGCGGGCTCGAGGTAGGGGAGCTTCTCCTCGACGACGAGGATCTCGTCGAGGCCGCGCGCGAACTCGCGGAACGCGTCGCGGTCGTGCGGGTAGAGCATGCCGACCTTCATCAGCCGCACGCCGGCGCGCTCGAGGTCGCGCTGGCGCAGGCCGAGGTCGCGCAGCGCCTGGACGAGCTCGTAGTAGACCTTGCCGGCGGCGACGATGCCCAGCCAGGCGTCGCGCGTCGGCACCGTGATCGGATTGAGCTGGTTGAGCGCCGCGTACTGGCGCGCGAGCTCGAGGCGGACGCCGAACAGCGAGCGCTCGAGCTCGAGCGAGGCGGGCGCGAGGAGGTTGCCCGACGGCCGGTGGCTGCCTGCGTTCTCGGGGAGCACGGGCACGACGCGCTCGGGCCATACCTGCGCGGTGCCGGCGGCGTCGGCGACGTTGGTCACGACCTTCAGCGCGCTCCACAGCCCCGACGCGCGCGAGCAGGCGATCGCGTGCAGCCCGAGGTCGAGGACCTCCTGCAGCGTGCCGGGGTAGAACGTCGGCATGTGCAGCGCGGCGAGCGTCGCCTCGGCGGCGCTCGGCAGCGTCGAGCTCTTGCAGCTCGGGTCGTCGCCGACGAGCGCGAGCGCTCCGCCGGACGGGTGCGTGCCGGCGAAGTTTGCGTGGCGCAGCGCGTCCATCGCGCGGTCGAGGCCGGGGTTCTTGCCGTACCAGACGCCGAGCACGCCGTCCTGGCGCGGTCCCGGCAGGTTGCCGGTCAGCTGCGAGCCGTAGACCGCGGTGGCGGCGAGCTCCTCGTTGAGCCCGGGGACGAGGTGGATGCCGTGCTGGCTGCCCAGCTCGCCGAGGCGCACGACCTCCTTGTCGAAGCCGCCGAGCGGCGAGCCCTGGTAGCCGGAGACGAAGGTGGCGGTCTTCAGCCCGCGGCGGACGTCGGCGCGGTGCTGGTCGAGCAGCACGCGGACGAGCGCCTGGATCCCCGAGACGAAGATCGTGCCCTGCTCGAGGACGTACTTGTCCTGAAGCGTGGTCTCGGGTCGGCTGAGCTTGACCGGCGCGCGGGTTTCGGGCGGCTTCGCCGCCGTTGACCTTGGGCGAACTTCGTTCGCGCCTGGATGGAATGCTGCGCCGCTCGTCGTCTCTCGGATCTCGGTGCCCGCCACAGCTGTGGTCTCCTCTCCTGACCGAAATAGGTCAAGTGACCTTACCAGTTGTGGGCAACAGAAAGTCGGGCAGTGGACGGATCAGCGCGCGGGCCGTCTCCTTCTCCCACGTGCGCTCGAGCTGGCCGAGGTGCTCGTCCATGACCGCCTCGACCTCCGCGACGTCGCCCGAGCGCACCGCGGCCAGCGTGCGCTCGTGGATGTCGATCGTCCACTCGGGGACCGCCGGCGCGTGCATCGCCATGTCGCGGGCGATCTCGAGCTGGCGGATCAGCGCGCGCATGAGCGTCTCGACCGTCGGGTTGCCCGTGGCGCGCGCCAGGGCGAGGTGGAACTGGACGTCGAGCTGCAGGAAGCGGTCCTCGTCGGCGGGCCCGTAGCCGGCCGCGACGATCCGCCGCATGGCCTCGATGCTCCGCTCCAGCGCGGCGAAATCGTCCTCGCCGGCCCGCACCGCGGCGAGCTGGGCGACCCGCGGCTCGAGCAGCCGGCGCGCCTCGAGCACGGAGGCGACCTCGCCGAGGCGCATGCTCGAGCGCTGGCGCACGAGCTCGACCGGCACGACGTCGCTGTCCACGAACATGCCGCCGCCCGGGCCGCGGCGGACGCTCAGCAGCCCGGCGTCGGTGAGGACCGCGATCGCCTCGCGCAGCGTCGGGCGGCTGATCTCCATCTGCGCGGCCAGCGCGCGCTCTCCCGGCAGCTTGTCGCCGACGCGCAGCTCGCCGGCGCGGACCTTCTCGGCGATCTGCTCGGCGGCCTCCTCGAAGGTGCGGCGCGTGCGGACGGGCGTGAACATCCGCGGGCGAGTCTACGCCGTGTGGTCAGGCGAGTGGACCAACGCAGGGGTGGTGCGATTCATCCCTTGGGTCGGTGAGCGCAGCGGACGACGCCGCGATCATCGCCCCATGCGCAAGATCCTCACGACCCTGCTGGTGCTCGTCGCCCTCGGCGCGGCCGCCCAGAGCGCCATGGCGGACGACCCCGGGGCGTACTCCAGCGACTCGTCGGGCGACAACATGATCGGACGCCAGTGCGAGACCCCGTTCAGGGACGGCGTCCCGGGCCAGTACGGCGCGTGGGGCAACTACGTCGACGGCTGCACGGTGGTCCTGGAGTGCCCGGCGGGGCGCACGTGCGTCGCCGAGGCGCAGGGGTGGATGCAGACCAACACGTGGGACGACGACGGCGTGGGCGACCGCGTGACGATGAACTCGCGGCTGAGCGTCCACGACGACAGCGGCATGATCTGGCGCCACGACGTCAGCTGCGAGGGCGCCGAGCTGTGCATCGCCCCCGATACCACCACGCTGACCGGCGGCCAGCGTGCGCAGGTCCAGTGCAACGGCGTGCGCGAGAGCGTCGCCGGCCACACGGCGCAGGCCACCTGCGTCCTGCGCCTCAAGTTGAGCTGACCCGACGCTAGCCCGCCCGCCGGGCGGCGCGGACGAAGCGCACGACCGCGGGCGTCGCGTCGAAGCCCGACGGGTTGTGGCTCGGCAGCGGCGGGCCGGCGCCGGGCCAGCCGTGGTCGGTGCCGGTCAGGCGCACCGCCTCGACGCGCAGGCCGCTATCGCAGCCGCGGTAGACGTAGCGGGTGACGAGGCGCTGCGGGTGGCTCGCGCGCGGGCGGGTCGAGCAGCCGTCGCCGCGCGCCCAGCGCGCGGTGTAGCGCGGGACGTTGCCCTTGCGGTCGGGCTTCTTGCCGTTGTAGGGCACGACCGTGTCGGCCGTCCCGTGGATGTCGAGGAACGACATGCGGGCGTCGGCCGGACACGGGTCGAGCGCGCGGTAGCCCGCCGCCACGGGGACGACCGCGGCGAAGCGGTCGGGCCGCTCGCAGGCCATGCGGGCGGCGAAGCCGGCGCCGTTGGAGACGCCGGTGATCGAGACGCGGCGCGGGTCGAAGCAGCTGCTGACGACGGCGTCGATCGTGTCCGAGACGTTCGTGACGTCGGTCGTGCCCTGGGCGTCGTTGAGCGTCCAGAACCCGCCGGCGGCGCGCGTCGGCCACAGGACGCCGAACCCCGCGCGGGTGCCGGCGCGGCCGATGCCCAGGCGATCGCCCTTGTCGCCCCCGCCGCCGGGGATGACGACGACGATCAGCGGGGTGGCGCCCGGCTTGGCGCCGGACGGCACGCGCAGCACGCCGCCGTCCACGACGTGGCGGCCGGCCGAGGGGCACGTCGCCTGCGCCTGGGCGGGACGGCGGCTCGCGCCGGCCCCGCACGCGGCGAGGAGCGCCGCGAGGGCCAGCGCGCCGGCGAGGGAGCGGCGAGCGGTCACGACGGGAAGCCTACGGGGGCTTCGATCACGCGCTCGGCGTCGTAGGCGGCCAGCTGCGGGAAGGCGAGCGCGATGAGCCCCACGCCGGCGACGCACGCCAGCCCGCCCGACGCCATCGAGAAGCGCGCGCTGGTCAGCGACGCCACGACGCCCGCCTCGATGTCGCCGAGCCGCGGCCCGCTCGTCACCACGAGCGAGAAGACCGACGACATGCGCCCGCGCATCGCGTCAGGCGTCACCGTCTGGTTGATCACCGACCGGCAGACGGCGCTGACGCTGTCGGCGGCGCCGGCGACCGCGAGCAGGGCGGCGGCCGGCCACAGGCTCGACACCAGCCCGGCGGCGGCGACGGCCAGGCCCCAGACGATCACCGCGCCGATGACGATCAGCCCGAGCCGGCGGACGTGCTCGAGCCATCGGGTCGTCAGCGCGGCGACCGTCGCTCCGGCCGAGACCGCGGCGAACAGCAGGCCGGTGCCTGACGCGCCCGCGCCGTAGACGCCGACGGCGAGCACGGGGAACAGCGCACGCGGCATGCCGAAGGTCATGGCGACGAGGTCGATGGCGAACGAGCCGAGCAGCGCGCGGTTGCCACGCACGAAGCGCAGGCCCTCCGCGATCGAGGACCCGATCCCCGCCACGCCGCCGTTGGCGGAGCGGTCTTGATCGGCGATCGTCGCGTAGGCGGCGCGCTCGGCGTGCTCGCCGTGGGGCACCTGCGGCGCCATCGCCAGCGCGGCGCCGACCATCGCCGCGCAGCTGACCGCGTCGACGAGGTAGGCGGCCTGCACGCCGCCGGCGCTGATGAGCAGGCCGCCCAGCCCGGGGCCGAGGACCATGGTCAGCTGGTAGAGCCCGAAGTTGACGGCGAGCGCCGAGCGGATGTGCTCGGGCGCGACGACGTTGGGAATGATCGCCGAGCGGGTCACGTTCTGGATCGCGCCGAAGCCGGCCAGCAGCCCGGCCAGCACGTAGAGCGCGCCGACCGGCGGATGGCCGAGCACGGCGGCCAGCCACAGCGCCCCGGCGATCGCCACGAGCGCCACCTGGTCGGCGAGCAGCAGGCGGCGGCGGTCGAAGCGGTCGGCGAGCGCCCCGCCGACCAGCGCCAGGGCGACCAGCGGCACGATCTCGGCGGCGCCCAGCAGCCCGGTGAGCAGTGGCGAGCGGGTCTGGACGTAGACCTGAAAGGGCAGCGCGACGAGCGTCGCCTGGGTCCCCATCCCGGACACGAAGTTGCCGAGGACGAGCAGCCGCAGGTCGCGCGAGGCGCGGTACGGCGTGAGGTCGGCGGTCAGCCGCGGCGGACGCAGTTTCACGGGGTCGTTACGGTGTGAGCGAGGGAGGACGGATGCTCAAACCGGACGTCGACATCCAGGAGACACAGGAGTGGCTCGAGGCGCTCGAGGCGGTGATCCGCCACGACGGCCCGGAGCGCGCCCAGGACCTGCTCGAGCGGGTGCTCGAGCACGCGCGCGCGTCGGGCGTGCCGCTCGAGGTCAAGCTGAATACACCGTACGTCAACACGATCCGGGTCGAGGACGAGGAGCCGATGCCCGGCGACGCGGTCGCCGAGCACCGCCTGCGCTCGCTCATCCGCTGGAACGCGGTCGCGATGGTCATGCAGGCCAACAAGGAGTCCTCGGAGCTGGGCGGCCACATCGCCAGCTACCAGTCGGCCGCGACGCTCTACGAGGTCGGCTTCAACCACTTCTGGCGCGCGCCGGGCGCCGAGCACGGCGGCGACCTCGTCTACATCCAGGGCCACTCTTCGCCGGGCGTCTACGCCCGCGCGTTCCTCGAGGGCCGCCTGACCGAGGAGCAGCTGCGCGGCTTTCGCCAGGAGGTCTCGCGCCCGGGCGGGGTCAGCTCGTATCCGCACCCGTGGCTCATGCCCGACTTCTGGCAGTTCCCCACCGTCTCCATGGGGCTGTCGCCGCTGATGGCGATCTACCAGGCGCGGTTCATGAAGTACCTGACCGGGCGCGGGATCGCCGATACGACGTCACGCAAGGTGTGGTGCTTCACCGGCGACGGCGAGATGGACGAGCCCGAGTCGATGGGCGCGATCTCGCTGGCCGGCCGCGAGCGCCTGGACAACCTGATCTTCGTCGTCAACTGCAACCTGCAGCGCCTCGACGGGCCGGTGCGCGGCAACGGCAAGATCATCCAGGAGCTCGAGACGAACTTCCGCGGCGCCGGCTGGAACGTCATCAAGGTCATCTGGGGCAACCGCTGGGACCCGCTGCTCGCCGCCGACCACAGCGGGGCGCTGGTGCGCCGGATGGAGGAGGCGCTCGACGGCGACTACCAGACCTACAAGGCGCGCGACGGCGCCTTCGTGCGCGAGCACTTCTTCGGCGTCTCGGAGGAGCTGCGGGCGATGGTGCGCGACATGTCCGATCAGGAGATCTGGGCGCTCAACCGCGGCGGGCACGACCCGGTGAAGGTCTACAACGCCTACCTCGCCGCCACCCGGCACAAGGGCCAGCCCACGGTGATCCTCGCCAAGACCGTCAAGGGCTACGGGATGGGCGAGGCCGGCGAGGGCCAGAACATCACCCACCAGCAGAAGAAGATGACCGAGAAGGCGCTGTTCGCCTTCCGCGACCGCTTCGAGCTCGAGCTCTCCGACGACGAGGTCCGCGCGACCGCCTTCCACAAGCCGCCCGACGACTCGCCCGAGCTGACCTTCCTGCGCGAGCGCCGCGAGGCCCTCGGCGGCTCGCTGCCCGCGCGCCGGCCGTCGGCGCCGGCAATCGAGGTGCCGCCGCTGTCGGCCTTCCAGTCCCAGCTCGACGGCACCGGCGACCGCGAGATCTCGACGACGATGGCCTTCGTGCGCGTCCTCGCCGCGCTGGTGCGCGACAAGCAGTTCGGCCCGCACATCGTCCCGATCGTCCCCGACGAGTCGCGGACGTTCGGCATGGAAGGGATGTTCCGCCAGCTCGGGATCTTCAGCCAGGTCGGCCAGCTCTACCAGCCGGAGGACCGCGAGCAGCTGATGTTCTACAAGGAGGACAAGAAGGGCCAGATCCTCCAGGAGGGCATCAACGAGCCCGGCGCGTTCTCGTCGTGGATCGCCGCGGCGACCTCGTACGCCAACCATGGCGTGACGATGATGCCCTTCTACATCTTCTACTCGATGTTCGGCTTCCAGCGGGTGGGCGACCTGGCGTGGGCCGCCGGGGACTCCCGCGCGCGCGGCTTCCTGCTCGGCGGGACCGCCGGCCGGACGACGCTCAACGGCGAGGGGCTGCAGCACGAGGACGGCCACAGCCACGTCCTGTCGTCGGTGATCCCGAACTGCCGGTCGTACGACCCGGCCTACGCGTACGAGGTGGCGGTGATCATCCACGACGGCCTGCGGCGGATGTGCGCGCAGCAGGAGGACGTCTTCTACTACCTGACCGTCATGAACGAGAACTACCGGCACCCCGCGATGCCGGAGGGCGCCGAGGAGGGCATCCTGCGCGGGATGCACCGCATCCGCGAGACCGACGGCGCGCGCATCCAGCTGCTCGGCTCGGGAACGATCCTGCGCGAGGTCCTCGCCGGGGCCGACCTGCTCGCCGAGGACTTCGGCGTGGCGGCCGACGTGTGGAGCGTGACGAGCTTCACCGAGCTGCGCCGCGACGGGATGGAGGCCGAGCGCTGGAACGCGCTGCACCCGCGCGAGGCGCCGCGGCGGGCCTACGTCACCGAGCAGCTCGACGACCGGCCCACCGTCGCCGCCACCGACTACATCCGCGCGGTCCCCGATCAGATCCGGCCGTGCGTCCCGGGCCCCTACCGCGTGCTCGGCACCGACGGCTACGGGCGCAGCGACCTGCGCCGGGTCCTGCGGCGGTTCTTCGAGGTCGACCGCCACCACGTCGCGGTCGCGGCGCTGAACGCGCTGGGCGAGGGCGAGAAGGCGGCCGAGGCGATCGAGCGCTACGAGATCGACCATGACGCGGAGGCGCCTTGGCTGCGGTGATTCGCTGGCGCTCATCACCGTCGCGCGAACGAGATGACTCGCTGGCGCTCGCCATCTTCAAGCGCGAACTTCGTTCGCGCGGCCCTGTCTCGCGGCAGTCGCTGTCGCGCAGGGGGCTGCGATGAGCGAAGTTCTCGAGGTCCTCGTCCCGGACATCGGCGACTTCACCGACGTCCCGGTCATCGAGATCCTGGTGGCGCCGGGCGAGGAGGTCGCCGCCGAGGCGCCGCTCGTCACGCTGGAGTCCGACAAGGCGACGATGGACGTCCCCGCGCCCGTCGCGGGCGCCGTGCAGGAGCTCAAGGTCAAGGTCGGCGACACGGTCAGCGAGGGCACGCCGATCCTCACGCTCGCGGTCGCGGCCGAGGCGGGCGCGCCGGAGGCCGCGGCGCCGAGCGCGGTGGAGACCGCGGTGGCGGCGGAGGCGTCGGCGCCCGTGCAGCGGGCGAGCGAGGCGCCGCCGGCCGAGGCCGCGGCCGGCGCCGGCGACGGCGCCGTCTACGCCAGCCCGGCCGTGCGCCGGCTCGCGCGCGAGCTCAAGGTCGACCTCGCCGCGGTGCAGGGCAGCGGGCGCAAGGGGCGCGTCACCCGCGAGGACGTCCAGGCCGCCGCGGGCGCCGGCCCCGCCGCCGTCCGCGCGCCGGCGCCTGCGGCCGACGGCGCGGTGGCCGCGCTCGGGCTGGCGCCGTGGCCGCAGATCGACTTCGCCAAGTACGGCGAGATCGAGCGCGTGCCGCTGTCGCGCATCAAGCGCATCTCCGGCCCGAACCTGGCGCGCAACTGGGTGATGATCCCACACGTCACCCAGCACGACGAGGCGGACATCACCGCGCTCGAGGCGTTCCGCAAGCAGCTCAACGCGGAGCAGACCGAGGTCAAGGTGACGATGGTCGCGCTGCTCATCAAGGCGTGCGTCGCGACGCTGCAGGCCTTCCCGGACTTCAACTCGTCGCTGGACGGCGACGAGCTCGTGCTCAAGCGCTACTACAACCTCGGCTTCGCGGCCGACACGCCGCAGGGCCTGGTCGTGCCCGTCATCAAGGACGCCGACCGCAAGGGCTTGATCGACATCGCCGCCGAGCTGCGCGACCTCTCGGCCGCCGCGCGCGACGGCAAGCTCAAGCCCGCCGACATGTCCGGCGGCACGTTCTCGATCTCCAGCCTCGGCGGCATCGGCGGCACGGCCTTCACCCCGATCGTCAACGCGCCCGAGGTGGCGATCCTCGGCGTGTCGCGCTCGGCGATGAAGCCGGTGTGGAACGGCGAGGAGTTCGTGCCCCGGTTGATGCTCCCGCTGTCGCTGTCCTACGACCACCGCGTGATCGACGGCGCCGCGGCCGCGCGCTTCTGCGTGCACCTCGGCGGCGTGCTCATGGACCTGCGGAGGGCACTCCTGTGATCGGGGAAACGCTTCGCGCTTCCCTTGACGCGAACTTCGTTCGCGAGGGGTGGCGGCATGGCCGATAGCGTCGAGGTCAAGGTCCCCGACATCGGCGACTTCACCGACGTCCCGGTCATCGAGATCCTCGTCGACGTCGGCCAGGAGATCGCCGAGGAGGACCCGCTCGTCACGCTGGAGTCCGACAAGGCGACGATGGACGTCCCGGCGCCGCAGGCGGGCGTCGTGCGCGAGCTCAAGGTGGCGCTCGGCGACCGCGTCAGCGAGGGAACGCCGATCCTGGTCCTCGAGCCGCTCTCGACCGACGGCGGCCCGCCGGCGGCGGTCACCGAGGAGCCCGCGCCGCCGCCGCCGGCGGAGGAGCCCGTCGAGCGCGGCGACATCCACGCGCAGGTGGTCGTGCTCGGCGCCGGCCCGGGCGGCTACACCGCGGCCTTCCGCGCCGCCGACCTCGGCCTCAAGACCGTGCTCGTCGAGCGCTACGAGAAGCTCGGCGGCGTCTGCCTGAACGTCGGCTGCATCCCCTCCAAGGCGCTGCTCCACATCGCCCGCGTGATCAGCGAGGCTGAGGAGTCCGCCAGCTTCGGCGTGCGCTTCGGCGAGCCGGCGGTCGACCTCGACGCGCTGCGGGCGTGGAAGACGTCCGTCGTCGACAAGCTCACCGGCGGCCTGGCCGGCCTGGCGCGCCAGCGCAAGGTCGAGGTCGTGCGCGGCACCGGACGCTTCACCGGTCCGCACACCCTTGACGTCGACGGAACGTCGGTCTCCTTCGACCACGCGATCATCGCCGTCGGGTCGAGCGCGATCGAGCTGCCCGGCGTGAGCGGGATGGACTCGACCGACGCGCTCGAGCTCGAGCGCGTGCCCGAGCGCCTGCTCGTCGTCGGCGGTGGGATCATCGGCCTGGAGCTGGCGACGGTCTTCGACGCGCTGGGCTCGCGGATCACGGTCGTCGAGCTGATGGACCAGCTGATCCCCGGCTGCGACGCCGACCTCGTGCGCCCGCTGCACAAGCGCGTCGCTGGTCGCTACGAGGCGATCCATCTCGGGACCACCGTCGACTCGATCGACACGAGCGCGTACGACACGATCCTCGTCGCCGTCGGGCGCCGGCCCAACGGCGCGCTGATCGGCGCCGAGGCGGCCGGCGTGGCCGTCGACGAGCGCGGGTTCATCGCCGTCGACGAGCAGCTGCGCACCAACGTCGCGCACATCCACGCGATCGGCGACGTCGTCGGCGGGCCGATGCTCGCGCACAAGGCGACGCACGAGGGCAAGGTCGCGGCGGAAGTCATCGCCGGCCACGACGTCACGTTCGACGCCCGCTCGATCCCGTCCGTCGCCTACACCGATCCCGAGGTCGCCTGGACGGGCCTGAACGAGACCGAGGCGAAGGCCCAGGGCACCGCGTACGAGAAGGCGACGTTCCCGTGGGCGGCGTCGGGCCGCGCGCTCGGGCTCGGCCGCCCGGAGGGGCTGACGAAGCTGCTCGTCGACCCCCAGACGCAGCGCGTGCTCGGCGCCGGCATGGTCGGCGTCAGCGCGGGCGACCTCATCGCCGAGGTCGTCCACGCGATCGAGATGGGCGCCGAGGCCGAGGACATCGCGCTGAGCATCCACCCGCACCCGACGCTGTCGGAGACCGTCGCGTTCGCGGCCGAGCTGGCCGAGGGGACGATCACCGACCTCTACGCGCCCAAGCGGGAGAAGGCTCGCGCCTCCTAGCGGTCCTGCAGCGCGTCGAGGGCGACGGCGAAGGCGACGAGCAGACGGCGATCGACCCCTTCGAGGCCCGGCCCCAGCTCGAGCACGTAGCGGTCGCGCAGCTTCCCCAGCACCCGCTTGTAGCTGCCGACCGGCTGGCCGTCTCGCAGCAGGGTGAAGTTGAACGGCAGCCACTGCAGCATGGAGAGCTCGTCGGAGACCATGCCGGCGAAGCGGCGCAGCAGCGCGATGGCCAGGCTCGTCTCCTGCGCCTGCAGCAGCTCCTCGCCGGCGGACCCGCGCACGAACCAGTGGCTGCGCAGCAGCGACTTGCCGAAGGACTTCTCGAGCATGCCGATGACGCGGCCGTCGGCGTCGAGGACCTCGTGGCGCCCGCGGAACTCGAAGACCGTCTTGGACTTGATCATGAAGAGGTGGGCGTCGTCGTCGGGCGCGAGGCGGAAGCGGATGTCCTCGCGGATCTTCATCCGCTTCTGGCGCACGAAGAGCAGCGGCGCTCCCTCCTCCGTCGAGCCGGGAGCGGGCACGCTGATGCGGTACTCGTTCGCGATCGGCTTGAAGACCTGCTGAACCAGAAGGCGGTCGGCGTGCTCGAGCGTCTCGAGGACGCCCTGGGAGTCGATGGCGGCGCTCATGGCCGCGATCCTCTCAGGTGCGGGCGCGGCGCGCGCGCAACGTCGCGACCATCAGCGCGACGAGCACGAGCGTCACCGGGATCACGTAGAGCAGCGGCGACGTGCCGCCCGACGACGAGCGCGGCGCGCCGCCGCCGGTCAGCTTCGGCACCGCGACGGGCTCGATCGGGTGGCCGGTCGCCTTGGCGATCCGCTGGATCGCGACGACCGCCGTCGCGACCAGCCCGTTGGAACCGTGGCCGGTGTCGACCCCGAGCCCCTGCAGCGCGTTCTCGGCGCCGACGAGGTCGTCGCCGCCGAAGCCGAACGGCTGGACGACGAGCAGCGGCTTGCGGCCGATGCCGGGCAGCTCCTTGTTGAGGAAGTCGGCGTACTTCTGCGGCTGGCCGAGGTACGCGGGCACCGCCCCGAGGTCGGCGGGCGTGGAGACGATCGCCACCTTCAGGTGCAGGCCCGCGCGCTTCGTGCGCGCCAGCGCGGTGCGCAGCGCGCGGGCGAACGCCGGCGCCGTCGTGGGCTGGTAGGGCAGGTAGTAGTCGCTCGCCAGCAGCACGTCGCTGGGCGGGTCGGCGTCGGCGAGCGCGCGGGGCGCGGCCGCCAGGACGAGCACGAGGACGAGGACGGCGGCGAGGACGCGGATCGCGCTAGGTTCGCACCTGAGACCATGAGCCGCACCCAGGTGGGCATCGTGGGCGCCGGTCCGGCGGGGCTGACCCTCGGGCAGCTGCTGCACCGCGAGGGCATCGAGACGATCATCCTCGAGGACCGCTCGCGCCACTACGTCGAGCACCGCGTTCGCGCGGGCGTGCTCGAGCAGGGGACCGTCGACCTGCTGACCGAGCTGGGCGTCGGGGAGCGGATGCGGCGCGAGGGGATGGTCCATCACGGCATCGAGCTGCGCTTCGGCGGGCGCGGACATCGCATCCCGCTCAGCGACCTCACCGGCGGGCGCGCGATCACGCTCTACGGCCAGCAGGAGGTGGTCAAGGACCTCATCGCGGCGCGACTCGAGAGCGGCGCGCCGCTGCTCTTCGAGGTCGACGACGTCGGCCTGCACGGCGTCGAGGACGACCACCCGGTGATCCGGTACCGCCACGACGGCGCCGAGGACGAGCTCGCGTGCGACGTGATCGCCGGCTGCGACGGCTACCACGGGATCTGCCGCCCGTCGCTGCCCGACGGCGTGCTGACCGTCTACGAGCGGGAGTACCCGCACGCCTGGCTCGGGATCCTGGCCGATGTCGCGCCGTCGACCGAGGAGCTCATCTACTGCCACTCCGAACGCGGCTTCGCGTTGCACAGCATGCGCTCGCCGGAGGTCAGCCGCCTCTACCTGCAGGTCGACCCCGACGAGGACATCGCCGACTGGCCCGACGAGCGCATCTGGGAAGAGCTCCAGCGCCGCTTCGACACCGAGGACGGGTGGACGCTGCGGAGCGGGCCGACGCTCGAGAAGGGCATCACGCCCATGCGCAGCTTCGTCGCCGAGCCGATGCAGCACGGGCGCCTCTACCTGGCGGGCGACGCGGTACACATCGTCCCGCCGACCGGCGCCAAGGGCCTGAACCTCGCGGTGTCCGACGTGCGCTACCTCGCCGCCGCGCTCGTCGAGTGGTACCGCAGCGGCGACGACTCGGGGCTGCAGGCGTACACGGCGACGTGCCTGCGCCGGGTGTGGCGCGCGCAGCACTTCTCGCAGTGGATGACCTCGATGCTGCACCGCCCGCAGCACGACCCCGGCGGCTACGAGCGCCGGCTGCAGCTCGCCCAGCTCGAGTACGTCTGCTCCTCCGGGGCGGCGGCCGCGTCGCTGGCCGAGAACTACGTCGGCTGGGAACCGTCGCCGATACCGTCCCGCGCGTGAGCGAGGCCGTGTACATCCTCGACGCGGTGCGGACGCCGACCGGCCGTCACGGCGGCGCGCTCTCGGCCGTGCGGCCCGACGATCTCGCCGCGCTGGTCATCGAGCGCCTCGTGGCCCGCCACCCCGAGCTCGACCCGGCGCGTATCGACGACGTGTACTTCGGCAACGGCAACGGCGCCGGCGAGGAGAACCGCAACGTCGCCCGGATGGCGAGCCTGCTGGCCGGGCTGCCGACGTCGGTCCCCGGCGCGACCGTCAACCGCCTGTGCGGGTCCGGCATGGAGGCGGCGATCGACGCGAGCCGCGCGATCGCCGCCGGCGACGCGTCGCTGTGCATCGCCGGCGGGGTGGAGTCGATGAGCCGGGCGCCGTGGGTGATCCAGAAGCCCGAGCGCGGCTTCGCGCGCGGCCACGAGACGATGCACTCGACGACGCTCGGGTGGCGGATGGTCAATCCGCGCATGCCCGGTCAGTGGACGGTGTCGCTGGGCGAGGGCGCCGAGCTGCTCGCGGACCGCTACTCGATCTCTCGAGAAGCGCAGGACGCGTTCGCCGTCCGCAGCCACCAGCGGGCGCACGCGGCGTGGGAGCGCGGGGCGTTCGCCGACGAGGTCGTGCCGGTGCCCGACGTCGAGCTCGACCGCGACGAGGGCATCCGCCCCGACACGTCGGTCGAGAAGCTCGCCAAGCTGCGGCCGTCGTTCCGCCCCGACGGGACGGTGACGGCCGGCAACGCCTCGCCGCTCAACGACGGCGCGGCCGCGGTGCTCCTCGGCGACGAGGCGGGGGCGCGGGCGGCGGGCAGCGATCCGCTGGCGCGCATCGCCGCGCGGGCGACGAGCGCCGTCGAGCCCCACCTCTACGGCATCGGTCCCGTCGGGGCGGCCAACCGCGCGCTCGAGCGGGCGGGCATCGGCTGGGGCGACCTCGAAGTCGTCGAGCTCAACGAGGCCTTCGCCGCGCAGTCGCTGGCCTGCCTGGCCGACTGGCCCGAGCTCGACCGCGAGATCGTCAACCCCAACGGCGGGGCGATCGCCCTCGGTCACCCGATCGGCTGCTCGGGCGCGCGGCTGCTCACGACGCTCGTGCACGAGCTGCGCCGGCGCGGCGGCGGCTGGGGGCTGGCGACGATGTGCATCGGCGTCGGCCAGGGCATCGCGACGGTCGTCGAGGCCTGACGGCGCGGTGGCGGGCTACCGGCGCGACGGCACCGAGGTCCACCCGCCGTACCTGTACCCCGACTACCGGTCGACGCGGCTGCGCGCGCCGACGCGGCCGCTGATCGTGGTGCCGCACACGCTGACCGAGCTCACCGGGCCGGTGTTCAGGCACGATCGCGTCGGGCCGCGCGATCACCTTCTCACCGAGCAGCACGACGGCGAGCCGCTCGGCGAGCGCATCATCGTCCACGGCCGCGTCACCGACCAGGACGGGCGCCCGGTGGCGGACTCGCTGATCGAGATCTGGCAGGCCAACGCGGCCGGGCGCTACGCGCACGACGGCGACCACCATCCGGCGCCGCTGGACCCGAACTTCACCGGCGCCGGGCGCTGCCTGACCGACCGCGACGGCCGCTACGAGTTCGTGACGGTCAAGCCGGGCGCCTACCCGTGGGGCAACCACCACAACGCGTGGCGCCCGGCGCACATCCACCTGTCGCTGTTCGGGCCCGCCTTCGCGACGCGCCTGGTGACCCAGATGTACTTTCCCGGCGACCCGCTGTTCGACCAGGACCCGATCTTCCAGTCCGTACGCGACCCGCGGGCGCGCCAGCGCCTGATCTCCTCGTTCGACCTGGAGCGCACCGTGGCCGACTGGGCGCTCGCCTACCGGTTCGACGTCGTGCTTCGCGGCCCCGAGGCGACACCGATGGAGGACTGAGTGCTGCTCACGCCGTCGCAGACCGTGGGGCCCTTCTTCGCGCTGGGGCTGCCCGATGCGCAGCGGCTCGTCGAGGAGGACGAGCCGGGGGCGCTGAGCCTCGAGGGCGTCGTCTACGACGGCGCGGGCGATCCGGTGCCCGACGCGGTCGTCGAGATCTGGCAGCCCGATCGGCGGCTCTGGGGGCGCTGCCGCACCGACGCCGGCGGGCGCTACGGGTTTGTCACGGTCAAGCCCGGGCCGGTGGACGGGCAGGCGCCGCACATCGCGATGGCGATCTTCGCGCGCGGCCTGCTCAAGCAGGTCGTGACGCGCGTCTACTTTCCCGACGAGGAGGAGGCGAACGCCGCCGACCCCGTGCTGGCGCTGGCCGGCGACGCGACGCTCGTCGCGCGCGACGAGGACGGCGCGCTGCGCTTCGACGTGCACCTGCAGGGCGAGCGGCAGACGGCGTTCCTTGACGTCTGAGGGCCTGTTCGAGCCGATCTTCGTCCCCGCCGCGCTGCGGGAGGCGGTCGGCGACGGCGCGTGGCTGCAGGCGATGCTCGACGCCGAGGCGGCGCTCGCGCGCGCCGCGGCGCCGCGCGAGGCGGCCGAGGCGATCGCGCGCTGCTGCGCCGCCGAGCGCTTCGACGCCGGGGCGCTCGGTGAGGCGGCGCGCGCGGCCGGCAATCCCGTGGTGCCGCTCGTCCGCGCGCTGCGCGAGGCGGTCGGCGGCGAGGCGGCCCGGCACGTGCACCGCGGCGCGACCAGCCAGGACATCCTCGACACCGCGGCGATGCTCGTCGCGCGCCGCGCGCTGGAGCTCGTGCTCGGCGACCTCGACGGCGCCGCCGCGGCGTGCGCCCGCCTGGCCGGCGAGCACCGCGCGACGCTGATGGCCGGCCGCACCCTGCTCCAGCAGGCGCTGCCGACCACGTTCGGGCTCAAGGCGGCGGGCTGGCTCGTCGCGCTCGTCGAGGCGCGCGAGCGGCTGGCCGGCGCGCGCTCGCGCCTCGCCGTCCAGCTCGGCGGCGCCGCCGGCACGCTCGCCGCCTTCGGCGACGACGGCCTTGGCGTCCTGCGCCGCTTCGCCGCCGAGCTCGAGCTCGCCGAGCCGGCGCTGCCGTGGCACACCGATCGCGTGCGGACGGCCGAGCTCGGCGCGGCGCTGGCCATCGCGGCGGGCGCGGTCGAGAAGATCGCGCTCGACGTCGTGCTGCTCGCGCAGACCGAGGTCGGCGAGGTGGCGGAGGCCGCCGGGGGCGGGCGTGGCGGCTCGTCGACGCTGCCGCACAAGCGCAACCCGATCGGGGCGGTGGTCGCGCGCGCGTGCGCCCAGCGGGCCCGCGCGGCGGCGGGCGTGCTGCTGGGCGCGATGGCGCACGAGCACGAGCGCGCCGCCGGGGCGTGGCACGCCGAGTGGGAGGCGCTGCGCGACGCGCTGGCGCTGACGGGCGGCGCGGCCGCCTCGGCGCGCGAGGCGCTCGACGGCCTGCAGGTCGACGCCACGCGCATGCGGGCCAACCTCGACGCGACCGGCGACCTCCTCCTCGCCGAGCGCGCCGCCCTCGCCGGCCACGGCGAGGCGGTCGACCGCGCGCTGGCGAGCGGGCGGCCGCTGCGCGAGAGCGGCGTCCCCGCGGAGCTGCTCGACCCGGCCGGCTACCTCGGCTCGGCGGACGCCCTGGTCGACCGCGCGCTGGCGTTCTACCGGTCATGAGCGCGGTCGAGGTCGACTACCGCCTCGAGGGCCCCGAGGACGCGCCGGTCGTCGTGCTCGCGAACTCGCTCGGCACGACCACCGAGCTGTGGGACCGCCAGGCCGGCGCCCTGGCCGAGCGCTTCCGCGTGCTGCGCTACGACCATCGTGGCCATGGCGGCTCGCCCGCGCCCGACGGGCCGTACTCGATCGACGATATCGGCGGCGACCTGCTCGCGCTGCTCGACCGGCTCGCGATCGCGCGCGCCTCGATCTGCGGCGTCTCGCTCGGGGGGATGGTGGGCATGTGGCTCGCGGCGCGGGCGCCCGAGCGCGTCGACCGGCTCGTCCTGTGCTGCACGTCGGCGCGCTTCCCATCGCGCGCGGACTGGGAGGCGCGCGCGGCCACCGTCCGGGCGAGCGGCACGGCGGCCGTCGTCGACACCGCGCTCGAGCGCTGGTTCACGCCCGCCTTCCGCAGCTCGGAGCGCGAGACCGTCGCGCGCTTCGGCGAGACGCTGCGCTCGATCGACGACGAGGGCTACGCGGGGTGCATCGAGGCGATCGCCGACATGGATCTGCGCGGCGAGCTGGGCGCCATCCGCGCCCCGGCGCTGGTCATCGCCGGCGCCGAGGATCCCGCCACGCCGCCCGACCACGCGCGCCTCATCCAGCAGGGCATCGCCGGCGCGCGGCTCGTCGTCGTGCCGCGCGCACGGCACCTCGCCAACGTCGAACGCCCGGCGGTGATCACGGCCGAGATCCTCGACCATCTCGGCGCCACCGGGCCGCGCGAGCGCGGCATGCGCGTGCGCCGCGAGGTGCTCGGCGACGAGTACGTCGACGCCGCGGTCAAGCGCACGACGGCGCTGGACGCCGACTTCCAGGACCTCATCACCCGCTACGCCTGGGGCGAGATCTGGACGCGCCCCGGGCTCGACCGCCGGACGCGCAGCGCGGTCACGCTCACCGCGCTCGTCGCGCTCGGACGCCTCGACGAGCTCGCGCTGCACGTGCGCGCCGCGCGGCGCAACGGGATGACGGCCGACGAGATCGCCGAGGTCCTGCTGCAGTGCGCGGTCTACTGCGGCGTGCCAGCCGCGAACTCGGCGTTCGCCGTCCTGCGGCGGGTGTTCGAGGAGGACGCCTAGGTCCCGCTGCATCGCCGCGACGCAGACGGCGAAGAACGGGGCGCGGCTGACCTTGGCGTGCGCGGCTTCGACGAAGTGGTCGAAGCGGCTGGCTCGTTCCTCGGGCATGGGACGCGAGTACCCCACCAGACGCCGGGGCAGGATCAAGGATGTGAGACCACGCGCAGCAGAGGCGACCGCCGCGGCGGTGGCGGCTGCGGGCGGCCTCGCGGCCGCCGGGGTCGCCGGGGTCAAGCGCCGCGCGGCCCGCCGGCGCCGGGCCGAGCGCGCCTTCCGCCTGCGCCGCGACGAGCCGGTCGCCGCGGACCTGCGCCGGATCGCCCGCGGGCGGCTCGACATGGCGCTCGAGGTCATTGCCGATCCGGCCGACGACGAGCTGCCCGAGGCGGTCCACTCGGTGCGCAAGACGCTCAAGCGCGTGCGCGCGACGGTGCGCGTCGCCCGCCCGGCGCTCGGTGCCGACACGGCGCGGGCCGAGAACGCCGCCTACCGCGACGCCGCCCGCCGGCTCGGCGACGCGCGCGATCGCAAGGTCGTCGTCGACGCCCTCGACGCAGTGCTCGGCCGCTTCGCCGGCGAGCTGCGCGTCGAGCGCTACACGCCGCTGCGCGAGCGGCTGGTGGCCGAGGAGCGAGCGGCGGCCGAGGGCCTCGCTCGCGACGCCGAGCGCGGCGCGCTCGGGGAGGTCGCCGTCGAGCTCGAGCGCGGTCGTGACCGCGTCGCGGCCTGGCCGCTGGACGGCGACGTGGTGGCCGACCTGCGCGCCGGCCTGGACCGGATCTACCGCCGCGGGCGCCGCGCGTACGGCGTCGCGCGCGAGGATCCGACCGCGGAGACCCTGCACGAGCTGCGCAAGCGCGCCAAGGACCTGTGGTACGCCGCCGGGCTGCTCCAGCCGGCCGCGCCCAAGCGGCTGCGGCGCGTTCGCAAGCGGGCCAAGAGGCTCTCCGAGCTGCTCGGCGAGGACCACGACCTCGCGATCCTGCGCGCCGCCGTCGAGACCCGCCGGCCGCTGTTCGCCGACCTCGCCGACCGCGACGCGCTCGTCGGGGTCATCCGGCGCCGGCGCCGCGGGCTGCGCCGCGACGCCCTCGCGCTGGCCGGCAAGCTCTACGGCGAGCGCCCGCGCCGGGCGGCCAAGCGGCTCGGCGCCGGGTGGCGGCGCCGGCTCGGGCCGGTCGCGGCCTAGGCGCTCGACTCCCGACGCGTCAGTGCGCCCGGCTGATCGCTTCCTGGCGCGTCGACGCGACCGGGAAGACGTTGTCCAGCCCGGTCATCGTGAACTTCGACCACACCTTCGCGCTCGAGATGATCACGATCATCTCGCCGCCGACGCGCAGCAGCCGCCGGTGGACGCCGACGAGGGCCGCCAGGCCGGTCGAGTCGATCATGTTCACCGCGCTGAGATCGACGATGAGGCGCACATGGCCGGCCTCCTCGGCGTCTTCGAGCGCGGCCCTGAGCTCGTCGACGGAGAACAGGTCGACCTCGCCGCGGACGTCGATGAGCACCAGACCATCTTCGAGCTCATGCTCGTGCAGTGCGAGGAGCTGTCGGCCGTCCATGCCCGCTATTGCTCTCTCCACCGGTGGCGGCGGCGGACAACGGACTCTAGCTCACCCGGCCATCGCGGCCAAAAGCTTTGGCGCCACCTGCTTCTTGCGGCTCATGACGCCGGGCAGCTCGATCGCCCCGCCGTCGGCGTGCGCGCCGAACGCGCGCTCGGCGGCGCCCGTCTCGCCCGCGGCGAGCAGGTTGGTGCCCCTGGCCAGGATGTCGGTGACCATCAGCGCCGACAGCGCGTAGTCGTGCTCGTCACGCAGGGCGCGCAGCGCCCCGAGCAGCTCGTCCTTGCGGTCGACGAGCGCGTTGCCCACCGTTTCGATCTGCGCGATCGACATCGTGCGCCCGCCGCCCAGGTCGTACTCCTTGAGGTCGCGGGCGACGATCTGCTGCGCTGACAGGCCCGAGACGTCGGACGTACGCTCGAACATCTCGCGGCCGAACTCGGTGGCGTCGATCGCGAGCACGCGCTCGAGGTAGTCGACGGCGGCGCGGTCGCGCTCGGTGGTCGTCGGCGAGTTCAGGATCACCGTGTCCGAGAGGATCCCGCCGAGCAGCATCGTCGCGGTGGCGCGGCTGGGCTCCATGCCGTTGTGGCGGAAGCGCTCGATGACCAGCGTCGCGGTCGAGCCGACGGGGTCGAACGTCGCCATGACCGGCAGCTTGGTCTCGATCGAGCCGATGTGGTGGTGGTCGAGGATCTCGACGATCTCCGCGTGCTCGACGCCCGGCACGCTCTGCGCCGCCTCGCCGTGGTCGACGAGCAGCACGCGGCGCGGCTCCGGGCGGACCAGGTCGGCGCGCGTGACCAGGCCGATCGGCCGGCGGTCGCCGTCGACCGCGACCGCGGCGCGGTAGTGGACGTCCTTGACCTCGTCGGAGACGTCGGTGACGAGGTCGTCGGCGCGGACCGTCAGCGGGTCCCCCTCGCTGAGCGCGCGGCACGGGGCGCTCAGGGTGATCATGCGGCTGGTCACGTAGCTGTCGAGCGGCGAGACGACGACCGGCGTCCCGCGCTCGCGGGCCAGCGCGAGCACGTCGTCGCCGGGGACGACGCCATTGCTGGTGACCAGCAGCCCGACGCCGATCTCGATCGCCCGTCGCTGGGCGTCCTCGCGATCGCCGACGACCGCGACGTCGCCCGCGGTCACCGCGGTCGGCGAGCGGGCGTCCATGGCGAGCACGAACACGCGCCCAGAGACGTCCCGGTCCGCGCCGGCGACGAGCTCGCCCTGCAGCACCTCGACGATCGCTCCGACGGCGGTCGGGGCGTCGAGCCGCGAGGCCTCCTGCGACTCGCGCACGTAGCGGCGGGCCAGCGCGCGCTCGGTGATCACCCCGGCGAGGGCGCCGCCCTCGTCGACGATCGGCACGAGCTCGAGCCCCTCGCCGCCCATCTTGAGGCCGACCTCGCGGACCGGCGCGTTGCGGCTCGCCACCGGGAAGCGATGGCGCATGACGTCGCGCACGCGAAGGAAGACGTGGGGCAGGAAGTCGGGCTCCGGCGCGCCGCTCTGCTCGAGGACCCAGCGCGTCTGGTCGTTGACCTCGCCGAGACGCACGGCGACGTAGTCGTCGCGCGGGTCGAGCCGCCGCTTGAGCTCGGCGTAGCCGATCGCGGCGGCGATCGAGTCCGTGTCGGGATTGCGGTGCCCGGTGACGTAGACCGTCGGCACATGCGCTGCATACCCCAAACGGGGCGCTCGCGTCGGCCGCTCACCTCACTCGAGGCGGAACCCGAGCTTGAGGGTGACCTGGAAGTGGTCGACCTTGCCGTCGGTGATGTTGCCGCGGACGTTGACGACCTCGAACCAGTCGAGGTTGCGCAGCGTCTCGCCGGCCTTGGAGACCGCGTTCTGGATCGCGTCGTTGACCGTGGTCGTCGCGGTCCCGGTGATCTCGACGCTCTTGTAGACGGGATCTGCCATGTGCTCCTCCTCTCGGGAGGGAGCGATTCTGGCGAACGGCGCGTCAGGCGCGCGGCGCGGGGCGGCTCCAGATGTCCGCGCACTGCGCGCAGACCTCCTCGGGCACGACGCCGGCGCGCATGAGCAGGCCGAAGATCTTGCAGCCGACGCAGTAGGCGAAGACCGACTCGAGCGTCGCCGCGACGACCATGGCGGCCAGCAGCCCGGCAGCGACGCCGCGGGCGCCGAAGGCCAGCGCGGCGATCGCGCCGGCCGTGGTGATCACCGCGCCCATGCCCTGCGCGAAGCGCTTGGGCGGCCCGGAGACCTCCTTCGGCGGGCCGAGCCGCGGCGCGGCGACGCGGCTGGCGAAGCGACCGAGCGGGCTGAGCGTCGGCCCGGTGAGGACGCGCGCCCAGAACCCGTAGGCGAGGGGAACGAGCAGCCAGTAGGCGCCGGTGACCAGCGCGACGAGCGCGGTCATCGCGACGACCCCGGCGACGACCCGGGCGGCCTTCTCGTTGATCGTTGCGGGGAAGCTGAAGACGTCGCGCATAGTTGTGGAGTCTAATACCATAGTATTTCTACAGGCTTTATAGGAATTCGACCGGCGGGGGGCCGAGTGGAGGCAGCGACGGCAGGGACGGTCGCCGTGCGCGCGGGACGCGCGGCGCCGCGGGACGACACGGCGCCGGCGCGGCTGGGCGGCATGGCCCTCCTGGGCCTGCGCGTCGCCGCCGCGCTGGCGCGCCCGCCGTTCGCCTGGCGACGCGAGCTGGCGATCTTCTCGGCGAGCGCGCTGCGGCGCGCGTTGCCGGCCATCGTCGTGTCGATCGCGGCGTGGGGCTTCGCCGGCCCAGGGCTGCAGGCCGGCAATTTCATGGTCCTCTTCGGGGCGCCCGACCGCCTGGGCGGGTTCATGGTCGTCGCGATCCTGCGCGAGTTCGGCACGTTCGTCACGGCGACCGTCGTGGCGGGGGTGGCGGGAACGATGCTGACCGCGGAGCTCGGCGCGCGGCGCGTGCGCGGCGAGCTCGACGCGCTCGCCGTCCTCGGCGTCGATCCGGTCGCCGAGATGGTGGCGCCGCGCGTGCTCGCGCTCGTCCTGGTGTTGATGGGCGTCGACCTCGTCGCGCTCGTCTTCGGCGTCGCCGGCGGCTACGTCGCGACCGTTGGCGTCCTGGGCGCGACGTCGGGCGCGTTCCTGGAGGGGTTCTTCGCCAACACGACGTTCGTCGACCTCGTCGCGAGCGTCATCAAGGTCGGCCTCTTCGGCGCGCTGATCGGCGTGATCTGCAGCTGGCACGGCCTCAACGCGACCGGCGGTCCCGAGGGCGTCGGGCGGGCGGTCAATCGCGCGGTGGTCGGCTGCCTGATCGCGATCTTCTTCGTCAACCTCGTCTTCACGCAGTGGCTGCTGGCCGCGTTCCCGCAGCTGGGGGTGCTGCGGTGAGGCGCGAGGCGCTGCCACCGCCGCGAGGTGCCCTGGCCACCGTCGGCGAGCTGGGCACGTTCGCGTGGCGGCTCGGGCGCGAGCTCCCGCGCGCGCGCTCGCATGCGGACGAGGTGGTGCGCCAGGCGGCCGTCGTCGCCACCGGCTCGACGCTGGTGATCTGCGCGATCGCGTTCATGGCCGGCGGGAGCTGCGGGCTGGAGAGCTCGGCGCTGGCGCGCTCGTTCGGGACCGCGCCGATCGCCGCCGGGTTCTCGGCCTGGTGCACGCTGCGCGAGGTCGTGCCGTTCGTCTTCGGCTACGTGCTGGCCGCCAAGGTCGGGTGCGGGCTCGTGGCCGAGCTCGGGGCGATGCGCGTCGGCGAGGAGATCGACGCGCTCGAGGCGATGAGCGTGCGCTCGCTGGCCTACCTCGGCGCCACGCGGCTGCTGGGCTGCGCGATCGTGCTGCCGGTCGCCTACCTGCTCGCGCTCGCGTCGTCGTGGGCGGCCGCCGGGCTGATGGGGGTGGTGCGCTTCGCCGATGTGTCGGAGGGCACCTGGCGGCTGTTCTTCTTCACCTTCCAGGACCCGGCCGACCTGGTCTTCTCCGTCGTGAAGGGCGTGGCGATCTCCGCGTGGGTGGTCGTCGTGGCGCTGTGCTTCGGCTACGGCGTCCGGGGCGGGCCCGTCGAGGTCGGCACGGCGACCGCGCGCTCGATGGCGGTCAACATCGTCGGCGTCACGCTGCTCTCGACGGCGGGCACCCTGCTGTTCTGGGGCGCGAACCCGCGCCTGCCGCTCGGATGACCACGCGGCGCGCCGCCTTCGCCGCGCTGAGCACGGCGCTGGTCGCCGTCGTCGTGCTGGCGCACGGCCACGCACGGGGACCGCGCCTGATCGTCGAGCTCGCCGACGCGCGCGGGCTGGTCGGCGGCGCCGACGTGCGGCTCGCCGGAGCGCGCGTCGGCCGCGTCGAGGACGTGCGGCTCGGCGCCGACGGCTTCCCGGTCGCGCGCCTGCAGCTCGACCGCGGCGTCGAGGTGCGCCGCGGCGCGCGGGTCGCGCTGCGGCTGGCGTCGCTGTCAGGCGAGCGCAACCGCTACCTCGCCCTGGACCCCGGCGACGGGCCGCCGCTGCCCGACGGCGCGGCGCTCTCGCGGAGCGCCACACGCAGCCCGGTCGAGCTCGACGACGCGCTGTCGGCGCTCGGGCCGCGCACCCGGGCCGACGTGCGCGGGGTGCTGGGCGAGCTGCGCGCCGGGACCGGCGCGCGCGGACCCCAGGTTGCCGCCGCACTGCGCTGGGCGGGTCCGGCGCTCGGCGCGACGGCCGATGCGCTGCGCGACGCCCGCGCCGACGGCTTCGCCCTGCGCTCGCTCGTGCGCGACAGCCGCACGATCAGCGCGGCGCTCGCCGCCGGCCGCGGGCGCGTCGGCGATGCCGCCGATCGCATCGCCGCGCTGTTGCACGCGACGGCGATGCGCGCGGACGCGCTGCGCACGACGGTGGCCGCGCTGCCGGGAACGCTGGGCGCGGCGGACGAGACGCTGCGCCGGGCCCGGACGACCGTGCCGGCGGTCGACGAGCTTGTGCGTACGGCCGCTCCGGGCCTTGCGCGCCTGCCGCGGGCGGCCCGGCGGGGGCAGGCCCTGGTGCGGGCCGCGTGGCCGCCGCTGGCCACGACTGCGCGGCTGGCGGCCGAGGCGCCGGCGCAGCTTCGGGCGCTGCGCCCGCTGGTGCGTGCGGCGCCCCCGGTGCTCGACCGCTTGACGCCGGTGCTTCGCCGCGTCGCGCCGATGCTCGACCAGTCCCGAGTGCGGCTCCCCGACTTCTTCTCGTTCTTCTCGGCGTGGGCGGACTTCACCGCCGACTACGACGCCAACGGCCATGCGGCGCGGGTCGGCATCGTCCTGCCGCCCGCGCCGACGCGCCGCGCCTCGGCGGACGACCTGCGGGCCGGGGAGCTCGCGAAGCCGTACCTGCGGCTGCCCGGGGCCCTGGAGGGCGAGCCGTGGCGCGACTACGCCCAGTCGTTCGTCGCCGGGAAGCACGGGTGAAGGCGCTCGTGGTCATGGTTGTGGCGGCGCTGGCCGTGGCCGGCTTCGCGGCGGCCCGCCACCGCGGCGAACGCGTCATGCGCGCCGAGTTCGCCAGCGCGCGAGGCCTCGTGACGGACAACGACGTGCGCCTGGCCGGCGCCGTGGTCGGGCGCGTGCGGTCGATCTCGCTGACGCCTCGCGGCACGGCGGTCGTGGAGGTCGGCCTCGGCCGCGGCGCTCCGGCCCCGCGTGCGGACGCGACCGCCGCGATCCGGCCGGGCGACCTGCTCGGCGATACGTATGTGTCGTACGACCCGGGGCGGGCGCGCGCGCCGCTGCACGGGAAGATCGGGCTCGCTTCGACGGCGAACGCGCCGCGCCTCGACGACCTCCTGGCGACGTTCGGTCCGGGCGTCCGCGCCGGTCTGCGGACGCTGCTCGTCGAAGCCGGCGTGGCGCTCGACGCGCGGGGACCCGACCTCAACCGGCTGGCGCTCGCGCTGCGCCCGGCGCTCGGCGCGGCGCACCGCACGCTCGGTGAGCTCGCGCGCGAGCGCCGCACGCTGGGCGCACTGGTCGCCGACGCCGAGCACGCCGCGGGACCGCTGGCCCGGCGCGAGCGCGACCTCGGCGCGCTGGTCGAGCGGTTGCGCACGGTGCTGCGGGCGACGGCGGCCCACCGCGGGCCGCTCGCGGCCGGGCTGGACGGTCTGCCGGCGACAATCGACGGCCGCGCGGCCGGTCGCCGTGGCGGTGGCCGGGAGCGCGCCGGCGCTGGGGCGCGCGACGGCGGGCGCGTCGCCGCTCCTCGCGCGCGGGCGGGCGGCGGCGCGCGCCCTGACGCCGCTCGCGGGCACGCTCCGGGGCGTGCTCGCGCGCGGCGCTCCGACGCTGCGCTCGCTGGCCGGCGGCGTGGGCGCAGTGCGGGGGCAGGCGCCCGACGCGGCGGCGCTCGCGCACGAGCTGGTCCCCGCGGCGGAAGGCATCTCCCGCGGATTCTTCGAGGACTTCGCCGATCAGGCGGCCGAGCCCGGGCGCCAGCCCTTCGACCCGTTCGCCGACCCGTCGCGTGCGTACTGGCGCGGCGCGGCGGTCTTCAGCTGCGAGGCGTTCGGGGTCCCGGTCCGGCCCGGCTGCCTGCGCGAGGCGCTCGGAGGCGAGCGGGCGCGGGAGCGGCGCCCGCGCCAAGCGCTCGGTGCGCCGCGGCCGGCGGCGCCGAGCGCTCGCCCGCCGCTGCCCGCGGTGCCGGCGGCGCCGGCGGTGCCGCTGCCGAAGCTGCCGGCGCCGGCCGTCCCGCCCGCACCCGCGCCGCACGACGCCCAGCAGCTCCTCGACTACCTGCTCGGACGATGACGACCCGGTCCAGGATCGGCCATCGTCTTCGGCGCGCCCTTGACCGCCGGCCGCGCGCCGCGGGCGCGGTGGTCCTCGCCGTGGCGGCGCTGCTCGCCGTGCTGTCGACTGTCGCCGTCGGCGGCCTGCCCTTCGGCGGGGGACGCACCCTCCGCGTCGCGTTGCCGGGCCGCGCCCCGCTGCTGCGCGCGGGCGCCGACGTGCGCGTCGCCGGCCAGCGCGTGGGGGAGGTGCGCGCCGTCGAGGTGCGCGGGCGGGGCGCCGTGGCGCGTCTCGACCTCGACGATGACCGCACCGTCGGGGCGGGTGCGCGTGCCCGCGTGCGGATGCGCGGCATGGCCGGGGCGGTGTACGTCGAGCTCGAGCCGGGCGACTCGCGCCGCCCGCTGCCCGACGGCGCTCTGGTTCCGGGCGACCGCACCTCGGCCGCGGTCGACCTGACCCACGTCCTCGCGGGCTTCGATCGCGACGCGCGCGCGGCGCTGGCCCGCAGCCTGCGCACGGCCGGCTTCGGCCTGGCCGGTCGTGGCGGCGACGTCAACGCGGCGCTCGCCGACGCGCCCGCCGCACTCGACGAGGCAACGCCCCTAGTCCGGGCGCTCCGCCCGCCGCCCGGCCTGCTCGACGCGGCCGACCGCGTGGCGCGCGCGCTCGGGCCGGGCGATGCCGGGACGACGCCCGACCTCGGCGCGCTCGTCGCCTCCGCCGATCGCGTTGCCGGCGCCGCCGCGGACGGTGCCAGGGCGCTGGGGCGGTCGCTCGACGCCGCCCCGCCGCTCGAGGCCGTCGCTGCGCGGGCGCTGCCCGAGGCGGACGCGGTCCTCGACGAGGCCGAGCCGGCGCTGCGCGCCCTGCGTCCGGGCGTCGCCGCGCTGGCGCGCGCGCTGCCCGACGCGATCGCCGTCGAGCGCAGGGCGCCGCGGCTGGACGACGCGGGCGCCGTCGCCCGGGCGGCGCAGCCCGTGCTGCGCGGCGCGCCGCCCATGCTGGTCGCCGCCCGCCGGCCCGCCGCCGCGTTGGGTCCCCTGAGCGGCCCCCTCGGCGATCTCTCGAAGACGCTCGTGCCGTACCGGCGCGAGCTGGTCGAGGCGCCGGCGGGCTTCACCCGGTGGGGCGAGTTCCGCTACGACGCGGGGCAGGCGCGCGGCCATCGCGCCGTGCGCTTCACGATGGTCTTAACGTGCGCGCGGGCGCGCGACCCGTATCCGGCCCCGGGCGCGGCCGAGCGCGAGCGCGAGGCTTGCCGGTGATCGACCGGCGGCCGCTCATCGGGCTCGCCCTCGTGCTCGGCGCCGTCGCCGCGCTCGCCGTCGGCTGGCTTCGTCCTGACCCGTTCCGCCACGACCAGACGCTGCGCGCCCTCTTCACCGACGCCGGCGGGCTCGCGCGCATCGGAGCCGACGTGCGCGTGGCCGGCACGCCGGTCGGGCGCGTCGAGTCGCGCCGGCGCCGCGGCGATCTCGCGCTCGTCACGATGCGGCTCGACCGCGGCATACGCGTCACCGCCGACGCGACCGCCGAGTTGCGCCCGCGGCTGCTCTTCGAGGGCACGGCCTACGTCGACCTGCACCCGGGCTCACCGGGCGCCGGTCCGCTCCGGGGCACGATCCCGCCGGCGCGCACCCGCTCCTACGTGAGCGCCGCCGACGCCCTGGACGTCCTCGCGCCGCCCGAACGCGCGGCGCTGCGCGCCGACGCGCGCGGCCTGCGTGCCGCACTGGGGGGACGAGCGCCGGCGGCTGTCCGCCGCGCGCTCGGCAGCCTCTCCCCGCTGCTGCGCGACGCGGGCGCCACAGCGGCCGCGGCGCGCGGACCCGGCGGCGAAGCCCTCGTCGCGGCGGTGCGCGGGTTCTCGCGGACGGCGCGCGCGGTGGCCGCGCGGCGCCGCGCCCTCGTCCCTCTCGCCGCCGACGGCGGTGCGACGGCGCGCGCGCTGGATGCGAGCGGGCCGCTCGACGCCGCCCTCATCCGCATGCCGGCCACGCTCGCCGACGCCCGCTCGGGTGCGGAGGCGGCGAGCGCGCTCCTCGTGCGGTTGCGCGGGCTCGCGCTGCGCCTGCGTGTTGGAGCGGCACGGCTGTCGCCCACCGTGCGCGCCGTCACGCCGCTGCTGACCGAGGCTCCGGGCGCCGCCCGCGCCGCGCGACCGCTGCTCGCCGACGCGCGGGCGACGCTCGGCGCCGGCGCCCGCGCGGCGCGGCCCGCGCGGGACGCGCTCGCCGCGCTCGATGGCAGCGTTGGGCTGCTCGACCGCGGACTGCTCGGCGCGCTCGAGCGCCCGACCTCGCTCGGGACGCCCGCCTACCTGGCGTTCCTCGGGCTCTTCGCCGGCGGTGGCGGCGCCTCGCGGCCCTACACGCCCGGCGCGGGGCACTTCATGCGCTTCGGCTTCCGCTTCCTGACGGGGGCCGGGAGCCCGGCGCCGCCCTGCGGCCTGCTTGCCCGCGCTGCCCCCGCGGTGGCCGACCAGGCGCAGCAGGCGGGAGCCTGCCGGCGATGAGGCCCCGGCTGGGCAGGACGGCGATCGTCGGGCAGGCGCTCCTCGCGCTCGCGTTCGTCGCGGTCGTGTTGCGCGCCGAGGGCGTCCGCCTCGGCGGGCCGGACACCTTCGACGTCCACGTCGCCTTCGCCGACGCGAGCGGCCTGCGCGACGACGCGCGCGCCCCGGTGACGGTGGCCGGCGTGCCCGAGGGCCGCGTGGTCGACGTGCGCTACGACCCGGCGCGCGGCCGTGCCGTCGCCACCCTGCGCCTCGACCGGCGCGTCCGCGGCGTCATCCACGCCGACGCGACCGCGACGATCGTCCCGCGCTCGGCGCTGCAGGACCTGACGGTCGAGCTCTCGGCGGGCAGCCGGCGGTCCCCGGCGCTGCGGCCCGGCGCCTGGATCGACCCGGCCCGCGCCACCGGCGCGGTCGCGCTCGACCGGCTCGTGGACGTCCTCGACGCCGACACGCGCGTCCAGGCGCAGGTCGTGCTCTCTCAGCTCGCCGTCGGCCTGCGGGGACGGTCCGGCGTCCTGCGCGACGCCGTCGCGCGGCTGAACACGGCGCTCGACCCCGCGCGCGCGGTGACGCGGGCGCTCGCCGCCCGGCCCGCCGCGCTCACCCGGCTGGTCGGGGCCCTCGGCGCGATCGGCAGCGCGCTCGGCGACCGCGACGCCGCGCTGGGCGGCGCACTCGACGCGGGGCGGCGCACGCTGCGCGTCACCGCCGGCCGACGGCGAGCGCTGAGCGCCACCGTCCGCGAGCTCGAACCGGCGCTCGGCGCACTCGACGGCGCGCTGCGCTCGACGCGGCGCGCTAGCGGGCCGCTCGCGGCCGCCCTCGACCGGCTCGCGCCGACCGCCGCGGCGCTCCCCGGGGCCCTCGCCGCCGCGCGCGTCGCCGCGCCCGAGCTGCTCGCGCTGGTCCGCGAGACCCACGCCCTCGCGGCAGGCGGCGGTGTCGCCCTGGCCGACGCCCGGCGCGTCGCTAGCGCCGCCGGGCCCACGGCCCGCACGCTGACGCCGGCCTTGCGCGATGGGCGCTCCGTGCTGGCCGCGGTCGATCGCCGGCGCGACAGCATCGGCCTGCTCGGCGAGCGCTTCAGCGGCGTGCTCTCGACCAACGACGCCAACGGCACCATCCTGCGCGGGCTGGGCTTCTTCGAGCCGTTCGACCCGGCCGACGTGGGCGAGCCGGGCGCCACCGGCGTTCGTCTGACGACGCTGAAGGTGCAGGCGGCCCGAGCGCTGACGCGGACCTGCTTGCACGTCAATCCCGTCGCGTGCCTCGTGCGCTACCTCGTTCCGGGGCTGCCGGGTGCCGTGCGCCCCGGCCTGTCGCCGGTCCCACTGCGCGAGGGCCGCCGGTGATCCGCCACCTCTCGCTGCGCGCACGGGCCGGGCTGGCGCTCTTCGCGGCCGTCTCGATCGGGCTGTTCGGCTTCCTCGGCGCGCGCTTCGGCGGCCCGGGCGTGCACCTGCACCAGCCGCTCGTCCTGCGCGCCGCGCCGCTCGACATGCAGGGTCTGGCGCCCGACGCCGACGTGCTGGTCCGCGGCGTGCGGATCGGGCACGTCGGGTCGATCGCCGTGCGCGGCGACCGGGCGCTGACCGCCCTCGAGCTCGGCGGCGGCCGTCCGCGGCTCTACGCGGACGCGAGCGCACGCGTCGGGACCAAGACGCCGCTCGGCGAGGCCTTCGTCGACCTCGATCCCGGCCATCGTGCGGCCGGGCCGTTCGATCCTCGCCGGGCGCTGCGCGTTCGGCCCTCCGTGCAAGTCGACGAGGCGCTCGGCGTCCTGGGCGCCCGGCCGCGGGCCGATCTGCGAGCGCTGCTGCGCACGAGCGCCGGCGCCCTCGCCGGCCCGTCGGCGTCCGTCGAGCTGAGCGAGACGCTCGCGGGGCTGCGGCGGGCGACCGGCGAGCTGCGCTTGCTCGGCGGGACGCTCCGCGGCCAGGACAGCGACCTCGCGGTGACGGTGCAGTCCTCTCGCGTCATGCTGCGCGAGCTCGCCGAGCACGACGCCGCCGTTCACGGCATCGTCACCGACGGGCTGCGCACGCTGCGCGGGGCGGGGGCCGACCCCGCCGCGCTGCGCCGCGCGCTCGCGCAGCTGCCCGGCGTGCTTGCCGATGCGCGTAGCACGCTCGCGAGCGCGCGGGCGCTGCTGCGCCGCGCGGTCCCGGTCGCGCGCGACGCCCGGCTCGCCGCGCCGCCGCTCGCCGGCGCGTTGCGCGAGGCGCCGGGCACGCTGCGCGAGGCCCGCGCGCTGCTCGTCGCGCTCCCTGCGCTGCGCGCCTCGGCGCTGCCGGCACTGACGGACGCCCGGCCGTTCCTGCGGGCCGCTTCCCCCGCCGCTCGCGCGCTCGATCCCGTGCTCGCCGACGCCGTCCCGATGGCGCGTTACCTCGCTCCACGCAGCCGCGCGATCGCGGCCTGGTTCGCCAACACCGCCGCGCTCGGCCAGAGCGGCGACGCCAAGGGGCGGTGGGCGCGCTTCCTCGTCCTCTTCGATCCCGCCACCGCGTTCGCGGGCGCGCCCGCGCCGGCCGCGAACGCCTACCCGCAGCCAGGCGACGCGGCCCACAACGCGCCGTACCGCGCCGGCGACTACCCGCGGCTGCGGCCCTACGGGCGCGGCGGGCCCTAGCGGGGGCGCTCCGCTCGGGCGCCGCGGCTCTCGCGGCGTGGTCCGATGGCATCGCAGGGGAGGGGCCGGCTCGTGGGAACGAGTCGTCATTTGGGGATATGGGTGCCCAACTGACGTCCCGTCAACGAGTGGTCGATCGGGCCCCATATGCGGTCCCGATCGACCACTCGTCCCCTCGGGGAGCCGCGTCCGCGCGGGATGCCGCGCGGCCCGGGCGCAGACCCGGTCGCGTCCCCCTCGGTGCAATCCCACACCGCGCATCCACGATCTATCGGTGGATCCCCGCTTAGCGGCGCGCCGACAGGACCGGGGCCGCGAGCGGCGGCCCGTAGACGTCCGACGTCAGCCGCCGCCATGCGCCGTCGGCGAAGAAGCGGCCGCTGAAGGACTCGCCGCCGGCCGACGGTGGCACGAGCGTCGCGGCCAGGAACGTGGGTCCGAGGACGGTGAAGCGCTGCGCGCCGGCGGCGGGCGCATCGGCGCGCCACGGCGCAGCGATGGCGTCGGTGAACGGCGCCGGCCGCCGCAGCCGGGCGACGACGTCGTCCGGCGCCGTGCCGCCGCGCACCGCGGCGGCGAGCGCGAGCCCGGTCGCGTAACCGCGCAGCCCCTCGAGCGTCGGCCGTTCGCCCGGGAAGAGCTCGCCGACCGCCTGCGCATAGGCGAGCGCGTCGCGGCTGTCCGGGGAGATCTCGCTCGCGCCGCGCACGACGCCCAGGCGCCCGAGCGAGCCCGCCGCGCCGACGAACGCCTCGGAGAACGTGCGCTCGGAGGCGATGACCGGAGCCGGCGCCCATCTGCCGCCCGGGCGGCCGGCGCGGCGCAGCGCGGCGGCGAGCTGCGCGGCGGGGCCGTCGAGCGCGACGGCCGCGGTCCGCCGGCGGTCGAGCGCGCGCGCGGGCGCGGCGGCGAAGCGAGCCGGCGAGCTCGCCACGACGCGCACAGCCCGGTCGCTACCGCGGGTGCGGGGGTCCCCGGCACCGTCCGGCGCGGGCCACCGAGCCGCGTCTGCCGGGGTCGCGCCGGCCAGCGCGCGCCGGAGGCCGGCGAGCCAGCGGCGGCCGAGCGCGTCGCGCGCGGCGTACGCGCGGACGGGCGACGGGGCATCCCTCGCGTCCGCGTCTGCTTGCGCCGCGACGACCCCGCGGACGAGGTAGCGGCCCGCGGCGTAGCCCTCGGCGGCGGGGTCGCCGGCGAGGCGGAACACGCGAGGTGCGGAGACCGGTGCGACGGCCGGATCGCCGACGATGCTCGGGAGTCCCGCGGTGGCCGCCGACCGCACGGCTCTGTCGCCGCCCGCCCCACAGGCGCCTGCGAGCGCGACGGCGCGGCGACCCCGGACAGCCGCGGCGGCGCGCTGCGCCGAGCCGCCCGTGTCGAACGCCGTGAGGACGACCTTGTGCCCGCCGTCGAGCCCACCGAGCGCGTTGAGGCGGCCGACGCCAAGCTCGAGCCCGACGAGCAACGACCGGCAGCGGTCGGCGCCGGGCCCGCTGAGGTCGGCCGCGGCGAGCACCTCGACGGGCGGGGCGCCCGGCGCGCCCGGTACGCCGACGGTGAGCGCCGCGGGCGAGCGCCCGCCGGCGACGTACGCGTACCACGTGCCCTCGGCGGGAAGGCGGATCGTCGCCGCGCCCGCGCGCAGGCGGGCGACGAGCGGGTGCCGAGCGCACGCGCAGGCCAGCCGGACGCGCCCGGAACGCGCCGCGCGCGGTCCGTCGACGACGAGCCGGTTGTCACCTGCCCGCGCCGGCGCCAGCGTGAGGTGCGCGACGCCCGAGCCCGTCAGCGCGGACGCGATCGCAGGCCCCGGCAGGAGCGTGCCGCGAACGGCGGGCAGCGGCTGCCCGCGCCCGGCCGGCACGGCGGCCAGCGCACTGGCCAGCGCGGCGACCACGACCACCGCGATGGCCTCGGTGCGCAGCACCCGCGGGCGAGCGCCGCGCCGCGCGATGAACGCCCCGGCGGCCGCCGCGACGACGACGAGCGCCGCCTTGGCGATGACGAGCCTGCCGTAGTCCGACCAGCGCAGGAAGTACCAGTGGTGCACCTCGCGCACCGCCGCGAGCGCGCCGGTCAGGAAGGCGGCGCCGAGCGCGGCGGGTGCGAGCGTGGCGAAGGCGCGCGCTGCGTCGCCGAGCGCCGCGCGCGCGCCGCCATCCCGCACCCGCACCGCAAGGAGCCCGAGCAGCAGCAGCCCGCCCAGCCACACGCCCGCGGCGAGGGTATGGACGACCTGTCCGCCGAGGGCCAGCGCCCGGTCGTGGCGGACGGTCAGCACGTGGCCGTCGAGCCCCGTCGCGACGAGCGCGCCCGCGCCGCCCGCGACCCACGCCGCGTCGCGCAACCGCGCCACCCGCGCCCCAAGAGCGGCGGCAAGCAGCGCCCCCAGGCGCGCGACCGCCGCGACGCCCGCCCCGCTCGCGCCGAGCAGCCGCACGTCGAGCGCGCCGCCGGCCCCGGCCGTGGCCTCGGCCAAGACGCCCCCGACGGCCACCACCACGCCAAGGAGCAAGGCGAGCGGCGCCGCCGCGCGCCATCGGTCGCGCGCGGGGTTGGAGCGCCGCGCGAGCAGCCCGCCGCCGAGGAGCAGCGCCGCCGCCAGGACCCCGAGCCAGCGCGCGATCACCGTCACCGCGCCCTGCGCCGCCGCGCGCTGCTCGCCGCGCCCCACGCCGCCCGCGCCCGTCAGGCGCTCGGCGCCCGGGGGCGGCGTCCCGCCACGGCCCTGCACCCCGAAGCGGAACCGGCCGCCGGTGGCGTGCCCGTCGTCGCCGAGCGCCGACCAGTCGACCTCGTAGACGCCCGGCCGGACGCGGCTGCGCAGCGCGACGGACAGCGTGCGGCCGCCGTCGGCCGCGCGCACTCGGCCCACGCCGACCGCCCCGCCCGGCCCGCGCACGACGATCCGTGAGCCGCGCGCGATCGCCGGCTCGCTGAGGGCCAGCGCCACCGTCCGCGGCGCGGACGGCACGCTGAGCCCGGGCGCCGGGGCGGCCTGGAGGAGACTGGGATGCGCGGCGGCGGGCGCGGCGCCGGCCACGAGGGCCAGCGCCGCGAGTCCACCGCCCGCCAGCACTCGGCGAGCCACCGGCGCCTCGCCTACCGGCGCCGGTTGCGCCGGCGTGCCGTCCGGTGACGAGCCTTCTTGTGCCGGCGCGCCTTGGCCTTGGCCTTCGGCTTCGCCGCGGCCTCCCGGCGCGGCGAGATCGCCGGCTCCGTCGGGCAGATCCCCGGCGGGCAGACCCACACCTCCGAGTGTGGCTTGTAGAACCCGGCGTCCGGCGAGCCGGGCCAGTTGCGGCGGTTGAAGTCAACACCGAGGGCGCCCGTCTTCTCGTCGCGGAACGACCGGTCGTAGCTGAGCTTGCCCTCCGGCGAGATTTCGACCGTGAACAGGCGGTGGTCGCCGTCGACGCCGGTGCGCGACACGAAGTAGTCCGAGAACGCGAGCCGGTACGGAACGCCGTTCTGGTCCACCGAGTGGTTGTCCAGGGCCGCCCAGTGCGGGCCGCCCGTCGTCGGGTCGTGCACGACGACGCTCGAGACGAGCGTCGGGCAGTCGGCCACCTGCTCGCCGCGGGCCAGCCTCTTGAACAGCTCGATGCCGCTCAGGTCGTAGCCGCCGCTGTGGATGCCGCGCGACAAGTCGCAGAGCACGTTTCCGCTCTGCGCGGCCCGCACGAGCCGCGAGATGTCGACGTCGTAGACGAGCTTCGCCTGGCCCTGGTCGAAGTAGTTGTCCGAGATCGGCAGGCGCCCCTGCACCGACCGGAAGAGCAGCCGGTTGTTCGGGGCGACCTGATGCCACGCGCCGCCTGCGCATCCCCCGGGCTCCTGGAGGAACTCGTTCTCCGGCGCGCCCCCGAGCACCTCGGACAGCCCGTCGTTCCAGACCTGCTTCCACGCCTTCGACGCGTCGCCCTTCAGCTGCGCCACGTCGGACGCGAAGAAGATCCCGCCGCCGCACATCGAGCCGGCGAAGACGCCCTTGGACTCCAGGCCGCCGCGGTAGCGCGTGGCGTCCGGCCACGTCTTGGCGTCCTCCATGATCCCGTACTGCTCGTGGGCACGCTGGGCGGGCTCGACCGGCCCGTTGGGCATGTGCGACACCGACAGCAGCTTCGGGTGCGCCGGGTCGGCGGTGTCCCAGGTCCGGACCGTCGGGCGGAACGCGTACTTGTCCGCTGTCTTGATCGGATCGAGCACGATCTCGCGCGGCTCGGCGTAGTCGGCGGTGATCAGCCGGTGCAGGTCCTGGCGGATCTGGATGCCGTGCGGATTGGCGCAGGTCCCCAGCGGGCGCGCCTCACGCGTCGAGCACGGCTCGGGCACCCCGCCGGCGTTGCCGCCGCCGATCCCGCCGACGTTCCCGGCCGGCGTCTCGGACTCGAGCACGAGGCCCTTCTCGGGGTCCGGCTTGAACACCACGGCTTCGCCGGGCGAGCCGCCGAAGTTCGACTCGGGGCCGCCCATGTACGTGCCGATGAACCGGCCGTCGCCCACCGCGTCGTACGCGTCGGGGATCGTCCCGCCCGGCGTCTCCTGCGGGGCGATGATGTTCTTGAGCTTGAGGTTCGGGATGTCCGACGCGTCGAGGATGAACGTCGAGTCGTTGTAGAGGCCGCCCGCGACGATCGGCTGGCCGTCGAGCCACTCGTACTGCATGTGGTGCGCCTCGGTCTCGACGCCCCAGGGCAGCGGCAGCTGGACGAAGTTGACGACCTTGCCGTAGTCGGGGTTCTCGCTGCCATCGACGTTGAGCTTGCGCTCGTCGATGACCTGAAATCCGTCCAGGCCCGGGACGAACTGCGGCTGGAGCAGATCGAGCAGGCCTTGCGGGTTGACGGTCGCGTTGGCCGCCAGCTCGCCCGCCTCCTTGCCGTAGACGTCGCCGCCGTTCTGCTTGGCCGACCAGACGACCAGGTACTCGGGCTTGGCCAACGGGTCGGGGCGCTTGCCCGCCGCGACGGCTTCCTTCCATGCCGCGAGCGCGGCGTCGCGGCTCGCGATCGCGCCCTCGGCGTCGTTGTTCTGGACCGACGTCGTCGTCGACGCCCGGCTCAGCGTGTTGCTCAGCCACTGGGGGTCGACCGGAAGGTCTCCCGGGTCCGGTGACTGCGCCGCGGCGCCGTGCGCGGCCGCCAGCGCCGCGAGCAGCGCAGCGCCGGCCGCAAGCGCCGACGCGCGGCGCCTTCGTGCCCCTGCCATGCGTTACCTCCGGTTCGTGGTCTTCGATCCAGCCCGGCTCCCGCGCCGGGATGGATCAAACACCATAAACCCTACCGACTTAGTAGGGAAGGGCTTCGGCGAGCAGCAGGCGCAGCGACTGCGCCCCGCTCAGCGCGACCGTCCGTGCGTGCCCGCAGTGGCGGCAGCGGCAATCCACCGCCGCCTCGCTGCCCGTTCCCGCGGGCCGCCAGTCGACGGCGTGGAGGCAGAGCGGGCAGGCAAGGGCGGCCTCGACGAGGCAGTCCGGGTCGGTCTCGAAAAAGCTTGCCTGCTCCAAAATCTCCGTCAGGAAAGCGGATCTCTCCGTGCGCGTCGAGGGCCCGCGAGGCCAGAACCACCCAACCGGGGGGATTGTCCGTGCCAAGTGCTGACCCGCGGGCTCGCGCGGTGTCAGAGTGGACGCATGCAGCTGTCCGACCAGGCGAGCGAGCGACGCGTCGTCGACGTCCACGCCCTCGAGGCGTTCGCCGACCTGCTCTTCGCGCTCGACAGCGGCGAGGCCGCCACCGGCTTCTACGGCCGGCTGTGCGAGGCGACGTGCCGGCTGGCGGCCATGGACCGGGCGGTGATCTTCCTCTACGACGAGGCCCTGCGGCGCGTCCGCGCGGTCGGCACGCACGGCATCGACATCGAGCGCTTCGCCGACGTGCATGTCACGCTCGCCGACGCGCCGATCGCCGAGCGCGCGCTGCGCGAGGACAAGGTCCTGGAGATCACCGGCAACTTCACCGTCCACCTGCCGCCCGAGGCGATGGGCTTCCTGCGCGACGCGCGCCTGGTCTGCACCCCGATGGCCGCCGCCGGCCGCTGGCCCGGCGTGATCCTGTCCGACCGCGCCGACGACCGCCCGCTGACCGACGGTGAGCGCCACCTGCTGTGGACGCTGGGCAAGGTCGCGGCGCTGGCGGCCAGCGCGCGCGTGGCCACGCGCGAGTCCGAGCGCGCCCGCGCGCTGCAGGACCGCATAGACCTCGCGCGCGAGATCCACGACGGCGTGATCCAGCGGCTGTTCGGCCTCTCGCTGGCGCTGTCGGCCGAGGCGGACCTCAGCCGCGAGGAGCGCCACCGCTGCGCCCAGGAGATCCAGGAGGCCCTCGCCGACCTGCGCACCGCCGTGCAGCGCCCGCTCGGGCGCCCGTCCGAGCACCGCCCGACGACGCTGCTCGAGGAGGTCCGGCGCCTCGAGCGCGAGCACCCCGAGCTGCGCGTCGAGCTCGACGCCGCGCCCGGCGTCGCGGTCCCGCCGCATCTCGAGCCGCTCGCCCAGTCGGTGCTCGCCGAGGCCCTTCGCAACGCGCTCAAGCACGCCGAGCCCACGCGCGTCGGCGTCCGGGTCTCGCGCGACGACGGCGCGCTCGTGCTCGAGATCGTCAACGACGGCGTGAGCGCCGGCACGACGCGCCGGACGGGCATGGGGCTGCGGCTCGCCGCGTTCGAGGCGCTGCAGAATGGCGGCGTGATCGAGTTCGGGCAGTACGACACCGACGAGTGGCGCGTGCGCCTGCTCGTCCCCGCCCAGGAGGGACACCAATGAGCGTCCGGCCGGTCCGCATTCCCGCCGACGGCGCCCAGCGGCGCCTGCGGGTCCTCGTGGTCGACGACCACGACGTCGTCCACTGGGGCTTTCGCCTCATGCTCACCGAGCAACCCTGGGTCGAGCGCTGCCTCAGCGCGCGCAGCGGCGCCGAGGCCGCGGCGCTCGCGCTGCGCTTCGAGCCGCACGTCGCGCTCGTCGACCTGTTCATCGGCGAGGAGTCGGGCGCGGAGATCTGCGAGCGCCTGCGCGAGCAGTCGCCGGCCACGCGCGTCCTGCTCATCTCGGGCGCGGGGCGGATCTCGCCGAGCGCCGCGCGCGCCGCGGGCGCCTCGGGCTTCGTTCCCAAGGAGTGGCCGGCCCAGGAGATCGCCGAGGCTGTGCACATGATCGGCCGCGGGATGACCGTCTTCCGCGAGGTCGACGAGCCGCCCGCCAACCGCCTCTCCGAGCGCGAGCAGGAGGTCCTCGAGCTCATGGCCTCCGGCGCGACCAACCGCGAGATCGCCGAGTCGCTGCATCTCTCGCCGTGGACCGTCAAGGAGTACACCGGCGGCCTGTACCGCAAGCTCAGCGTGCGCAACCGCGCCGAGGCCGTGCAGCGCGCGCAGCGCCTCGGCCTGCTGACCTAGCGGCGAGCTCTCCCCCCGGGCGGGCCGTGATACCCCCCGAGGTGGGGGGCATCGGCCGCCGAAACCCGCGAAGGCGGCGCCCGCTGTGCTCAGGTGGTCGCCATGCCGAACGACGCCCCCACCGCCGTCCTGTTCCCCGGGCAGGGCAGCCAGGAGCCCGGGATGCGCGACCTCGTCGCCGCCGAGGCGCCCGAGCTGCTCGACCGCTGCGTGGAGCTGGTCGGCGAAGACCCGTTCGCCCGCGTGGCCGACAGCACCCGCTTCGCCCAGCCGGCGATCTTCTCTGCGAGCGTCGCCGGCTGGCGGCGCGCCGCCGACCATCTCGACCTGCCGGTCGCCGTCGCGGGCCACTCGCTCGGCGAGTTCGCCGCGCTCGTCGCCGCCGGCGCGATCGACGCGCTCGACGCCCTCGAGCTCGTCGTCCTGCGCGGCCGGCTGATGGCCGACTCCGGCGAGCGCGCCGGCGGCGGCACGATGCTCGCGCTGCTCGGCGTGTCCGACGACGACGCCGCTCGGCTCGCCGCCGCACACGGCGTGTTCGTGGCCAACGAGAACGCGCCCGGGCAGGTCGTGCTGTCGGGCGCCACCGACGGCATCGCCGCCGCCGCCGAGGCCGCCCGCGCCGACGGCCTGCGCGCGATGGAGCTCGGCGTGGCCGGCGCGTTCCATTCGCCCCAGATGGACGCGGCCGTCGCGCCGTTCGCGGCCGCCCTCGACCGCGCCACCTTCCGCGCCCCGGCCGTGCCGGTCGTCTCGTGCTCGACGGCCGAGACGATGACCGACCCGCGCCGCGACCTCGCCGACGGGCTCACGCGGCCGGTGCGCTGGACCGCCACGATGCGCGCGCTCACCGAGCGCGGCGCGCGGCGCTTCTTCGACGCCGGCCCGGGCCAGGTTCTGGCCAAGCTCGCCAAGCGCACCGCCCCGGGCGCCGAGATCGCCCGGCTGGAACTCGCCCGTGCCTGAGCTCGCGCCCCTCACCACCAACGGCCATCGCGCCGTCGCGCCCACGCGCCGAGCCGGCATCGCCGGGATCGGCCGCGCGCTCCCCGAGCGCGTCGTCGCGAACGAGACGATCGCCGCGCGCATCGGTGTCGACGGCGCCTGGATCGAGCGGCGCACCGGCATCCGCGAGCGCCGCCACGTCGTCGAGGAGCGCGTGAGCGATCTGGCGACCGCGGCCGGCGCGGCCGCCCTGGCCGACGCGCGCCTCGCCGCCGGCGACCTCGACCTGGTGCTCGTGGCGACGATGAGCTCGGACGAGATCCTGCCCAACACCGCGCCGCTGGTCGCGCACGCGCTGGGCACGAACGCCGCGGCGGCCGACGTCGGCGCCGCGTGCACGGGCTTTCTGTCCGCGCTCGCCCTGGCGAGCGGCTACATCGAGGCCGGCCGCGCCACCCACGCGCTCGTCATCGGCGCCGAGGCGCTGTCGCGCTTCACGGACTTCGACGACCGCCGGACCGCCGGCCTGTTCGGCGACGGCGCCGGCGCGGTCGTGCTGTCCGCGGGCCGGGGATCGGTCGGCCATGTCGTGCTGCGCAGCGCCGGCGAGCACGCCGATTTCATCGTCGCGCCGCGCGACCCGGCGCTCATCAGCATGAAGGGCCACGAGACCTTCCTCGTCGCGGTGAGCAGCCTCAGCGAGGCGACGCTGGACGCCTGCCGCGCCGCCGAGGTCGACCCGGCGGACGTCGACCTGTTCGTCTACCACCAGGCCAACCGGCGGATCCTCGACGCCGTCGCCGAGCGCCTCGGGCTCCAGCGCGAGCGGGTCATGGACGCGATCGGCGACCTCGGCAACACGTCCGCGGCGAGCATCCCCCTCGCGCTGTCCCTCGCGGCCGATCAAGCGCGCCTGGCGCCCGGCAGCCGGGTGCTCGTCGGCGCGATGGGGTCCGGATTCACCTACGGAGCAGCACTTCTCGACTGGGAGAACGGGTCATGACGACGACGAACGGACACGAAGGCTGCGCGCTGGTCACCGGCGCCTCGCGCGGGATCGGCGCGGCGGTCGCCGCCGCGCTCGCCGAGGACGGCTGGCCCGTGGGCATCGGCTACCGCTCCGACGAGGCCGGCGCCCGCCGCGTCGCCGAGGCCATCACCGCCGCCGGCGGGACGGCCGCGCCCGTCGCCGGCGACGTCGCCGATCCCGAGGCCGCGCCGCGGATCTTCGACGAGCTCGAGGAGCGCTTCGGCCCCGTGCTCGTGCTCGTCAACAACGCGGGCGTGCGCGCCGACGGCCTCGCCGTCCAGCTCGAGGACGACGAGTGGCAGCGGGTGCTCGACACCAACCTTTCGGCCGCGTTCCGCCTGACGCGTCGCGCCGTCGGCACGATGGTCCGCAAGCGCTTCGGGCGCGTGGTCAACATCGCTTCGGTCGTCGGCCCGAAGGCCAACGCCGGCCAGGCCAACTACGCGGCCTCGAAGGCCGGCCTCATCGGCTTCACCCGCACGGTCGCCGTCGAGGTGGCGCGCCGCGGCGTGACCGTCAACGCGGTCGCCCCGGGCTTCATCGAGACCGACATGACCGAGGACCTGCCGGCCGGCGTGCTCGACGCCGTTCCCGCGCGCCGGGCCGGCCGGCCCGAGGACGTCGCGGCGTGCGTGCGCTTCCTGGCGTCACCGCAGGCCGCGTACGTGACCGGAACGACGCTGACCGTCGACGGCGGACTCAGCGCCTGACAGACCCCGACCAAGGAGGACACGACATGCCCGCCACCGTTACCGCCGAGCAGGTCGAGACCGTCGTCTACGACGCGCTCGTCGAGCTCGGCCCCACCCGAGACCAGCTGACCCGCGACGCGACGTTCGAGTCGCTCGACGTCGACTCGCTCGACCTCGCCGAGCTGAGCCAGGTCGTCGAGGAGCACTTCGGCGTGCGCCTGAAGGGCGACGACGTCGCGAAGATCAAGACCGTCGGCGACGCCCTCGACCTGATCATCGCCCGCGCGGCATGACCCGGCGCGTCGTCATCACCGGGGTGGGCGCCGTCACGCCGCTCGGCGTGGGCGCCCGCACCCTCCATCAGCGCTGGACCGCGGGCGCCTGCGGCATCGATGACGGCGAGGGCGCCTGCACGGACTTCGACCCGACGACCGTGATGTCCGCCAAGGAGGCGCGGCGCTCGGATCGCTTCACCCAGCTCGCCGTCGCCGCGTGCGACGAGGCGCTCGGCGACGCGGGCTGGGACAGCGAGCTGCCCTACGCGCCCGAGCGCGTGGGCTGCGTGCTGGGCACCGGCATCGGCGGCATCGGCACGCTGGAGGCCAACCACGTCACCTTGCTCGAGCAGGGCCCCGAGCGCGTCTCGCCGCTCGCCGTCCCGCTCATGATGAGCAACGCCGGCGCCGCGGCGCTGTCGATGCGCCACGGGCTGCGCGGGCAGGTGTACGGGATCGTCTCCGCGTGCGCGGCCGGCGCGCACGCGATCGGCGCCGCGGCGCGCATGGTGACCGCCGGCGACGCCGACGCGGTCGTCACCGGCGGCTCGGAGGCCGCGCTGACGCCGCTCGCCCGGGCCGCGTTCGCGTCGCTGGACGCGACGTCGACGAGCGGGATCTCGCGCCCGTTCGACAAGCGGCGCGACGGCTTCGTCATGGGCGAGGGCGCCGCCGTGCTCGTCCTCGAGGACGCCGAGAAGGCGGCCGCGCGCGGCGCGACCGTGCTCGGCGAGGTGCTCGGCTACGGCGCGACGTCGGACGCCTACCACCTCACCGCGCCCGACCCCGAGGGCACCGGCGCGGCGACGGCGATCCGGGTGGCGCTCGAGGACGCCGGCCTCGAGCCCGGCGACATCGACTACGTCAACGCGCACGGGACGTCGACGCCGCTCAACGACCGCTCGGAGACCGCGGCCCTGAAGGCCGCGCTGGGCGCCCGCGCCCACGAGATCCCCGTGTCGTCGACGAAGTCGGCGATCGGGCACCTGCTCGGCGCGGCCGGCGCCGTCGAGGCGGCGGCGACGGTGCTCGCGCTGCGCGACCGCGTGGCGCCCCCGACGCTCGGCTACGGCGAGCCCGACGAGGGCCTCGACCTCGACTACGTCCCCAACGCCGCGCGGCCGCTGACGCCGCGCAACGGCCGGCCGCCCGTGGCGCTGTCGAACTCGTTCGGGTTCGGCGGGCACAACGCGGTGCTGTGCCTGGGAGGTGCGTCATGACCCTGGCCCTCGTCGAGCGCCCGAGCGAGAAGCTCACGCCGCTCGAGCGCCTCGAGGCGCTGTGCGACCCCGGCTCGCTGAGCCTGATCCGCTCCGACGTCCTGTCGACGCGCATGGGCGAGAAGGCCCGCCGCGGCGACGGCGTCGTCGGAGGCTCGGGGCGCGTCGACGGGCGCCCGGTGTTCTGCTACGCGCAGGACCCGTCGTTCGCCGGCGGCTCGCTCGGCGAGGCGCACGCGGACACCATCGTCCGCGTGCTGCAGCTCGCCGGGCGCGCCCGCGTGCCGGTGATCGGCTTCGTCGAGTCGGCCGGCGCACGGCTGCAGGAGGGCCTGGCCGCGCTGGGCGGCTACGGGCGCATCTTCCACGAGCACGTACGCCTGTCGGGGCGCGTCCCGCAGATCACGGTGATCACCGGGGCCTCGGCGGGCGGCGGCTCGTACGCGCCGGCGCTCAACGACTTCGTCGTGATGACCGAGGCGGCGACCATGTTCCTCACCGGCCCGGCCGTCGTGGCCGAGGTGATGGGCGAGGAGCTCTCGGCGGTCGACCTCGGCGGGCCGAAGGTCCACGACCGCAACGGCGTCAGCCACTTCACCGCCCCGACCGACGCGGACGCGGCGGTGCTCGTGCGCGACCTGCTCGACTACCTGCCTCAGCAGGCCGGAGAGCGCCCGGCGCGCTGGCCGACGGTGCCGCCGCCCGGCGAGCGCCCGGACCTCGCGGTGCCCGACGACCAGCGCCGCGTCTACGACGTGCGCGCCGTGATCCGCGACGTCGTCGACGGCGGGCGCTCGCTCGAGTTCGCCCCGCGCTGGGCGCGCAACCTCGTGTGCGCCTTCGCGCGGCTCGACGGCCGCGCGGTCGGCGTGATCGCCAACCAGCCGCGCCAGCTCGGCGGCGTGCTCGACGCCGACGCCGCGCAGAAGGGCGCGCGCTTCGTTCGCACGTGCAACCTGTTCGGGCTGCCGCTCGTCGTCCTCGTCGACACGCCGGGCTTCCTGCCCGGCAGCCGCCAGGAGCAGGCGGGCGTCATCCGCCACGGCGCCAAGCTCGTGCACGCGTTCGCCCAGGCGACGGTGCCCAAGCTCACCGTCGTCCTGCGCAAGGCGTTCGGCGGCGCGTTCATCGCGATGAACAGCAAGGAGCTCGGCGCCGACTTCGCGTTCGCCTGGCCGGCCGCCAAGCTCGGCGTCATGGGGCCCGAGCAGGCGGTGGGGATCATCCACCGCCGGCGGATCGCCGACGCGCCCGACCCGGGCGCGGCGCGCGAGCGGCTCGCGCGCGAGTACGCGTCCGAGCACCTCACCGCCGACGCGGCGACCCGCGAGGGCTTCATCGACGAGGTCGTCGCGCCGTCGGAGACCCGCGCGCGGCTGGCCGCCGCGCTGACCGCGCTGGAGACCGGCGGGCGCATCGCCCCCGAGCACACGAACATCCCCCTGTAGGAGGTGGCCACCATTTCCATGCTCGACCTCCCGTTCGAGAAGCTCAGCGAGGGCGCCGGCTTCGAGACGCGCGGGCGCACGATCACCGAGGCCGACGTCGTCGGCTTTGCCGCGCAGACGGGCGACTGGCACCCGCAGCACAGCGACGCGGCGTGGGCGGCCGACAGCGAGTTCGGCGAGCGCATCGCGCACGGCATGCTCGTGCTCTCGTACGCCGTCGGCCTGGTGCCGTTCGAGCCCGAGCGCGTGCTCGCGCTGCGGCGCATCGGCGACGCGGTGTTCAAGCGCCCCGTCCGCATCGGCGACACGATCCGCGTGCGCGGGCTCGTCACCGGGCTGTCGCCGGCGAGCGACGACGCCGGCCTCGTCACGCTCGGATGGACCGTGGTCAACCAGCACGACCAGACCGTCGTGCGCGCGCGTGTCGACGTCGTCTGGCGCCGCGAGGCGCCGGTCCCCGTCCCCTCCGACAACGGCTTCGTGCCGATCCCCCTGTAAGCCATGCTCGACGGCAAGAAGCTCCTCATCACCGGGGTCGTCACGCGCGACTCGATCGCCTACCACGTCGCCGAGCGCGCGCAGCGCTCGGGCGCCGAGGTCGTCCTGACCGGCTTCGGCCGCGCGCGCCGGCTGACCGAGCGCGCGGCACGCACCCTCCCCGAGCCGGCCGACGTGCTCGAGCTCGACGTCAACTCCGAGACCGACCTGCTCGGCGTGCGCGAAGAGCTCGCGCGGCGCTGGGGGCGCGTCGACGGGATCCTGCACGCGATCGCCTTCGCGCCCGGCGACGCGCTGGGCGGCGACTTCCTCGCCACCCCCGCCGACAGCGCCGTGGAGGCCTTCCGCACCAGCGCGTACTCGCTCAAGGGGCTGACCGAGGCGGTGCTCCCGCTGCTCGACGTGCGCGGCGGCAGCATCGTCGGCCTCGACTTCGACGCAACGGTGGCCTGGCCGGTCTACGACTGGATGGGCGTGGCCAAGGCGGCGCTCGAGTCGGTCGCCCGCTACCTCGCGCGCGATCTCGGGTCGCGCGGCGTGCGCGTCAACCTGATCTCCGCCGGGCCGATCGAGACCCTCGCCGCCAACGGCATCCCGGGCTTCGACCGGCTCGCGACGAGCTGGCGTGCCCAGGCCCCGCTCGGCTGGGACACCGGCGACCCGGCGCCCGTCGCCGACGCCGCGTGCTTCCTGCTCTCGGACCTGGCGCGCGCGATCAGCGGCGAGATCCTCCACGTCGACGGCGGCTTCCACGCGATGGGCACGGCCCTCGAGCCGGTCGCCGCCGAAGTGGTGAGCGCATGAGCGTGCTGCTGACCGGCTCGACGGGCTTCGTCGGGATGGAGGTGCTCGCGCGGCTGCTGCGCGACGGCGACGAGCCGGTCGATGCGCTCGTCCGCGGGAGCGACCGGGCCGACGCCGAGCGGCGCCTCGGCGCGGTGCTCGACGGGCTCGGGCTGCCGGATGAGCACCGCTCGCGCGTGCGCGCGGTGGCGGGCGAGCTGACCGCGCCCGGGCTCGGGCTGTCCGCAGGCGACACGCTGCGGCTGCTCGACGAGGTCACCGACATCGTGCACTGCGCGGCCTCGGTCTCGTTCGCGATGCCGATGGACGAGGCGCGCGCGATCAACGTGCACGGCACGCGGCGCATGCTCGAACTGGCCGACCGGATCGCCGCGCGCCGCGGGCTGCGGCGCTTCGTCCACGTCTCGACCGCCTATGTCGCGGGCCGCCACCGCGGGCTGTTCGCCGAGACCGACCTGTGGACCGGCCAGGAGTTCCGCAACAGCTACGAGCAATCCAAGGCCGAGGCCGAGGAGCTCGTGCGCCGCCGCGGCGATCGCTTCCCGGCGGTCGTCGTGCGGCCGAGCATCGTCGTCGGCGACTCGGCGACCGGCTGGACGCCGACCTTCAACGTCCTGTACTGGCCGCTGCGCGCGTTCGCCCGCGGGCTGCTGCGCTCGGTCCCGGCGCGCCCGGACGGCCGCGTCGACGTGGTGCCGGTCGACTACGTCGCCGACGCGATCGTCCACCTGCTGCGCGAGCGCCCCGACGTCCGCGGCGTGGTCAACGCCACCGCGGGCGCGGACGCGCTCACCGTCGACCGCCTCGTCGAGCTCGCCTGCACGGCGCTGGGCCAGGAGCGCCCGGTGCTGGAGGCGCCCGACGACGGGCTCGCCGAGCGCAGCAGCGAAGCCGCGCGCTACCTGCCGTACTTCGACATGGAGGTCGTCTTCGACGACGCCCGCGCGCGCGAGGTGCTGCGTCCGGCGGGGATCGCCCCGCCCGCCCTGGAGTCCTACTTCGACACGCTGCTGGACTTCGCCCGCCGCGCGAAGTGGGGCAAGGCGCCGATCGCCCGCGCCGCAGCGCTCAGCCCGCCGCCTCCGCTGCCCGGGAAGGTCGCAGCATGAGCGAGATCACCCCGGCGACGACGCACAGCACGGCGGCGACGAGGAACAGCCGGTCGAAGACGAACAGGGCTGCGTCGACCACCGCGTGCGAGTAGCGGGCGAGCGCCGCCTGGTACTCCGCCGCGCTCTGGCCGGGTGACTGCAGCGGCAGCGGCGTCTTGGCCACGCGGCGGTTGAACTCGGTCAGCCCCCAGGTCGTCAGCGACGACAGGCCGACGGTCATGCCGATCATGCGCGCGATGGTCAGCGACGCCGCGCCGACGGTCTCGCTCCCGCCCCGCGCCGCGCCGAGCACTGAGCCCGCCAGCGGGGCCAGGACGAGCCCGAAGCCGAGCCCGGTGGTCGCGAGGTCGAGCGACAGGCGGGGCTCGACGATCGACGCGTCCCACCCCGAGAGCCGCAGGAAGCCGAAGGCGCTGAGGAGCATGCCGCCCGTCGCGGCGACCGGGTAGGGCAGGCGGCCGGACAGCCAGCCGCCGATCAGCGCGCCCACCGGGATCAGCGAGGTCAGCTGCAGCAGCGTCAGGCCGCCGACGGCGTCGCTCTTGTTGAGCACCGTCGTGGAGAACAACGGCACCTCGACCAGCGCGACGATCAGCGCCGCGCCGATGAACAGGTTGGCGGCGTTGGCCGCGGAGAACGGCGCGCGCCGGAACAACCGGAGCGAGATGATCGGCCATCGGGTGCGGAGCTGCCGGGCGACGAAGGCGATGGCGAAGACCGCCGCGATCGCGTCCAGGTGCGGGCGGTGGGACTCGAGGAAGTGGCCGGTGCCACCGGAGAGGCCGAGCGTCAGCGCGAACAGCGTGAGGCCGATCAGCAGCCCGCCCACGTAGTCCACGCGCCCCGTGCCCAGCGATCCGCTGCGCAGCAGTGCGAACACGGCCAGCACCATGAGCGCGGTCAGCGGGAGATTGACCCAGAACACCGAGCGCCACCCGAACCACTGGACGAAGGCCGCGCCGTACAGCGGCCCGAGCACCGCGCCCGCCTCCGCCGCGCCGGCGATCGCTCCGAGCGCGAGGACGCGCGCGCGGCCCTGGTAGAGGAAGGCCGCCGCGGCGAGCGACACCGGCACCAGCCCGCCGCCGCCGATCGCCTGGACGCCGCGGGCGGCGACCAGCGGCCACAGGGTCGGCGCGATCGCCGCCATCCACGACCCGGCGGCGAACAGCGCGGCGCAGATGGCGAAGAGCGTGCGGTAGCCGTGCACGTCGGCGGCGCGGCCGAGCAGCGGCATCGCGACCGTGTAGCCGAGCAGGTACGCGGTCACGATCCACGACGCCTTGTCGAGGTCGGTGATGGGGACGTTGAGGTCGGTGATGACCCGCGGCAGGACCGACACGACGACGGTCTGGTCGAGCCCGGAGACGAAGACGCCGACCGCGAGCGCGCCGAGCGCCACGCCGGCGCCGGCCTGCCCGACCCGCTGCTCGGCCCGGGCCGGGCGCCGGAAGCGCAGCCACCAGCGGCCGCTGATCTCGGCCGGCCGGCTCATGACGAGCCGGGGGGCAGCGTGATGTTCAGCGCCTCGTTGAACTTGGACAGCTCGATCGTGCGGGTGATGTCAGTGGGCTCGTTCTGCGCCACAGGCCCCTCCAGGCGAGCGCGCCGCAGGTAGTAGTCCTTCTTGCCTACCCAGATCGTGAACGGGACGAGCTTCGAGCCCGGCTGGACGGCGAGGATCGGGGCGACGACGCTCGCCTTGATCTTTCCGGTCACCTTGTAGGTGTCGTCGCCGCCGACCTTCTCGCTGCCGGCGTTCGCGAGCCCGGTCGCCTGCTTGACGACCGTGGGCACCTCCTTGACCAGTTCGGCGGGGTTCGAGCCCGTGGCGAACGGGCGCCACTTCTTGCTCAGCGGATCCTGCAGCACCGTCTTGTTGCCGACGGCGACGATCTGCGTCTGCACAGGCGCCCGCCCGAAGGTCCCGTTGACCCGGGCCCTGAGGCGGCCGGGCACCTGCAGGTCGCCCTCGGCGAACGTGATCGTCAGGCCGGGCGCGCCCGACGGGGCGTTCTCGACCTTGAGCATGAAGTGGAAGCTCTTGAGCGCCGACGTGCGCTCGACGGAGCGCGAGACGATCGTCCGCGGCGGCGGTGCGTTGGACTCCTCCTTCTTGCCGCCGCCGCACCCGGCGGCGGCCACCGCGGCGAGGACCGAGGCGCCGACGACGAGCCGGAGCCGGCGGGCGTGGATGGTTCGGGGGTGGCGCACCGCGGCCTCCTTGGCTTGCTTTTGGCGCAGATCATTGCAAGGGAAGGCGGCGACACAAGCCGCCTCGCCGGCGCCGGAGCTCAGACGGCCGCGAACGTGCGCTCGAGCTCGCCGGCGGGCACCGGCCGCGAGAAGAGGAAGCCCTGCGCGTACTCGCAGCCGAGCTCCTTGAGGTGCTCGCGCTGCTGCTCGGTCTCGACGCCCTCGGCGACCGTCGCGAGCCCCAGCGAGCGCGCCATCGCGACCACCGACTCCACGATCGCCGCGTCGCGCGTCCCCACGCGCAGGTCGGCGATGAACGAGCGGTCGAGCTTGATCAGCGCGAGCGGGAAGCGCTTGAGCGAGCTCAGCGAGGAGTAGCCCGTGCCGAAGTCGTCGAGGGCGATGTGCACGCCCAGCTCGGCGAGTTCTTCGAGCGTGCGCGCGGCCCCGTCGGGATCCTCGATGAGCGCCGTCTCGGTGATCTCGAGGGTGAGGCGGTCGGGGCTGAGCGCGTGGCGGGCCAGCGCCTTGGAGACGGTGTCGGCGATCCCGGGCTGGCCGACCTGCACCGCCGAGAGGTTGACGGCGACGCGCATGCCGTCCGGCTGCCACGCCGCGGCCTGGCGGCAGGCCTCGTCGAGGACCCACTCGCCCATCGGGATGATGAGCCCGCTGTCCTCGGCGACGGGGACGAACTCGGCGGGGGAGACCAGCCCGCGCTGGGGGTGCTCCCAGCGGACGAGCGCCTCGCAGTGCGCGACGCGGTCGTCGCCCAGCGAGATGAGCGGCTGGTAGAAGAGGCGCAGCTCGCCCTCGTCGATGCCGCGACGCAGGTCGTTCTCGGTCTCGAGCCGCTTGACGACGCGCTCCCGCATGACCTCGTCGAACAGCTCGCAGCGGTCGCGCCCGGCGGCCTTCGCGCGGTACATGGCGGCGTCGGCGTCGCGCAGCAGGGCGTCGTGGCGGCCGACGTCACTGCCGTTGGACACGGCCACGCCGATGCTCGCGGAGATGAAGTGCTCGGTGCCGCCGATCCGGCACGGCTCGGCCAGGACGGCGCGCAGGCGCTCGCCGACGAGCATCGCCTCGGCGCTGTCGTCGAGACCCTCGCACAGCACGACGAACTCGTCGCCCCCGAACCGGGCGAGCGTGTCGTTCGCGCGCAGCTGCTCGGACAGGCGCAGAGCGACGTCCTGGAGGACCAGGTCGCCGGCCTCGTGGCCGAGGCTGTCGTTGATCACCTTGAACTGGTCGAGGTCGAGGAAGAGCACGGCCAGCGTCTCCTCGCTGCGCTGCGCGCGCGAGAGAGCGTGACGAAGGCGGTCGACGAAGAGCACCCGGTTGGGCAGGCCGGTGAGCGGGTCGTGCAGCGACTGGTGGCGCAGCTCGTGCTCGGAGCGCTGGCGCTGGATGGCGCCGCCGAGCAGGTTGGCCAGCGCCTGGAGGAAGTGGACGTCGTCACTGCTGAACTCGCACGGCACGTCGCTGTACGCGGCGAGCAGGCCGAACGGCTGGCCGCCGTGGTCGCTCACGAGGACGCTCATGCCGCAGACGATGCCCTTGGCCACGAGCTCCGCGGTGTCGAAGCGCGTCTCGGTCGCGGCGTCGCGAACGATCACCGGCTCGCCGCTGGCCAGCGCGAAGTCGAGCGCCCGGCTGTCGACGGCGTGGGGGACGGGCGGGCTCTCGGCGTCGCCGAGGCGCCGCACGGTGGCGTCGGGCAGCTCCTCGAGCAGCCGGGCGAACGGCACGCCGAGCCCGGACCGAGCGCGCTCGACCGCCTCGCGGAAGAGGTCGTCGAGCGCCGCGTCGCCGAGCGCCATCTCGCCGAGCTCGGCGACGTGCGCGTGCTGGGCGGCCCGCCGCCGGCTGAGGTCCTCGACGCGCTTGCGCTCGCCGATGTCGGTGATCTGGGCGATGAAGTGCGGGGGCTCACCCTCGTCGGCCTGCAGGCACGACACGTGCACTGCGGCCCAGATCTCGTGCCCGTCCGCGTGGACGTAGCGCTTCTCGCGCTCGATCGACGTCGTCTCCCCGGACAGCAGCCGCTCGAGGTCCGCGCGTCCGGCGGCGCGGTCGTCGGGGTGCGTGATCGTCTCGTAGGCGACGCCGGTGAGCTCGTCCTCGGAGTAGCCGGTCATCGCGCACAGCGACCGGTTGACGCGTGTCCAGCGTCCCGCGGCGTCGGTGAGGGCCATGCCGATCGGCGCGTCGTCGAACGAGCGCCGGAAGCGCTCCTCGCTGCGCCGCGCCGTCCGGTACGCGCCGAGCGCCTCCAGGCGGACGTCCTCGTTGAGCCGCCACGTCACGACCGAGGCCGCCGCGGCGGCGAGCACGAAGGCGCCGTGGATCAGCGCCCACTTCCACGGATGGGCGATCGCGTCGGGGTGGTTGTAGACGCCGTGCGGCTCGAGCGCGCCCATCAGGCCGTGGTGGACGACGACGTAGCCGAGGGCGAGCAGGAACGGCAGCCAGTCCTCGTAGAGCGCGAGGATCGGGATCATCACGAAGAAGTGGAAGTGCGCCTCGGTCAGGCCGCTCGAGATGTGCACCGCGAGCGCCGACGAGGTCAGCAGCCCCATCGCCAGCGCGCAGCTGCGCGCGCGCCGGTCCAGCGGGGCCATCGCGAGGATCGCCGCGACGATCAGCGCGAGCGCGTGCCCGGCGGAGTGCAGGAGGCCGTAGCCGCGCGTCAGGCCGTAGAGCGGCAGCGCGATGACGTGCGCCCACAGGACGACGAGCATCCAGCGATGGCGGCGGCGCCAGGCCTCGGTGGGGAGCGTCTGCCCGCGGGGCAGCGCGCGGCGCAGCCGGCCGGCCCAGCGCAGCGGGCCGCGGTCGAGCAGCGACGTCGAGGGTGCAGTCAGGGTGTCCATGGAGACGGCAGGCGGGCGCCATCTCCGTTGGTCGGCGCGAGCGCGCCGACCTTGACCGGCTCGTCGTTGCGCGCGGGTGGCGGCGGGTCTAGCCTGCCGCCCGCCGTCCCCCAGCAAGGAGCTCCGCCATGAAGGTCCGCCGGCTCGCCGCCGCCGTCGCCGTCGCTGCGAGCGCTCTCGTCGTCGTCGGATCGGCGCGCGCGGCCGCGTGGAAGCAGGTCACGGCGACCGGCGGAGGCAACATCGACCAGGTCGCGCTGCTGCGCACGCCCGACGGCACGTTGCACGTCGCGTGGCACGAGCGCAGCGGCTCCAACACCGAGGACCTGATGCACACCGCGATCACGGCGAGCGGCCAGGTCCTCGGCGCGACGCCGATCCAGACGGGGTGGGCCGAGCTGCAGAACGCGGCGCTCGTGCCCGGGCCCGGCGGCCTGCGCGTCTTCTTCGGCGGGATCCGGTCGACCGACCCGAACGAGACCAACCAGGAGCTCAACACCGCGGTCTCCGCCGACGGCGGCGCGACGTGGACGCTCCAGGAGGGCTCGGTCGTGCCAGGCGGCGCCGAGGCGTACGGCAGCCCGGCGAGCGCGACGACGCTGCCCGACGGCACGCCGCTGGAGGCGTGGGCGGGCACGCTGGGGACCTGGGTCCACGCGGGCCTGTCCGCGGACGCGCCGAACGCCGACTACCAGGCGCCGCTCGGGAACTACGGCTACGACCCCGGCATCGCGAGCGACGCCCGCGGCCGGACGGTCATGGCCTGGTACTCGAACGCCACCGGGCACCTCGGCCTCTTCGCGCAGGACGTCGCGGCCGACGGCACGCCGGTGGGCGCCGCCACCAACATGCCGGGCACCTCGAACATGAACGTCGGGATGCTGGGGCGCACGCCGATCGTCGCGCGCCCCGGCGGCGGCATCTACGTCGCCTACGCGACGGGCTACCCGGCGATCAACCAGGTGCGGCTGTGGCCGGTCGACGCCGGCAGGACGGCGCTCATCGCCCGGACGGCGAAGTTCGGCAACACCACCGCCACGCTCGCTGCGGCGCCCGACGGGCGCCTCTGGGTCGCGTGGAAGGACGACATCGGCGGCAAGCCGCACGTGTTCGTCCGCCGCTCCAACAAAGCGGCCAGCGCGTTCGGCGCGGCGGTCGACGCCGGCCAGCCCGCGGGCGCGTCGAGCGCCTACCGGCTCGACGCGAGCGCGACCGCAACCGCGCTCGACGTGCTCGGCCTCTTCGCGATCGGCACCGCACCAGGCGCCGAGACGTTCCGCACCCGAGTCCTGCCGGGGCTGACGCTCACGGCCAGCCCGCGCAGGCTGCCCCGCGCCAGGACGACCCGCGTCGTCTTCACCGTCCTCGACGCGGGCGACCCGGTCCCGGGGGCGAAGGTCAAGGTCGGGGGCGTGACGGTGACGACGAACGCGAAGGGCCGCGCGACCGCCTTCCTCAAGGGCGGCTTGCGCGCGTTGCGTGCGGCCGCGACGTCGAACGGCTACGTCGGCGCGGCCCTCCGGCTGACCGTCCGCACGTAGCGCCTCCGCGCGACCAGAAACCAGTCGACGGTGCAAGGGGAGAAATCTGACCGCAGGTGGGCAGAAAACCTGGGCAAGAGTGGTCACACGCCAACGTAACGTCATCTCATGTTTGGTGACGTACCCGCCCGCCGGCGCCGGCGCCGGCCCCGACTCGCCGTCGGCTTCGCGACCGCGCTGCTCGGCACCTGCGTGGGCGCCGGAGCGGCGACCGCCCAGGCCGCGGGCCTGTCCTCCTGCCCTCCGCTGACCACGTTCCGGGCCAGCAGCTTCCCCGACAGGCCGGTCGTCGACAGCACGCTCCTACCGCTCGTCCCGGGCGCGCAGCGGATCCTGCAGGGCGTGTCCAACGTCAGCGGCGAGCCGCTTCCGCACCAGGTGACGTTCACGGTGACCAACCTGACGAAGGTCATCGACGGAGTGCGCAGCGTGATGGTCCACGACGTGGACTACACCAACGGGAAGCTCGCCGAGGAGGAGCTCGCCTTCTTCGCGCAGGACACGGCCGGCAACGTCTGGAACCTCGGCGAGTATCCGGAGCAGTACGCGGGCGACCAGCTCGCGGGCGCCCCGCTGACGTGGCTCGCCGGGGTCGACGGCGCCGAAGCCGGCATCCACATGCCCTCTCCCCAGCAGCCGATCGGCGGACCCCGCTACCTGCAGGGATGGGCTCCGGGCGTCGAGTTCCTCGATTGCGCGCGCACCATCGCCCAGAACCAGAGCACCTGCGTTCCCGCGGGCTGCTTCGACGGCGTCCTCGTCACCGACGAGACGAGCCCACTGGACCCGACCGGAGGCAGCCAGCGCAAGTACTACGCGGCGGGGATCGGCATCCTTCAGGTCCGCGCGATCGATGATCCCCAGAACGAGACGCTCGTGATGACCAGCGCCTCGCAGCTGCCACCGGACGCCCTCGCGGCCATCGACGCCAGGTCGCTCGTGCTGGACCGCCGCGGGTACGTGCAGAACCCGGTGTACCACCAGGTTCCGCTCGCCGACACGGCTTCGCCCCTTCCGTCGGACTCCACGGAGCAGCCCACGCCGACGCCGTCTCACCAGAGGCCGTCGACGGACGCGGCGCGGCTGACGCTGTCGCTCTTCGCTGCCGCGCGGCGGGTCACCCGATCCGGGAAGGCCGCCGTCCACGTGGTCTGCGCGACCCCGGCGAACCGGATCGCGGTGGTCACCGGCGGTTGCCGCGGGCGCCTCGAGCTCTACCTGCGCGGAACGCGAGCGCGGGTCGGGACCGCCCGGTTCAGCGTCGCCGCTGACCGCGGGCGCAAGGTGCTGGTGCCGCTGTCGCGCCGCGTGCTGCGGATCCTGCACGGCCGCGGGCGGGTGTCGATCGTCGTCCGTACGCGGGGGGCCATCGCGGGCGTTCACCCGGTCACGGTGAGCAGGCGGCTGACGCTGGTTCGCGCGACGCCGGGCTAAGCCTGCCGGCTGGGCGCCGCAGCGCAGCCCGGACTGCTCGAAGTACCCCCTCGCCGCTGCGCGATGGCGACGCCCGGCGCGCAACGCGGCCTGCGCGATCGACGCCGCCGGTGTGCGCGATGCACCGCTGTCATCCGCCGGACAGAGCCGGAGACTGGTCGACGACCACGCAGCGGCAGCGAGGAAGGAACCTCATGCGATCCATCTGGGGCATGCTCGTTCGGGCGGCCTGCCCGGGCGGCCTGGCGCTCTGCTTTGCGGCCACGGCGCCGGCGGCAGCCGATCTCACCGACCGCGCCGGCCGGCCCGTTCCGAACACGAGCTCGTCGAGCACGGGCGCGCAGCTCGACGGAGGCTCGGGCGGAGGGCCGGGCACCGTCAGGCGGCTGGAGCCGTTCTTCCCCGGCGACAACGCCCCGGGCGCCGTGGGCGCGCTCGGATCCACCGGCAGCCCCGAGGACGACCTCGCCGCCGCGCTCGACCGCCTCGCCGGCGCCGCCGACGCGAGCGCCGCGACCGGGGCGATCGCCGATGCGCTGGCCATCCTCGAGGGCGACGCGGCCGCCACCGATGCCCACAAGGCGTACCGCGGCATCCCGCTGCTGAACTGGAACCTGCCGGCGAAGGTGAAGGACGTCCCGCCCGGCGGCGACGTCGACGTGACCGAGGTGCGCTTCGGCGACCACGCGATCACCGACACCTGGCTGCTGCGCTTCGCCGCGCCCGCGCGGCCCTTCACGATCACCTGGCATATCACCGAGCTGGGCACGAGCTTCGGCGGCCAGCTCTCGCCGGCGCCGCTGCTGCAGGACGGCGGGACGCGGATCGGCGGGCAGCACTCGATCCTCTGGCCGCTCGCGCTGCCCAACCTGCTGGCCGGCACGACGTCGCACGGGCGCTTCCACCCGCTCCCGGACGGCGCGCCCGAGGAGACGCGCCTGGGCACGCAGACGCTGACCGTCCGGATGCCGCCCGCCGGCATGGTCAGCGCGATCCTGGACCCCAACCTCAAGCCCGGCCACGAGACGTTCGCCCAGCTCCTGCCCGCGACGGCCGAGCGCCTCGCCGCGGCCGAGAGCGCGTTCGGCTTCGCCGCCGGCACGACGCCGAGCGAGGCGCAGAAGGCGGCGGCGATCGGGCGCCTCGCCGACGACGCCCCCGAGAAGCAGGTCTGGGCCGATCTGCGCCGGCTGGACGCCGGCTCGCCCGGCTTTCTCGGCGCGGCACGCGCGGCGGGCGCCGGTGACCGTTCGCTCGTCGCGGCGATGCGCGCCCGCGACCAGCTCCCGAACGGGGTGGGCGGCGACCCGAGCGCCGACGTCGAGGTCGTGCTCATGAACGACGAGGCCTACGTCTCGCGGCGCGACATGCGCGTCGCGTCCGGCGCGTCGGTGAAGGTCGCGGTGACCAACCGCGACAAGTTCACCCACGGCTTCCAGGCCGTCGCGCTGAGCTCGCGCGACCGCGTCTTCGGCGCGCTGGACTGGGGCGCCTTCGCCTGGACGCCGCTCGACGCGGGCGGCGCGGCGACGGTGCCGGCCGGGGCGACGCGCCAGGTCACCGTCACGCCGGCCGACGGCGCGTTCGCGCTGTGGCTCGGCGACGGCGACCTGGGTGACCAGGCCGGCGTCAGCGTCGAGCTCGACCGCGGCCCGAAGGTCCAGAGCATCCCCGTCGGCCCCGCGTTCTCGCTGCCGGTGCACGGCGCCTCCGACGCGGACGGCAACATCTGGGTCTCGCTGGCGGGCACCGACAAGATCGCCCGGATCACGCCGGCCGAGGACCTGCCCAGCTCGAAGATCGAGACGTTCCTCGTGCCGGGCGGCGAGACGCGACCCGGCATGCCGACGACCTTCGGCCCGGCCGACGTCGTCATCGACGGTCGCGGCATCGTGTGGATGACGCTGCCGGAGGGCAACGGCATCCTGCGGGCCGACCCGGCGCGGGTGCGCGACGGCACCGACGAGGGGGTGACCGTCATCCCGCTGAAGGGCTGCGACGAGACGTGCCGCCCGCCCGTCGGTCCGGTCACGCCGGCGCCGCTGTCGCGCGCTCCGTCGCACCTCCGCGTCTACAACGACGAGGCCGGCAACGCGACGGTCTTCTACACCGAGGGCAACGCCGACGCGATCGGCCTGCTGCGCGTCTCCGCGGAGGGGACGCGGCTCGCCGAGACGCGCTTCCCGTGCGACTGCATCGCGCCGGAGGGCATCGTCCTCGACGGCGACGGCCAGGTGTGGTTCACCGAGATCTTCAACAACCGCATCGGGCGCCTGCGCGTCGACCTGACGCGGCCCTTCGACGCGCCGGCCGTCGACGTCGAGCACTACAACATCCCGAGCGCGATCGAGGTCTTCACGCCGGGGCTCCCGATCTGCCGGGCGGCCGACGGCTGCACGGGCGCGTCGATGAACCCCGTGATCACCTCCGAGCCGCTGAGCATGCAGATCGACCGCGCCGGGCGCGTGTGGTTCACCGAGGCCGAGGCCCAGAAGCTCGCCTACGTCGACCCGGCTCTGGCCGAGGACGGCACGTCGAAGGGGATCACCGAGTTCACCCCGCCGGTCAACGACTTCCATCGGCTCTCGAGCCCCAGCGACATCGGCATCGACCGGGAGGGAAGCCTGTACTTCGCCGACGAGTACGGGGACATCGTCGGACGGGTGACGGCCGACGGGCCGCAGGAGTTCTGGCGTCCGCCCGCGCGGCAGAGCCTGCCCGAGGTCCCGTTCACCGACACGCGCGGCGACCTGTGGTTCATCGAGGTCGGCGCGGCGCAGCTGACGCGCATCTCGGGCGTGACCGCGGGCGTCCTGCCGCCGGCGCGCCCGCCCGTGTTCACGTTCGAGACGGCGACGGGCACGGTGCGGGCCAGCGGCCTGCGCGACATCGAGTCCGTCGACGTCAAGGTGCTGCGCGACGGGGCGGAGGCCGCCCGTTCGGTCGACGTCGGCGTGTCCGACGGCGGCTTCGTCACGAAGGTGGACTCGCTGCAGGGCGACGACCGCGTGGTGATCGTGCCCCGCGGCCGCTTCGCCCCGGCGCCGTTCTCGTTCCCGGTCGCCGACCTGCGCGCGACGATCGCGCGCGACGGCTCGGTCGCCGGGCGCGCGCTGCACGCCGGCACAGCGCTGGGCGAGCGCGTGCAGGTCGAGGCGGGAGCGGCACGCGGCTCCGCCGCGCCGGGCGACGACGGCGGCTTCTCGCTGCGGCTCGACGGCGGGGTCTCGGCGGGGACGGTCTCCTGGGCGGGCGCCATGCCCAACGGCGCGCATCGCACGGTCACGCCGCTGGCGCGGGCCGTGTCCGGCGGGCCGACCCCCGTGCCGCCGACCCACCGCGGCGACTCGGCCTGCGCGCGCGGGCCCTGGCTCTCGCGCTTCGGCGCCAAGCGCGTCGTCCGGCTGCTCGGCCGGACCGGCGCGGCCGTGCGCCGGTGCTACGGCGCGCCGCGCTCGACGCTCAAGCGCAAGCGCCACGAGCGCTGGACGTACCGCGACATGACGCTCACGCTCAGGCGCGGCAAGGTCAGCGCGGTCACGCTGACCGGCCGGGGGCTGCGCAGCGTCCCGGACGGCGCGCGGATCGGCTCGCGGCTGCGGGTGTTCCGGCGGGCGATCGGCTCGCTGGTGCGCGACCGGCGCCGCGGCGCCTACCGGGCGCTGTTGCGCCACGGCCGTGGCACGTTCGCCGACGTTCGCCTCACGGTCGCCCGCGGGCGCGCCACCGGCGTGCGGGTGACGCTCGTCCGGCGCGCCCAGCTCGACCGCACCGGCCGACGTCTGGCCGCCCACCTCAACGCTGGAGGCTCGCGCCGATGACGGCAACACCGCTCCGCATCCTGCTGACCGCCGGCGTGGTGGTCCCGGCAGCGCTGCTCGCGCTCGCGACGGTCTCGGCCACACCGCCCACGCGCGCCGTCACCGGCGATCACGCGACGGTGCACCTCGCAAGGGGCGACATGACGCGCGTCCTTCAGGCGGCTGAGGCCGTGACGACGTCGACACCGCGCGACGAGCTGGTCGCCGAAGGGCGCAAGCTCTTCCGCTCGACGTCGATGGCCACCGCCGGCGAGTCGTGCCAGACGTGCCACACCGAGGGCTCCGCGACGGCCAACCTCGGGACGATCCCCCACCCGCGGGCCGACATCGCGAACGACTTCACCGGCCCGCGGGATGCTCCCGCCCTGTGGGGCATCGCCAAGACCGCGCCGTACTTCTGGAACGGCGACGTCCTGACGCTCCAGGAGGCGGCGACCACGGCCGTCATCAACCACTTCGACGACTTCGTGCGCGGCTCGTGCCAGGCGACGAACGGCGACGTGAACGGCCCGCGGCCCGCCGGCTGCCTGGAGAAGGCGGGACGGCTCGGCGCCTCGATCCGGGCGTACCTCGAGCAGCTCGATCCGCCGGTCTCGCGCTTCGACCAGGGCACGCTGACCGAGCCCGCCCAGCGCGGCGAGGCGCTCTTCCAGGGCAAGGGCGGCTGCATCTCTTGCCACGGGGGCCCGCAGTTCACCGACAACCTCATCCACGACACCGGCGTGCCGAAGACCTCGCCCCGGGACAGCGACCCCGGCGCCGGCCCGCCGCCGCTGCCGGCCGGCTGCCGGGTCGTCCCGCAGCCGGCGGGCTGCAGCGTTCCGGTCACCAAGGGGCCGTTCATCAACACGCCGCAGCTGCGCGACCTGAAGCACACGGCGCCCTACATGCACAACGGCGTCTTCAAGACGCTCCACGAGGTCGTGGCCTTCTACAACAAGACCTCGCTGCTCTCGCCGATGAACCTCACGGACGCCGAGATGGACGACCTCGTGGCGTACCTGAGCGAGTTGTAGGTACGCCGATGACCACCGGTGGAACTTTTTCCCTGAAGCGCCTACCCGCCAGTCAACTAATGTCGGCTCATGTCGGGTCCAGCTTCCGTCGGGCCGGCGCGCCGGCGCCGGCGCCGCCTCGCGGCGGGGCTCGCGGCCCTCGCCGCCGGGGCCTTGCTCGGCCCCGGAGCAGGCGTTGCCCGCGCCGTTCCGTTCTGCCCCCAGTGGGCCGGCTTCTCGCCCGCGAACTTCCCCCAACAACCACACATCGACAACGCGCTCCTACCGCTCGTACCGGGCGCGCAACGCATCCTCGACGGGCGGTCGAACGTCAACGGGCAGCCGCTTGCGCATCGCGTCACGTTCACCGTGACCAACCTGACGAAGGTGATCGACGGCGTGCGGACCGTGGTCGTCCACGACGTCGACTACAGCAGCGGACAGCTCGCGGAGTCCGAGCTCTCCTTCTGGGCCCAGGACGTGTTCGGCACCGTGTGGAACATCGGCGAGTACCCGGAGGAGTACGCGAACGGGAAGATGGAGGGCGCGCCGTTGACCTGGCTGGCTGGCGTCGACGGCGCCGTGCCCGGGATCCACGCCCCGTGGCAGACGCCCCCGGTCGGCGGCCAGCGCTACAACCAGGGATGGTCGCCGACCATCCAGTTCCTCGACTGCGCGCAGACGATCGGCGTGGGCCTGACCAGGTGCGTGCCCGCGGGCTGCTTCGACGGGATCGTCGCGACCGACGAGACGAGCCCGCTCGATCCGGCCAGCGGGCACCAGCGCAAGTACTACGCGCCGGGCGTGGGGATCGTCCAGATCGGGGCGATCAACGATCCGCAGGGCGAGACGCTCGTGCTCACGAGCGCGTCGCAGCTGGACGCCGACGCGCTCGCCGCCGTCGATGCGGTCTCGTTGGAGCAGGATCGGCGGGGCAAGCTCTCCAACCCGGTTTACCAGACCGCGCCGCCGGCCGAGCTGCCCGCGTCGTCGCCGGCCGACGCCGGGCCCGCGCCCGTGCCGACACCGATGCCGTCCACGCCCCCGAAAGGACGGGAGCCGCCGGTTCGGCTGTCCCTGAAGCTGTTCCCGGGCGCCGGCACCGTCACGCGATCGGGAAGGGCCGTCGTGGACGTGCTCTGCGCCACCCCCATGAATGCGATCGTCGCCCATCCGGGCGTCTGCCGTGGTCGCCTCGACGTCTACCTGCGCGGCGGGCGCACGCGGATCGGCACCGCCCGGTTCGCGGTCGGCGGCGGCAACGAGCGCATGGTCCGCGTGCCGCTCGTCGCGCGGGCGGTGCGCGCCCTCCACCGCGGCGCGCGCATGCCGGTCATCGCCCGCGCGCGCGCGACCGGCGCCAACGGCGGGTCCGTGGCCGCGCAGACGTCGCTCACGCTGGTCGCGAACCCCTCGCGCTGACCGGCGCGAGCGCCCGCCGTCCGGCAGGCGATCTTGCGAGAACTCACCTTTCGGCGGGGGGTCGGCTCGCACCATGCTTGCGACGTGTCGAAATTTCGTGAGCGCGCAGACCGCCGTCGCAAGGGCGTCGGCTGGCTCGGCGCTGGGCGGATCCTGGCGGGGCTGACCGTCGGCTTCGCCCTGATGGCGATCGGCCTGGCCGGCCTGCGCTCGAACGTTGCGGGGCTGGTGGGCTCGTCCAGCACGGCCGCCGCCCCGACGCGGCCCGAGCTGATCCCCGGCGTCCAGGGCCCGGCTCCCGGGCCGTTCGCCGGCGGCGCCGTCCCCGGCGCGCCCACGGGCCCGGCGGGGGCTTCGCCGGCCGAGCCGCTCTCGCCATCGGCGCGGGCGACGCCATTGCCGGTGCGCCCGCAGGTGCAGGGCGGAGCCGGGGGAGGCCTCGAGGTCGTCGCCGGCCGCCAGGACGAGGTCGCCGGTCCGCCGGCGCGCGCGGCGCTGCGCGACAGCGACGGCGATGGGGTGCCCGACGGGTGGGAGCTGCGCTTCGGCCTCAACCCGCGCAATGACATCGACGGAAACGCCGATCCGGACCACGACGGCGTGAGCAACCTGAACGAGTACCGGACGGGCACGAACCCGCTGCTCGCCGACACCAACGGTGACGGCGTGCCGGACGGGCGCGCCGACCCGGACGGTGACGGGATCCCGAACGCCGTCGAGCAGCGCCTCGGGCTCGATCCGTCCCAGCCGTCCACCCCGCCCAGCGATCGCGACCTCAAGCGGACCGCGCGCAACGTCGAGGCGCCCGCGCCGACGGCCGACGTGCTGTCGGCCGGCGAGGTGTCCGTCCAGCCCGCGACGGTCGACTCCCGCCCTACCGACGGCGCGCTCGACTCCGACGGCGACGGGCTGCCCAACGCCCTCGAGCTGAAGATGGGCCTCGACCCGACCAAGGTCGACAGCGACGGCGACGGGATCCCGGACGGCGCGGAGGACTACGACCACGACGGGCTGCCCAACGCGCTCGAGCTCAAGCTCGGCCTCGACCCGACCAAGCTCGACAGCGACGCCGACGGCATCCCCGATGGACAGGAGGACGCCGACGGCGACGGGCTCTCGAACCTCGTCGAGCGCGCGCTGCGACTCGATCCCTCCAGGGCCGACACCGACGGCAACGGCGTCCCCGACGGCCTCGAGGACACCGACGGCGACGGGATGAGCAACGCGGCCGAGATCGCCGCCGGCCGCGACCCGGCGACGCCGGATCCGCCGGGCGCGACGATCCTCGAGCCTCCGCCGCCCGTGACCGTCACGCCGCCGCCCGTGGCCGTCACGCCGCCGCCCGTGGCCGTCACGCCGCCGGCGCCGGTCGACCCGGCGGCGCCCGCGCCCGCGCCCGCGCCGGCGCCCGACCCCGCTCCGGCTGTTCCTCCGGCGCCGGCCCCTGATCCTCCTCCGGCTCCCTAGGGTCCGCCCTCGACGTACGCCTTGGCGAGCCGCTTCGGCGCGCGCGCGAGCCAGGCCTCGACGATCACCTCGTCGAGATCCTCCGCGCCGATCCGGTCGAGCTGGACGAGGATCGCGGGGTAGCCGTCGAAGTGCGGGGTCGTGAAGTAGACGCCGGCATCGTCGGCCAGCAGCGCCTCCTTGGCGCCGAGGTGCTCGACGCGGGCTCCGAGGATCGGCCCGTCGGGCGCGTCGTCGCCCAGGGCTGCGAGGTCGGACCGGCGCAACGGGCGCTCCCAGACGAACAGCTTGTCCTTGACGCGCCACTGGCGCAGGTCGCGCGAGAGCACCTCGCTGGTCTCGGGCAGCGCGAGCGCGATCCGGCGCACATCGTCCCACGAGGCCACGCCGTCACCATAATTGGCCTCATCCCCCATTCCCAGACGAGACCCGAGACGCGCTACGCCCGCAGCGGCGACATGCACATCGCCTACCAGGAGTTCGGGTCGGGCGACCTGGATCTCGTCGTGGTCAGCGGCTTCACCAGCCACGTCGAGCTGCTGTGGGAGCACGAGGGCCCGGCGAGCACGCTCGAGGCGCTGGCGTCGTTCGCTCGCGTCATCACCTTCGACCGCCGCGGCACCGGATTGTCCGACCCCGTGGCCAAGGCGGCGACGCTGGAGGAGCGCATGGACGACGTGCGCGCGGTGATGGACGCCGTCGGCTCCAAGCGCGCCGCCCTGCTCGGCCTCTCCGAGGGCGCATCGATGGGCATCCTCTTCGCCGCGACCTACCCCGACCGCGTCCAGGCGCTCGTCTCCTGGGGAGGTCTCGCGCGTGCGACCGCGGCCCCGGACTATCCGTGGGCCCTGCCGGCGGAAGACCTCATCGCCTCGGCCACCGAGCTCATCGCGCCGCACTGGGGCGAGGGCGCCAGCATCGACATCGCCGCTCCGAGCATCGCCGGCGACCCCGGCGCCCGCAGATGGGCCGCGCGCTTCGAGCGTGCAAGCGCGAGCCCCGGGATGCTGGGCGCGATGGTCGAGATGTTCCTGGACATCGACGTGCGCGACGTGGTGCCCAGCGTCCACGTGCCCGCGCTGGTCCTGCACCGCAGGCACGATCGCCTCGTCAACGTGCGCCATAGCCGCTGGCTCGCCGAGCACCTCCCCAACGCGCGGCTCGTCGAGCTTCCCGGCGACGACCACAGCCTGTTCGCCGGCGACACCGGCACGGCGCTGAACGAGATCCAGGAGTTCCTCACCGGCACGCGCGCGGCGCCCGAGCCGGACCGCGTGCTCGCGACGGTGCTCTTCACCGACATCGTCGAGTCGACCAAGACGGCCGCCGAGCTCGGCGACCGGCGCTGGCGCGACCTGCTCGGGCGCCATGCCGACGCGACGCACCGCGCGCTCGAGCGCTTCGGCGGCCGCGAGATCAAGTCGACCGGCGACGGTGTCATGGCGACGTTCGACGGACCGGCGCGCGGGATCCGCTGCGCGCGGGCGATCGCCGAGGCGGCCGGCGAGCTGGGGCTGCGGATCCGCGCGGGCCTGCACACCGGCGAGTGCGAGGTCATCGGGAACGACATCGGCGGCATCGCCGTGCACATCGCGGCTCGGGTCAGCGCGCTCGCGGGGCCCGACGAGATCCTCGTCTCGCGGACGGTCAGAGACCTCGTCGCGGGCTCGGGCATCGTCTTCGAGGACCGCGGGCGCCACCAGCTCAGGGGCGTGCCCGACGAGTGGGACGTCCTCGCCGTGCTGCGCTAGGAGCGGTGGTGGTTGACGACCTCGACGTTGTTGCCGTCGGGATCGAGCACGTAGGCCGCGTAGTAGCCGGGGTGGTACTGCGGGCGCTCGCCGGGCGGCCCGTTGCTGCGGTAGCCGGCCTCGGTCGCCACCTCGTGGAACCGGTGCACGGCGCCGTCGTCATCCGTGGGGAAGGCCAGGTGCACGTTCTCGCTCGGCGTCCCGGGCACCAGTGACAGCGAGCCGGTGGCGCCGGCGAACTGCACGCGCTCGGCGGTGTCCCTGCGCACATGCAGGCCGGCGTGCGGCGCGATGGTCTCGTAGAAGCGCCTCGCCGCGGCGAGGTCGGCCACCCGCATCCAGACGTGGTCGATGATGCCGCCCCGGCGCAGCGCCCCGTGATGGACCGCCTCGGCGCTGTTTCCGTCGGGGTCGAGCAGGTACGCGCCGTAGTAGTCGTCGCGATACTGCGGCCTCGGGCCCGGCGCGCCGTCGTCGGTGAAGCCGGCGCCCGTGCCCGCCTGCCAGAAGGCGTCGACCTGGTCGCGCGAGGGCGCCACGAAGGCCACGTGCAGCCCGCGCGTGATCGGGTGCCCGTCTTCGGCGCCGGTGAGCGAGAAGTCCTGCCACTCGGCGAACGTCCCGGTCCTGTAGGTGTTGTCGACGCCGAGCGGCGTCAGGACGGTGTCGTAGAAGCGCTCCGACGCGGCCCGGTCGCTGACGCGGATCGTCACGTGGTCGAACATCGCGCCGACACGCTACGACGACCGCGGCGGTCAGGCGGCGAAGAGGGCCCGGCAGCGCTCGGCCGCGGCCGCGTCGCCCTCGACGGTCAGCGCGCCGCTCTCGATCGCCTCGCTCGCCGAGATCTCGCCGCGCCCGAGCAGCGCGAAGGTCATGTGGTCGGTGCGGACGACCACGTCGGGGTCGTCGGCCGGGCCATCGTGGGTCTGCACGTCGCCCGCCTTGGTGGTGACCGTGACGGCGTCGTCGCCGATGCGCAGCTCGTAGGTGTCGTCCACGTCGGCGGGCACCGATTCCGGCCGGATCGCGGCCCGGATGGCCGGCAGCCACCAGCTCGCCTTGACGGCATCGGCGGCGCTCGGGGTGGCGGCGAAGTGCAGCCCCCAGCGGAAGAGCTCCTCGAGGGCGGGCCGCAGGCCGGCGCCCAGCTCGGTCAGCTCGTAGACCGTCGAGGCGGCCGGGGGAGGGAGGCGTCGCTTGCGGACCAGCCCGGCGCCTTCGAGCGAGCGCAGGCGATCGGCGAGCACGTTGGGGCCGATGCCGGGCAGCCCGGCCTGGAGGTCGGTGTAGCGCTTGGGACCGAGAAGGAGATCGCGAACGATGAGCAGCGTCCAGCGCTCGCCGACGACGTCGAGCGCGCGGGCGGCGGGGCAGAACTGCTGGTAGCTGCGCACACAGCGAGGATATCGACCGAATAGGACTTACTACGAATCAAGCTGTTCAGACTTAGCTTTTCGTAGTACAGTCCTTCGCGAGGTGGTTCCGTCCGTTCCATCGGGAGTCGCGGTCACGGTCGTCGCCGTGGCCTCGCTGATCCCGCTGTCCGGCTTCCTGACGATCGCCTTCGGCGCCCGCGCCGCCGGGCTTGCCGGCTGGCCGCGGCTCGCCGGCTACGTGGCCGCCGGACTGCTCGCCTGGGGCGGGCTCGGCGTGGCGCTCGCGGCGCTCGAGATCGGCTGGGGCGCGGCGTACCGGCTCACGCCGGTCCTGCTGGCGCTCGCGTACGCGCTCCCCGTCCTCCTCGTCGTCGCTGCCCTGCGCCGCGCCCCGCGCCTGCGCACCGCGCTCGGGACGCGCTCGGCGCTGTGGCGGCTGGCCTCGATCCAGCTCGCGCGCAACGTCGGGCTCGTCTTCCTGGTTCTTCACGCGCGCGGGGAGCTGCCCGGCCTCTTCACCTATCCGGCGGCGTGGGGCGACGTCGCCATCGGCGTGACGGCCCCGATCGCGATGTGGGCGCTCTGGTTCCGTGACGCCGAGGTCCGGCGGCCCGGGTCGGGCTGGCGCAAGGCGTTCATCGGCTGGAACGTCGCGGGCCTGGCCGACCACGTCGTCGCCGTCACGCTGGGCATCCTCTGCTTCCCCGGCGCGCTGCACGTCTTCGACGTCCACCCGACGACGGTCGTGTTCGCCGGGCTGCCGATGGTGCTCTTCCCGATCTACATGGTCCCGTTCGCGGCGATGGGGCACCGCATCATGCTCGACGCGATCCGGCGTCCCGCGGGGCGGGCCCGCCGCGACGGCGTCGCCGAGCGGGTCCCCGTCCTCGGAGGCGCCGGGTGAGCGCCGAACGCGACGCTCCGGGCGTCGTGGCGCCGCCGCCGCTCATCTACGCCGGCGGCCTCGCGGTCGGCTTGGGCCTGGACGCAGCGTTGCCCTCGGCCTCGCTGCCGCGGCTCCTGCGGACGTCGCTCGGCTGGGTGCTGGTCGTCGCCGGTGTGGTACTGCTTGCCTCGTTCCTCGCCGCGTTCCGCCGGGCCCGCACGCCAGTCGACCCTCGCGAGGCGACGACGACGGTCGTGACCAGCGGCCCGTACCGGCTGAGTCGCAACCCGGCCTACCTCGGGATGACCCTGATCTACGCGGGGATCGCGGTCCTCAGCCAGGCGCTCTGGGCCTTCCTCGCGCTGATCGTGACGCTGGTCGTCGTCGACCGCGGTGTGATCGCACGCGAGGAGCGCTACCTGGAGCGCAAGTTCGGCGCCGAGTACCTGCGCTACAAGGCCCGGACGAGACGCTGGCTGTAGCTGCTTGACATGTGACCAAAAGGTCACGTATCGTTTCTCGGCCATGGACGAGGTGTTCAGGGCCCTTGCCGATCCGACCCGCCGGAGCCTGCTCGACGAGCTGTTCGAGGAGGACGGGCAGACGCTGAGCGCGCTCGAGCAGCGCCTGCCGATGACGCGCTTCGGCGTGATGAAGCACCTGAAGGTGCTCGAGGAGGCGGGCCTGGTCGTCACCAGGCGGCGCGGCAGGGAGAAGCTGCACTTCCTGAACCCCGTCCCGATCCGGCTCGTCCACGACAGGTGGGTGAGCAAGTACGCCGAGCCCTGGGCCGCGACGCTGAGCGAGCTCAAGGACACACTGGAGGCCAGGACGATGGAGAAGGTGTTCGAGATCTACATCAAGACGACGCCGGAGCGCCTCTGGGAGGCGATCACCGACAACGAGATGCGGCGCAAGTACACGTTCGGCGTGGGGGTGCAGTCCGACTGGACGCCCGGGTCGCGCTACGAGGCGGTGCACCCGGGAGCGGGCATCACGATCTCCGCGGGTGAGAACCTCGAGGTGGATCCGCCGCGCCGGCTCGTCCAGAGCTTCAACGCGCTGTGGAGCGACGACGTCAGGGCCGAGGGCACCTCGCGGGTCACCTGGGAGATCGAGCCGGTCGGCGACTCGTGCCGGCTGACCGTCACCCACGACCAGCTGCGCGAAGGCGCCCACGACGAGATCTACGGCGGCTGGCCGATGATCCTGTCCGGTCTCAAGACGCTGCTCGAGACCGGCGAGCTGCTCACGACGCCGGGGTCGCTGATGTACGCCCAGGCGCCGGAGCCGGCTGCCTGAGCTGCAGGCTGCACGCGAACGCGAGCGCCGCGTTGACGGACGGGTCGCTCGCGCCGGCGAGCGTCCGGCCCGAGAGGCGGCCGTTCGCCGCAGCCTGCGCCGGGCTCGGGCGGAACGCGCGCGGCGCCTGCGTCGCCCTGGCGGCGAGCAGGCGCCGCACGTCGGCGCGCAGCGCGCTCGGCCGCCCGGCGAGCGCTCCGGTCGCGACGCCGACCGCCACGACGCGCCCGCCGTGCACGGCGTACACCCAGGCGGCCCGGCGCGTCCGGCGCAAGCGCACGCCGGCGCCGGCTGTCCGCGTCGCGTGCAGCGCGCGTGCGTTCGCGCCGACGCGGACCCCTCCGGCACGGCGCCCGCGGGCCGTGCTGCCGACCAGCTCGACGGTGCCGGAGCGGCTCAGCACGGCGACGTCCGCCGCGCGGCCGTTGCGCTTGCCTCGCACGCACCAGCTCCACGCGCGCGTGCGCTGCTGCGGCTGTCCGGCGCCGCGCAGCAGCGTCCGCCAGTCGACGCCGACGCGCAGCGGCCCGCGGCCGCGCGGCGTGAACCGGCCGATCGGCGCGTGACAGCCGGGGACCGGGATCCCGTCGGCGCGCTCCCACATCTCGAGGTAGGCCTCGGCGCCGTTCCACAGGTCCTTGGCCAGCGCCTCGCCGCCGAGGCGCCGCAGGTCGGCGAACCAGTCGGCGTACAGCCCGTAGTGGGCGACGCCCTCCTTCGCGTAGTCGAACGTCCGGTCGCCGGTGCGCTGGCGTTCGAAGGTCACCCGGCGGTCGATGCTCTTGAACGGGTACGTGATGCCCGCGCCGTCGGGGCTGGCCCCCGGCTGGCCCGACAGCCCGCCGAGGTCGGCGCCGTAGCCCCAGCCGAAGGCGTACGGCGTCTGCTGCGGCCGGTAGCGCTGCCACTCCTTGACGTAGTCGGCCGCCTGTGAGTGACCGGGGAAGGCCATCCCGCCGAGCTTCCAGATGCGCGGCCAGTTGCCCGGATCCATCCAGCCGTGCGGCGAGATGACCCCCGAGTAGTTGCGCGACTCCAGCAAGGTGAGCGTGTCGCCGACCCCGGCCTGGCTCATGTGGTCGGGGTTGACGATCATGTGCAGGTCCATCATCCGCTCGACGACATGGCGGCCGAGCGTCGTGAGCCCGCGCGTGTTGCAGTGCGGCGGCGGCGGATAGGCGGGGGCGGTCCCGCTCGGGACGCCGGCCGCGCCGAGCAGGGAGTCGATCGCTGCGCTGCTCTGCGGCTCGGGCGTGAAGATGGTGTTGTCCGCGAGCGGTCCGGTGCACGTGCGCGCGCTCCAGTACGAGCCCGCGCTCAGCCGGTTGCCGCCGTTGATGAGGACGCCGACCGGCCCGCTGTCGAAGCGCACGCCGACGAGCGGGTTGTCGAACTTGTTGAGCAGGAGCATCGAGCGGACGCCGAGCCCGTACATCTCGTCGAGCTCGCGGTCGATCTGGGCCTCGTCGCAGGTCGGGTGATCCCACCCGGCGCAGTCGAACGGCTCGGAGACCTCGATCTCGAGGACGACCGCCATCTTGCCCTCGTTGATGACGCGCCGCGCCTCGTAGGGGTCGGTGACGATCTGGAAGAAGCCCTTCCCGGGGCCGCCGGCCTGGGCGTCGACGTAGTCCTGGAGCTCGCGGATGTCCTGCAGGCCGCGGCGCACCGTGTCCATCTCGTTGCAGTTGGTCTCGCGGTTGGCCTGCAGCTCGCAGAGGATGCGGTTCTCGTTGACGCCCATGACCATCAGCCGCAGGCCGCCCAGCCACGCCCGCTCGATCCAGCGCCAGTAGGTCCCCTCGTAGGTCAGGTTGTTCGGCGACCACGCCGTGAGCTTCGGGTAGCCGCTGGTGTCGTGCGGATGGACCGGGTCCCCGTAGTTGAGGAAGTTCTGCGTCGGCGCCGCGCCGCCCTCGGGGCCCTCGATCGACGAGCAGTCGGGCAGCGCGTACGGAATGCCGTACGGGTGCCACGGCCGCCCGCAGTGGAACCTGCCGCCGAGGTACTCGAACGTCATCCAGTGCATATGGCCCTCGACGAGACCGCCGACGCGGCCGTACGGCACGTCGCTCTTGGCCGGCGTGCCGGTGGCGTCGAGCTCGGCCTCGGGATAGACGGCGCAGCCCTCGGCCGCGACGAAGCGCACGGTCAGCAGCGGCCGCTGCGTCGACATCGGCGAGAGGGTGAACGCACCGCCGCCCGCCTCCTCCACGCGCCAGTCCGCCGCCGGGCTGGGCGCGTCGGCGACCGCGACCGTGCCGTCGTCCCGCGCGGCGACGAACGTGCGGTCCGGGCGGTAGAGCAGGTAGCGCCCGAGCGCCGTCGCCTGCATGCGCACCGGCTCCGCGCCGCCCACCGGCTGCCCGTCGGGTCCGGCGAGCGAGTAGCAGCCGTTGGCCAGCGAGTACCGCGTCGACGCCGCGTCAGCCCGCGCCGCCACCGGCGCTGCCACGAGCGCGAGCGTCGCGATCACCGGCCCCCACAGCCGATGCGTGGCCCACATGGTCCTCACCGCGCGGGCGACCCTACCGCGCGACCGGGCGGCTCGACGCAGTCGACGAATGTTCGGGGTTGGCGGCGCCCCGGTTTCTGGGAGACAGGCCGCGCCCCCTGACTCCCGGCACGAGGCCGGAAGGAGCTGCCGCCATGCACCTACCTCGGCGAGGACGCTGATCGAGAAGCTGGCGAGCGCCCGCGTGCGCGGCGTCGTCTACCGCAACGTGCTGCGCGTGCAGGGCAAGGTCGAGCCTGACCACGAGGTCGAGAACAAGCTCTACGGCCGCGGCTACGGCGTGCTGCGCGAGGCAGCGCCCGACGGCTACGTCGAGCTCGTGCGCTGCTCCTGACGGCGGCGCGTCGGCCGCCGCAGGTCGGGCACCTCGGTGGGCGTCGGGACGATCACGCTGGACAACCCGCCTGCCACCTCGTATGACAGCGACAGCACAGTCGTCGTCAAGAGGACAGGATGAGCCCCTACAACGCCAGCACGATCGTCGACAGGCAGGTCGAGGCGGGACGCGCCGACAAGGCGGCGTTCGTCGCGCCCGACGCGACGCTGAGCTACGAGGACCTGCGCCGGCAGGTCAACCGCGCCGGCCACCTGCTGCGCGAGCTGGGGATCGCGCGCGAGCACCGCGTGCTGCTCGTGCTCGACGACACGACCGCCTTCCCGATCGCCTTCCTCGGGGCGATGCGCATCGGCGCGGTCCCGGTGCCGGTCAGCCAGCTCGACAAGGACGAGAACTTCCGCCACTACGTGGAGGACTCCTACGCGACCGTCGTGGTCACCGACGTGGGATCGCTCGACCGCCTGCGCGGCGCGCTCGCGGGCGAGGGCGTGCGCTTCGTCGCCCGCGGCGCGACCGAGGCCGATGTCGTCGAGCTCGACGCGGGCCTCGCTGCCCAGGACGACGAGCTCACGCCCGCGCCCACGCACCGCGACGACATGGCCTTCTGGCTCTACAGCTCGGGCTCGACCGGCAAGCCGAAGGGCGTCGTGCACCTGCACCACGACATCGAGGTCACGTGCGAGACGTACGCGCGCCAGGTCCTCGGCCTGCGCGAGGACGACGTCACGTTCTCGACCACCAAGCTCTTCCATGCCTACGGGTTGGGCAACGGCCTCTCGTTCCCGCTCTGGATGGGGGCGACATCGGTGCTCAGGGCCGGCGCCAGCAGGCCGGCGCCGATCATCGAGACGCTGCGCGCGCGGCGGCCGACGGTGTTCTTCTCGGTGCCCGCGCTCTACGCCGCACTCGTGCGCGACCCGGCGGCCGACCGCGCGTTCGACTCCGTCCGCGTCTGCGTGTCGGCCGCGGAGGCGCTTCCGCCCCGGACCTTCGAGCGCTGGCGCGAGCGCTTCGGGCTGGACATCATCGACGGGATCGGCTCGACGGAGATGCTGCACATCTTCTGCTCGAACAGCCCGGGGCGCGTCGAGCCGGGCACGACCGGCCGCGCGGTCCCGGGCTACGAGCTGCGCGTGGTCGACGAGGACGGCGAGGTCGTCGAGGGGCCGGGGGTGGGAGCGCTCGAGGTCCGCGGTGACTCGTGCGCCGCCTTCTACTGGCACCAGCACGAGAAGACCAAGAGCTGCATGCGCGGCGACTGGTTCGCCACCGGCGACCGCTACGAGCGCCGCGAGGACGGCGCCTACGTCTACGTCGGGCGGATGGACGACATGCTCAAGGTCGGCGGCCTGTGGGTCTCCCCGGTCGACATGG